>JAITFW010000056.1 GCA_031281085.1 Chlamydiales bacterium | reverse complement strand
GTTTCGTGTTAAAATGTTCGTTTCAGGTTGCATATGAGCAGGGATCTTAGCTGAATTTACAAGAAAAATTCAATGAATTGATTATCTGTAATGTCTTTTTTCTAATGCTGTTGAGTATATCGTTAGCTTTTCTAAAAAAACATTTCAAAGCAATTCGTTACATGAATTTTTTTAAGGAAACTTACAAAAACTAAGTAGTTTTTTATAAACAGACAACTCTTGACGTAAAAGATCTATTGTCAATAAATTAAAGTTATAGATCTTGTGCTGTCATTTTTCCCAAAATAGTAGTATTATTTTTTAAGGTTATGCTCGTTTTAAAAGAGAAGGCGATTTATAATCAAAGATGAACATTAGAGAACTGTAGGAGGACGATTCGATGTCATTGGAAAATGCCAAGGCAAATTTAAGGGAATTCGGGAAAGAACTCAATCTAGAACTGGCATTTGATGAAAATCATACATGTATACTTGGAATTGATAATACTTTTTCTCTCCATCTTACATATGAGCCAAACTCAGATCGTTTGTATTTATACTCACCGATCTTAGATGGTTTGCCTAAAGATTCCACAATTCGATCAAACTTATACGAAGCTCTTCTTGAAGGAGCTATGTTAGGTGGTCAGATGGCAGGAGGAGGAGTAGGAGTTGCTGTTCCTGAAGAATTGATTTTAATGCATGCTGTTATAGAAATGGGCATAGGAGCTGATGCATCTGCATTATGTCGTTATGCTCCTTTATTTGTCGAGTCTGTAGAAAAATGGAGAACTCGTGCAAAAGATATTTGTGAGGGTCGAGATACAAAGAAAGATCTTCCACTCCCAGCAAATCCTTTAGGAGGAAAGCCTGGAGAAAGATTTATTAAAATTTAATAAAGCAGTAGTCTCTATTCCGATCGTTTTGTTAAAGCGTCCGGAATAGAGACTTCTTTATTTAAAGAAGCTACTGCAATAGTTTCGATTTGTTTTAAAGCCTCTTGTAATTCTTTATCTCTGTTTTCTAACTTAACTTTAATTTGCTTTACCGCTGTAACTGCTGTTGAATGATCGCGGGAAAATATCCTTCCAATTTGTGTAAAAGATAATTTAAGCAAGGTTCTGCATAAGTATATAGAAATTTGTCTTGGAAAGGTATGTCGTTGGCTTTGCGATTTCCCTGTAATTTCAGAAGGGTCTATATCGAAATAAGAAGCTACAGCCGATAGAACAATATCTTTATTTAAAGTTTTTTTCTGCTCAAATTGAATAAGGTCAGAAAGAATAACTTCTACTTGTGCGAGCTGCAATTGATTCGGTTTAAAATTTTTATCTTTTAAATATATGCGTAATAACAAAGCTTCAAAGGCACGCAATAAAGAATGGTTATTGGAAAATGTCTGAACTAGGAAAGAACATATTTTTTCCGTTAAAGGAAAATTTCGTGTTTTACAACAATGAATAAGTAGCTTCTTACGCTCTATTTCTGTTAGTTCACTTAATTGCAATACAATACCCCACTCAAATCTTGAAATAAGCCTTGGTTCGATTTCTTCTAACTGAGAAGGGGAGACTTTAGAACTTAAGATAATTTGTTTATTTGATAAATGCAGAGTATTAAAGAGATGAAAAAATTCTTCCTGTGTTGCATCTTTACGCATAAAAAGATGAATATCATCGATTAATAAGGCGTCCAAATGACGATAGATTTCTCTAAACTTTTGCATTTCTGAAGATCGAATAGCAGAAATGACATGTTCGGTAAATGTTTCAGATCGCACAAATAAAGCTTTAAACCCTCTTTGACAAAAAAGATGGGTTAGAGCCATTAACAAATGGGTTTTACCTGTGCCAGCCTTTCCCCAAAGAAAAATAGGGTTATAGGTAGCTAGGTTAGGAGAAGAGGTGAACCGTAAGGAAACAGGATCTACGCCTGTTAGTTCACAGCATAGGCGCATAACTACTTCATTGGCTTTAGCTGGAACAAAATTTGCTAGAGTAGCTATAGGATCTAACTGATCTGCAAGAGGAGAAAACTCTATAACCTGCTGTGTTTTCTCTTTTTTTTTGTTTACAGCTTTGTCTGGAACATGAAGGTGAACTTTAATTGTTCGTGAATTATTATTCAGTAAGTGTGTTTTAATCAAGGGACGCATATGCTCTTCAAACCACAGCATGTGAAATGCATCAGCTGCTTCTAAATAGAGATTGACTGCATCAAAATGTAAGATTTTAAGCGATCGTAGCCATTGATTGACTGTTTGTTTTCCTAATAGATCTTCTTGCTTTTTTAAAAATTCTTCCCAAGCTTGCATGGATACCACATGTGACGATAGGTGAAACTTAAAAGAAGCAGGAGGCTTAAGCTAGCCTACTGCTACTAAATGTTTTATACCTTTTTCATTTTACGCATCATAAACCATTGCTGCAATATGCCAAGTCCCATTGAAGATAGCCAGTAAAGATTTAATCCTGAAGGGAAATGATAAAACATGACAGTAAAAACAACAGTCATGATATTACCCATCATTTTTTGTTGCTTTTGTTGGTCTGTAAGGGCAGCGGTGGTTTTTGTATTCATGGAGGTAAAGCGTTGTTGTATCCACATAATAAAACCTAGTAAAAAAGGTAGAAGGTGAAAACTAGAACCAAAAAAAGGAATAGGGTAATTCCAACTGAAAAGCACATCCGGTGCTGTTAGATTGTCAATCCATCCAGGGATAAAACTTGCACCTCTTAACTCAAAAGTAGATTTTAATAAGTCAAACATTCCAATTAAAAAAGGTAATTGAATGAGTAAAGGAAAGCAACCCATTAATGGATTAACCCCTTTTTCTCGATAGAGGCTCATGACCTCCATTTGAGCACGTTTGGGATCTTTTTTGTATTTTTCTTGAATAGCAGTTACTTGAGGAGCTATTTGGCTCATTTTTAAAGAAGAATTGATAGACCAAGCATTAAGTGGATAGAGCATAATACGCAATACAAGAGTTAACAAAATGATCGAAATTCCCCAAGATGAGGTCATTCGATAAAAAAACTTCATAACTAAGAATAAAAACTTAGCAAAAGGCTCTGAAATAAACGTGAACCATCCATGAAAACTTAAAGCTCCGATGTAACCTGGATTATATCCTTTAGCAGGGTTAGCATATGTTTGATCAACCTTATTCAAGAGGTCATCTTCAAAAGGACCTGCGTATAAGCGGAAGTAGCTTATTTGTTCGTGCAAAGGTATCTGCATTTCATAACCTGGATATTTTTCAGGAGGATAAGGTTGATACTCTGGATTCATTAAAGAAAGACGAGTAGGAATTTGCATTCCAGGGATCATTTGCGCGCGAAATGAGCTTCCTTCTGCTGTTAAAGGGTCGAGGATCATTCCTAAAAATCCGTTAGAGTTGCAAATCCAATCCGCTGGTATAGCATGCATCGTTGCGTTTTTGGGTAGAGAAAGTTGTTCTATTTGTGCTTTTTGAGAGCCTCTAAGCGTCCGATATTTTAAAGTAGGAGCAGCATTTCCTGAGATGAGCTCCACCTCCGGAATTCCTGTAGTTAGCCATAAACCACGTGTATCTCCATCTATTTTAATCATGACTTCAATGCAATAAGGAGATAAGCTCGGATCTTTAGAAAAGGAAAACGTTTTTGTGATTCTACGATTGGGTTGAATGAGTTCGAACTCAATCAGATCTTTTTCTAATTTTTTTAAACGGTAGGATTGGGCAGCTAAATTCGTATCAGAAGATACAATATTCAAGGCGTAAAATTTAGGTTCTACAAAAGAAATAGGAACACCTTGGGTATTGAACAGAGTACGCCTTAATAAAGGATAATATCCACCTGTTATTGGCTGGATTTTTTCTCCAGTGTTCTCATTAGTAAAATAGGGAAAAGCAGGAAAATGGCTATTTTGCGAAAAGTTTTTTTCAACGATTCGATCAAAAGCAATGGAACGCACAGGTATTTGAGAATTTTTTTTACTGTATAGGGCAAGATTAATCTCAGAAATAGCCCCACCTATATTAGAAAAAACCAGCTGCTGGTAAGCATTTTCTAGAACAAAGAACTGTTGCTGTTGTTGGTCAAAAGTGTCGGTTGCGGTTGGCTTTGCTTCAATGGTTGGCTCTACATAGACTTTTTGAGTCTCCGTAGTGGTAATTGAAGGTTGTTTAGGTGGAAAAAGCCATTGGTTAAGGAAAAAAAAACCTACTGTTAAAAGCAATACAAAAAGAAAAGAACGTTTATTCATGAAGCAATAACCTTAATTTGCATAGGAATGAGTGTTATTAACCAGTTAGAGTTGGCTCGAAAAGAATTCTAACACAGAAAAAGATTTAAACTAAAGATAAACGAAGACTGCCTTTCTTTAGTCAAGAAAAAAGATTCTCCTAAAACAGATATAGTCAGACTATTTTTTTGGTCTTCCAATAGATATAACTTAAATTACAGATAGTTTTCTTGGTTTACTAGAAGCTGTTTTTTTTCATAACCGGTTTGAAAAGGAAGAATGATAAGGAAGAATGATTCTGTTCAATAATGCCACAACAATCTCCATTTAATACTCTTCTAGATTACGGCTATTTTCTAAATGGGATAAAAATTCCTGAAAATCCTGCGTTGTGCGTATGTTATCAAGCCAGTCATCTTGGAGTATTTCTTCTGTAGAGGGTAGAGAATCTGCTTTAACCGCTTTTTCTAGAAAATGCATACTAAGCCCGATCTGATTAGAGAGGGAATAAAGGCAAGCGAGGTGATAGTAGGCTTGAGTGTTGCCTAGACGACTTGCGGTAAATAGCTTTTGCTCTGCATCGCGATACAGTTGCTCAATTTCAGCAGAATCGTATAGATGTTGGCTTAAATTGATTAGAGTTAAGGCAAAGTCTAAGAGTACTGCATCATTTTCACTCTCTTGTTTACTAGCAAGCCTATAATGATGGATAGCACGGTAGAGATACTCTCTAGCAGAAGTAAGTTCTCCCAAATGGGAAAGTGCTAATGCTAGATGGTGATGTACATCGCATAAATCAGGATCGACCATTAAAATTTGTGAAAAAATCTCAATAGATCTTAAATAATAACTCTCTTCTTCGAAAAAATCTCCAAGAGTATCTAGCGCACACGCATAATGAAATAACCATTTTGGATATAAAAAGAGGGCATTTTTTTGTATGATTAATGCTTTTTCAAATAAACCGATAGATCTTTCTAGATAGCATTTTTCATGTTTCATTTCTCCGAGCTTAGCTAAAGCAACCGCATAATCAAATAAATAAAAATGAGATTTCTTCAAATAGAGAGCTTTTTTATAAAATTTAAAAGAGGAGTAGAGAATATCGGCATCTTGCTCAAGATCTCCAATTGCTGTATAAACCTTTGCAATTGCGTGCCAGTTGCGGTGGTAGGTACGATTAATAGATAATCCTATCTGGAACTTTTCAATTGCCTGATAATAAAGATCGACATCTTTAAAATAAGCGCCTAGGCACTGTAAACAAGACCCATAACAGTACCAAATATCAGGGCTATCTTCTTTTTGTTTAATAATCTGACTCATTTTTTCATTAGCTTCGTGAATGAGGTCAAGGCGTTCTAAGTTGACTCCTAGTAAGCTAAGAGCTTCAGCGCAGATTGCTTGGATGAGAAAATGATTGGGATCAACATGAAGTGCTTCATGACACTTTTCAATACATAGGCGTAATTTTTTGACATCAGAGAGGTTTTTACCTGTTTCACATAGAAATAAAGACCAATTTAACCAGATATCTAAGGATTTTGGCGATCTTTGAGTAGCTGAAGCAAAATACTCATCAGCTTTGATGAAATGGTCTTCATCATGTGTTTGTGTGTATAATTGACAAAAAGTTTGAGCTAATAAATGCCATAAAGAGGCTGATTCTGGTTCTAAAGAAAGAGCTTTTTTAAAGCACTGGTTTGCTTTAAAATAGAAACGTCCTTCATTTACAAAACTGGCAAATCTATAATAAGCTAGACCGAAATCTTCCCAAATATCAACAGGGAGTAGTTTATTTAAATTCACTGCGTTTTCAAAAGCTTGTATGGCGTTATGTAAATCATGGGGTTCTTGGGAATAACTAGCTATATGTAGAGAAATAGACCCCAAATCGGCATATAAATCAGCAAGGATGTCTGTTTTTTGTAGAGGACAAAGACCGATTGCCTGGATGATTTTCTCATGAGCTTCTAAAAAGTATTTTAGATTTTTATAGGTACATCCTAAAGTGCAGAGGACGCTACTCCAAACTTGCCAGATATCTAAATGGTTTGGGTTGAGCTGAGCTGCTATTTTTAGGCGCTTATTTGCTAAGAGGAGCGGTTTTTTTTGTTGCTTTTCCTGTGCAAATTGAAAAAGGGATAATCCTTGAGAAAAATAAAGTTTAAAATTAGTAGGTTCAAGGGAAAGAGCTTTATTAAAGTAGTTCAAACCTTTGTCAAAATATTTTTTAAGCAATGCAAGCTCGCCCTTTGCTTGTAAGGATGTTGCCATGCTTTGCTCTGGTAAACTTTGTAACTGAATTTGATTCAATAATACGGAAGATTGTAAATTGTGTGGATTCATTTTATATTTTACTCTTTTAAATCTACTTAAGGCATCTGTTGTTGGAGTGATAACAATTATAAAAATAGCTTTTTTTTTAGACAATCCTATAACCTAATTTTAATCGGTTTTTAAGAGCCTTTATTTGTATTTGACCATCCATAATTAAGGCTTTTAGCTGAAAAAAATTTAGTTTATACCGTATCTTAGAACTTTTTACGAAAAAAACGCATTCAAATTTTTATTAGATAAAAAAATATGTTTGAGTATCGAACACAGATTCGCATGAAGAATACAGATGCAACAGGACGTTTATTTTTTTCTGAGCAATTTAATCTTGCTTTAGAGGCATTTGAAGAATTTTTATTTAGTAGATTTAAAGAAAATCTTCTAGATCAGGTGGAAATGCCTGTTGTTCATGCTGAAGCTGATTATAAAAAACCTTTACAATTAAGAGATCCATTAAACATTCAATTAGGTGTTAAACACTTGGGAAATACCTCTTTCAGCGTGTCTTATCTTTTGTCTAACCTTAGAACGCAAGAGGAAGCAGGTCGCGTTGTCATTGTACATGTATGTATAGATTCTATAACAAAAAAGTCTAGATCTCTTCCTTTGAAACTAAGAGAGTATCTTGAAAGACATCTTTGGAAAGAAGACTTTTTACATGTTGTTCTAAAAGAGGAATAGAGATTTTTACAGAGGTGTTTTTTAGTTGTTTAGGATAAGCCCAAATGCTTATAGGGCACTTAAAAGAGGGAAGGATTTTACGCAGTTCCTCAAGGATCTGAGTTAGAGATCTTTGCTGAATATCTTCAATAAAAGCAACAGGGCGATTTCCAAATTCTTCATCTGGTTTAGGCAATACTGTAGCAGAGAGAATGCCGTTAATAGAGCACAACGCTTGTTCAATTTCTTCCGGCTGTATATTTTCTCCCCCCGAAATAAATAAACGATCTTTTCTTCCCGTTATGTAAAGGTGATGATCTAAACGGATTTCACCTAAATCTTTTGTGGCAAACCAAGAAGGGATTGGGTTTATTTGAAAGCCATCCCAATAACCTTGAAACAGGTTTTTACCTTTAATTAAGATTTCACAATCGTTTGCTATTTTGATTTCGCAACAGCTTATTGGATAACCCATGCTTACGTTTTTTAATCGTAGATCTTCTTTTGTTGCTAGTGTAATCATGGAAGTAGCTTCTGTCATACCGTAAGTAAAGAAAATAGGAAGTTCTTTTACAGAGTGGAATAGAGAAGGACTCGTATGTGCTCCTCCGACCAGTACACAGTGTAACTGCTTACTTAAAAAAGGTAAGTTGCACTTTTGATCTTTTAAGCGAAAGAGTTGAGTAGGAACGCAAGATAGATGTGTAACTCTACGAGGAAGGACCTCTTCCCAGATGGATTTTGAATCTGTTAGCACAATACATGCCCCTATTGTTATACAGCGTGTTAAAATGGATAAACCACTAACGTGATATAGAGGTAATGATAACAGCCAACGAGAACTCTTAGATAACTGAAGCGGTACATGCGTGGCTAAAGCGCTAGCTAGGTAGTTTTCAAAAGTGTGGCAAGCAATTTTGCTTTGATTTGAAGATCCAGAAGTGGCTAAAAAGGTGAACAATTGCTCCGTATCAAGGATAGAATCTATTTGATAAGAGCTAGTGGTAAAAACAAGAGTATCTAGGTTGATAAAATAAGAAGGTTTGAGCCTTTGGATTAAGTCTTCAATCTGCACTTGAGGAAATTGAGGATTTATCGGACAGGCAATTGCCCCCATGCGCAAAAGAGCCAGTAATAAAAGAACCGTTTTAAACGAAGTGGGTGCAATAAAAGCAATTCTTGTATCTTTGCTGATTCCTAAAGAGATTAGGTGATGTACTAGTTGAGATAAAAGCTGATCTAATTCTCGATAAGATAAGCTATGTAAAGTTGTCTCAATAGCTAAAGCCATTGGGTTTTCTTTTGCCTGTAGAGCAACAGGACAGAGCATTTTAACCATGATCAATCTCTTGTAGTAGATGGGTTTGTATCTGCGCTGGAAAAGGACAAGTGCAGATAGGGGAAGAAAAAATAGGAAAGGGGGTTAATAGATCTTCAGTAAATGAAGATTGGGTATCTAACCCAAGAGGATAGAGTTTTGTTTGCATGGCTAAGCGAACAATTTGCATCAACCCTACGCCGCTCTCATAAGAACTGCTAAAAATCAATTTTATTCTTTTTTTCTCTAAGCGTTTCATCAGCTTTTTTGTGGTAAAAAATCCTTGGATCATGGGTTTTACGACAACTGCTCTGCAATTAGCTAGATTCTCAAACATAAAATGAGGATTTTTCTCTAGGGTTTCGTCTAGCCCAAAAGGATGGGAAAAATCAACCAATCGAGAGGTTTCCCAAGTAGGTTCTTCAACGAAATCAAATGCTAAGGAAGGGAACTGTCCGAAAAAATGCATAGCTTCTTGAAAACTAAAGCGCTGATTTGCATCTACTCGTAGAGAAAATATTTTGCGCAAATGATCAAGAACAAAAAAAGCATCTTCTAAAGAAAGTTGCGATAGTTTAATTTTAGCAGAAGAGAATCCTTTGTGTTTTGCTAGCAGTGCCTGCTCCATGATTTCTTGCTTAGAGCCTGATAAGAGGGCGCATAAAGGAATAGGGGGAAAACTAAATTGCTTAAGAGCTGTTGCCAGTGCAAAAGAAACAGAAGGGTAGAGATGGGAGGGTTTTTCTTTTTTTAACACATTCCTTAATTGTAAAAGAGCTTCATCTATTGTCTCTTTACTACGGCCTGGTAAAGGAGAAATTTCAGCCCATGCTTCTCGATGGTTACTATCTTTGAGACAAACGAGATGACTTAAGCGAATCGACTGATCTTTTTTTGTAAGTTGAAAACGAAAAATACGCCAACTTATAACATCCAACCTATGCAAAAAAGCGCTGTAAATAGGCATAGCAATTGACCTGTTTTTATCAATAAAACATTCAGTTCCTTGGGATTTTTATATGTAAACATTGTTTTTATAAGCATGCCTGCAGGCAGAAGACATAAAAGCGTACAAAGAGCAAACGGGTGGGAATCATAGAAAAAAAATAAAGATCCAAAAGCTGCTAATAAACAAAAAAGGTATTCCCATTTACCAAATGATTTACCAAAACGAGAAACTAAAGTTTTTTTATTGGCTAATAGATCTTCATCGATATCTCTTACATGATTTACTGTTAAGATTGCAGTAGAAATTGCTCCAGGAGCAATACCAGCTAATAGAGCTTCTAAAGACAGAGATCCTAGTTGCAAATAATACGCTCCGCTGACCGCAATTGGACCAAAAAAAACCCATACAAAAAGATCGCCGAGTCCAAGATAGGCTAAAGGATAGGGTCCTGCTGTATACAAAATAGATAAACATAGAGAAATAACGAGTAGGCAGGCGATCAAAGCTTTCCCAATGACAACTAAATAGATACCACTTAAAAGCGTGAACAGCATACTGGTTCCTATAGCTTGACGCATTGTCTTATGTGGCACGAGTTTTGCTTGAGTCACGCGCACAAATCCTTTGCGCTGATCAGTATCAGATCCTTTAAGGCAGTCAAAATAGTCATTTGCTAAATTAGTTGTAATTTGAATCCCTAAAGCAGTACACACAGTGCAGAAGAAAATGAACCAATCAAAACTGCCAATTTTAATAGCCATCGTCGTTGCGATTAAAACAGGACTTATACTAGCAATTAAAGTTTTAGGTCGAATTGCTAACGTCCAAATTTGAATAGCATGCATAGATGTTTTAAGGCCGTTTAGGGAATTGTGAGAAATTAGGACTGCGTTTTTGTAGAAAAGCATTACGTCCTTCTTGAGCCTCTTGCGTCATGTAATAGAGCAAAGTAGCATTCCCTGCTAATTCTTGCAATCCTGTTTGCCCATCACAATCAGCATGAAAAGCTGATTTTATGCAACGAAGGGCTAAAGGTGAATGCTGAAGAATTTCATAACACCACTGCAAAGTAGTGCTTTCTAATTCTTCATAGGGAACTACACAGTTAATCAGACCCATTTTTAAAGCCTCTTTTGCAGTGTATTTTCTGCATAAAAACCAGATCTCTTTAGCTTTTTTTTGCCCTACAATTCGAGCTAGGTAACTAGAACCGAATCCTCCATCAAAGGAACCTACTTTAGGGCCTACTTGTCCAAAAATGGAATGATCTGCTGCAATTGTCAAATCACAGACCAAATGTAAAACATGTCCGCCACCAATAGCAAAGCCTGATACCATGGCAATAACTGGTTTTGGTAACCCACGAATTTCTTTTTGTAAATCTAATACATTTAGACGGTCTATGCCCTCTAAATCTGTGTACCCAGCATCACCGCGAATTTTTTGATCTCCACCAGAGCAAAATGCTTCTCTGCCTTTTCCTGTTAATATAACCACTCCTATGTTGAGATCGTTACGAGCATCTTGTAGAGCATGTGATATTTCAGAAATGGTTAAAGGACGAAAAGCATTTCTTACCTCAGGGCGATTAATGGTAATTTTAGCAATACCTCTGTATTTATGGTATAAAATATCTTGGTAACTATCAGCTATTTCCCAGATTACATGTTCTTTAACTGTTTGCATAAAACACCTTTGATATGCAGCTCATGTTATGAAATGTTGTTTTCATTTGCAATTTAAAATTAACGTCAGGCTCATTTAACTCGATGAGCAAGTTTTTTTATGAAGCAAGAACTTATGCGGCAATTTCTATACTTATTTGTTTTTAAATTAAGAATTGAACTAAATAAGAATCTTTAAAAAAGAATATCACTTCCTATGAAAGAAGAAGTCTTTAAAAAAAATACTGAAATGCAATTCTTAATTTAAAACGAAACTAGTATA
>JAITFW010000053.1 GCA_031281085.1 Chlamydiales bacterium | reverse complement strand
TGCTTGTTGAAGCTATCCTTGTTTTGGTTTTATGATTTTCTGTGATCAGTTCATGTTTTCTCCTAATTTGTTTTACTTTTTTTTAAACAAAGTCAGATTAAATCTCAACTAGTACAGATATGATCTTAAACCGCTTCAGACTACCAATAACGTTTTCATTGAGAACCCGATCGCTTGAAAGTTGTCGGTTATTTTTCTTATCTTCCGCTGTCAGAGGATTCTTCTTGCTTCTTTTTTTTGGCATTTGTGTTTTGGAATGGATCTTTTGTAACCCTTGATATACTCGAAAAATTTTAGTCAAACCGCCCTGAACTGACCATCTTTGAGTTCGTTCGTTTTGTTAGCTGGTTTTAGAACTTTTCTCTATTTTATTCCAATCGGTATGAAAAAACTGCCCACGTGGTTTGTCCATTCTCTCATACGTATGCGCTCCAAAGAAATCTCTTTGTGCTTGAATGAGATTGGCTGAAAGAGCTCCACTACGATAACCATCAAAAAATGTAAGTGCTGAACTAAAACAAGGGACAGGAATTCCAGCTTGCACAGCGGTAATAATTACTTTACGCCAAGAAACCTCGGCATGGATAATGGCCTTTTTAAAAAAATCGTCAAAAAGCAAGCTCGGCAGGTCTGCATTTATGTCGTAAGCTTTTTTAATATCATTTAAAAATCCACTCCTGATAATGCATCCAGCTCGCCAAATAAGCGCTATGGATCCATAATTAAGATCCCATTTCATCTCTTTAGCAGCAGCTCGCATCAGCATAAAGCCTTGGGTATAACTGATAATCTTAGAAGCATATAGGGCTTGTTTTATATCTAAAATGAACTGCTTTTTTGTGCCAGTATAAGAATTTGTGACTCGAGGAAAAAGCTTCTGAGCTTGCAATCTCTCTTCTTTTAAAGAAGATAAGCATCTTGCATAAACAGCCTCTGTGATTAAGCTCACAGGGACCCCTAAATCTAAAGCGCTAATACCTGTCCATTTTCCCGTGCCTTTTTGATTTGCTACATCTAAGATGTGATCTAATAGTAAGGTTCCATCTCGCTCTTTTTGCAAAAAGATTTTAGCTGTGATTTCAATTAAAAAACTATTTAAATAGCTTGAGTTCCATTCTGCAAAAATATCATGTAGTTGTTCTGGATCACGAGTGACAAATGCCTTTAGCAAAAAATAAGCCTCTGCAATCAATTGCATATCCCCATATTCAATCCCATTATGTACCATTTTCACATAATGACCAGCTCCTCCCTCTCCTATCCACTCACAACAGGGAAGTCCATCTTCTTCTGCCTTTGCAGAAATGTTCTGAAAAATTTGCTTGAGAACGAGCCATGCTTCCTTGTTACCGCCTGGCATAATCGAAGGCCCAAATCTCGCTCCTTCTTCTCCTCCAGAAATTCCTACACCCATGAATAAAATTCCCTTTTTTTGCAAAAAATCGGTCCTTCTCTTTGTGTCGAGATAGTGACTATTGCCTCCATCGATAATTATATCGCCTTGTTCTAGAAGAGGCAAACATTCATCAATTAGATCGTCAACAGGGCTTCCTGCTTTAATCATGAATAACAATTTACGTGGCTTTTTCAAACTAGAGACGAGTTCTTTTAAAGAATATGCTCCCATGATTTGAACTTCTTGCTTAAGACTTGATAAAAATTCTGTTATCTTGGTAGCGGTGCGATTAAATACAGCAACCCTATAGCCATGGTCGCTCATATTCAATACGAGATTTTGTCCCATAACAGCTAATCCTATTAACCCTAAATCAGCTTTACCCTCTGTCATTCATGACTCCTTAAGAGTTCTTCTATTCATGTAAGCTTTTTAATATATAGAATGGATGACAATTATTCAATCTTCAGACAAACTACTCTTTTGTCCTCGTAGCTCAGGAGGATAGAGCGGCCGCCTCCTAAGCGGCAGGTCGTGCGTTCAACTCGCGCCGAGGACATTTGTTCATCTTAAAATACTTATCTACCCCTTGTGCAATTCCTAAGGCGATTTGATCAAGATACGTTCTTTGTCTGATTTTTTGTCTTTCTTGGACATTGGTAATAAAGCCTCCTTCAACAAGCACTGCTGGCATAGCGGTTTCGCGAATCACATGGAAATTACCTACTTTAACCCCTCTAGAATTAGCTCCTGTTTGATCGATTAATCTAGGTAAAACATACTTAGCAAGTTGCATGGAAGCCCTGTTACGAGGAAGGGAGTTTGATGAATAATAATAAACCTCTATTCCCTCCGCCAGTCTATTTGTAGAAGAGTTAAAGTGGATGCTTACAAAAACATCTGCTTTAACCCGGGTTGCAATTTCAACTCGCCGATCTAAAGGGACAAAAATATCCTTGGAACGAGTCATGATTACACGATACCCCAAGTTCTCTAAATGTTTTTTGGTTAGCAAAGCGGTAACGATATTCACCCTCTTTTCTAAAAAGTTGCCAAAGCTAGCTCCATTATCTTTTCCACCATGCCCAGCATCTAATACCACAAGAGGCTGCATGCATCCTGTCACTGTTGCATCAGAGTCATCAGGTAAAAATAAAAAAGAGAAAATAAACCCAATGCAGATCTTCCAGCGTATACATCTAAATTTTTTCATGTAACTCCTTATCTCAATTGAAAACTGCAGTCTCACAAGCTAGCCTAGCTACTAAACGGTCATCAAACGCCACAGATTGTTGAGAAAAGACCTGATAGGTCTCATGTCCTTTCCCTGCAATTAATATAATATCTTTAGAAGAACCTTTTTCTATTGCAAAAAAAATGGCCTCTTTACGATTTAAAATCGTGAATACAGCATTAGGATTTTTACATCCTTTTAAAATATCACTTACAATTCCTTGAGGATCTTCTTGTCTAGGATTATCTGTAGTTACAATTACAACATCTGCTAATTTTTCTGCAATGCTGCCCATTTTAGCTCTTTTTTGGCGATCTCGATTACCCCCACACCCAAATACGACAATTAATTTACCCTGCTTGATCTCTCTAAGAGCAGATAATACACATTCGAGGGCATTTTCCGTATGAGCATAATCCACAAAAATGTGAAGGCCTCTTGAATTAGCTACTTTTTCTAAACGCCCTGCCACCTGATGAAACGATTTTAGAACATGTATAATTTTTTTCAAACAATATCCATGAGATAAGCCCACTCCTACTGCAGCAAGAACATTATACAGGTTATGTTTACCAATTAAATGAGAAACCAGCTTTATCTTTTCTCCTCGGTAATAAATGAAGCATTCTATACCCTCTGGGGTTAACTTGATTTGATGTGCGTATAAATCTGCTCTAGAATCCATCCCGTAAGTGAGTATATGCGCTTTGGTATTTTTCATAATCTCTTTTGCATAAACGCTATCTAAGTTAATCACAGCTGTTTTTGGCCCTTTACGCGCCAAGGAGTCGAGTTGTGAAAACAACAGAAGCTTAGCTTGTAAATAGTTCTGTATAGATCTATGGTAATCTAGATGATCCTGGTCGAGATTTGTAAACACAGCCACATCAAATTCAACCTCCTTTACCCGACCTTGACCTAAAGCATGGGAAGACACCTCCATAACACAACTTTTACATTTCGCAAGAGCCATATCATGAAAAAGTTTGAAGTTAGTTAAGACATCAGGCGTAGTGTGGGTTGCAGGAAAATGATGCTTCCCAATAATCCATTCGATAGAGCCAATCAATCCAC
The DNA here is from genome assembly GCA_031281085.1 of Chlamydiales bacterium. Lineage (GTDB taxonomy): Bacteria > Chlamydiota > Chlamydiia > Chlamydiales > Rhabdochlamydiaceae > Rhabdochlamydia. The sequence continues at coordinate 7,802 of JAITFW010000053.1, read as the reverse complement.
ATAAACTACCAAGCTTATCTAAAATATGTTTAACAAGACAAGCCGTTGTAGTCTTACCATTTGTGCCTGTAATACCTACTAGAAATAGCTTTTCATCTGCAAGATGATAATACTCTTTTGCAAGTAGTGCCTCTATCGCATGTACATCTGGGTGGATGATTTGCACTATGTCAGATAGAAAAGGATTGTATAAATCGGTTAAAACAGCGGTAGCCCCAGCAGCTATTGCTTCTGAAATAAATTCTGCTCCATCATGAAATAAACCCTTTTTAGCAATAAATAAGTTACCAGGGGCTACTAACTTAGAGTTTGCACAAATCCCTGTAATCTCTATGTCTTTTACACCTTTATCTATTTTTATTTTTAGGCGCCTAAGAAGGTTTTTTAATTTTATCCGTTCCATTTTTTATATAATTCCAGTAAAGCTCGACTCTCTTTTAGCCAATCCCCTTTTTCTTCATCATATCGAGGATCTTGAGGAGAATACCCATAGGGATCGTCTGGAGGTACACCCAGATATTCTAATGTATGCAAACCAATCTCTCTAAAAGCAGGAGCCGCACATCTACCTCCATGCTGGTTTCTTCCTATTCCAGGGATATACTTGCATTCAGGTTCATCAATCACAACCAAAAGCACAAACCGAGGAGAAGAAATAGGAGCAAATCCGATAAAAGAAGAGATGTGGTTTTTTTTTGAATACATCCCACCTACAATTTTTTCAGAAGTGGCTGATTTTCCCAGCTCGGTGTATCCATAAATATCCGCTTTAGCAGCCGATCCTCCTGGTTTTGTCACATATTTTAGAGCCTTTAAGACATGCTCTATAATCTCTTGTTCTAGTAACCTAGGAAAACTTTTTACTCTTTCCTCAGTTGTGTTGTCAAAAAGAACTTCTTCTAAACCCTCTTTTTTTTTTCGAGTGATTTTACGTACCAAGGTAGGTTTTACATCTTTTCCTCCATTAGCCAAAATAGCATATGCTCGTAACATTTGCAGGCTATTCGCAGTAATATTATGTCCAAAAGCGATGGAATAAGGCGTAGAAACAGACCAGTATGTTTTTCCATCTTTAGACTTTTTTCCAGGTACAGGCAGAAACCCTGCGCTTTCAGAAGGAAGTTCAACCCCCGTTTTTAAACCAAAGCCAAAAATATCTTGTAGAGCATCTCTATACCACTTCTCTCCAAGCTCTGTAATGATCCTTTCCACCAAAATAGCCACATAAATATTTGAGGATTTTTGTAGCGCCATATACATATTCAAATAAGAATGAGTACGCACATCGCGAATCGGTTTTTTTTTGCGTCCAGGAAAAGTCTTCCCTATAACTTTTATTTTTTCTTCTGGCTCAAATAAAGCAGGCTTACCTTGTCTTTGTAATTCTAAATTAGCTCTAAGAGCTAGTGCTACTGTTAGTGGCTTCATCGTTGAACCTGGTTCAAAAGAATCTGTAATAGCTTTTACTTTTGTGTGCTCCATCAGATTTTCATCGTTAAAATATTTTTGACAATCTCGAAGATCAAACCACGGATATTGCGCCAACGCCCAAATTTCTCCTGTATGCGGCTCCATTAAAATAGCCCATCCGCTCTTTGCATTAGCAAGCTTTACAGCTTTATAAATCTCCTCTTCTGCTAAAGCTTGCAAATGATGATTAATCGTTAAATGTATATCTGCTCCATTTTCTGATTCTGCAATGACCTCTGCTGTCTCTAAAGAGTGGCGAGGTGAGCGTAAAATATAACGTTTTCCCTCTCTACCTTGTAAAATGGTATGAAAAAACAACTCCAAGCCGCCAGTTGGTATGGTCTTTTGACTCTTTTGATCTTTTTCTTGTCTGATCGTATGCAAAACTTGACCTAGTAATTTCCCAAAAGGATACGAGCGTTGATAATCTTGAATAAAAAAGAGTGCGTTCTTGGCAATTTTATGTGTTTTCGCAAAAGTAAACCACCATTCTTGAAGTATATTTTTTTGTTTTTGATTCAGCCACATAACAAGCCTTCGCGAACGAGTATTGAGCTTCAAATGTTCCTGCAGATTCTCTGTTTCTGCCTTATTTAAAAGACAAATATCAGAAATTTTATCTGTAATTTCTTTTTGATGAGAACTAGGAATGGATTTAGGATCAGCATATAAATGAAATTTTAAAATATCGATGACAAAAGTTTGAGGAGTCTCTGGATGTCCTTTTTTTAAAGTCGTATTAGAATAAAACACACCTCTTTTACAAGGCTCTGTAATGAGTAATTGATGTTGAGTACGAGCCATTTTCTCCCATTTTTCCCCTTCGATAATTTGCAGATAAAAAAATCGAAGAATAAGGATAGAAAATAAAAAAAAAACCCCTCCAAACACCCATACTAGGCGCTTATAAGCTACTAGCCAAGGCACATTATCCAACATTATTGCTTAGCCCCAATTGCAAGATTCCATTTAAGAGCAGGGATATCCTTCTCTTTTTCTAGAGGAGATTTTGGTAAAATAACGGTTTCAGAAACGGTAAGAACTTCTTGCAACGTTGGATATTTTAAGTGGCTAAACTCACTACAGCGCGCTAATTGCATGAGATGTTCAGGACTCTCAAAAAGATCAATTTCATATTTTAAACGATTATTTTGTTCTTTTAACTTATTGAGTGCAGAAGAGAGGATCGGAATTTCTAACCGTAATCGAGTGATTGCATTTTGTGTATTTATATAAGAGCAAAGGCAGCATCCAAAAAACCCTATACAGCAAGCTAATTGAACGAATCCCTTCTTTAGCATGATTATTCGATCCTATATTTTCTCCACCACACGCATTTTTGCACTTCGAGCTCTGGGATTTATACGTATCTCTTTTTGAGTAGGAACCACTGGTTTTTTCGTCATTACATGCAAAACCGGCTCATGAACACGAGATTTAGAAAGGTCTGATGCTTGCTTAAAAATATGCTTTACAATACGATCTTCCAAGCTATGAAAACTAATCACACCCATAATACCACCAGGGGAAAGGTATTGAATTGCTTTGGTAATTCCTTCAGTAATTCCTTCTAATTCATGGTTTACACACATACGCAGGGCTTGAAAAATCAGAGTGGCGGGATGCAATTTGCCCTTCAAAAGCGTCTTCAAAGAAGAGGAAAGAGTATGAGCTAACTGAGCTGTGGTTTTAATGGCTCTCTTGCGCCTTTCTTCCACAATTGCCCTAGCAGCCCTTTTCCAACGAGGTTCCTCACCCAAACGGAATAACTCACCTAATTGTTTTTCTGTCCATTGGTTTACAATTTCCATGGCAGTAAGAGAAGATGAAGGATCCATTCTCATATCAAGAGGCCCCTCTTCTGAAAAACTAAAACCTTTACGCCCTTTATCTAGTTGCATAGAAGACACTCCTAGGTCAAAAAAAAACCATCCACATATTGAATATTCCTTTCGTTTAAGTACTGATCAAGGCTTGCAAAATTCCCATGAATAAGCTCTACCCTCTCTTTCCAAGGCTCAAGAACCCTAGCTGCAATTTCAAGAGCTTCTGGGTCTTTATCACAACCAATAAATTTCTGAATCTCTCGATGCTCTTCTAAAATGGCTTTTGCATGCCCTCCCGCTCCTAACGTCCCATCAAAAAAAATGGATAGCTGTGAATTTTTAAAAAAATGTAACATTTCTTCTACCAAAACCGAAACATGTTCTGTTTGAGATCGATTATGCGCCATCTATTTCCTCTTCTGATCTTCCGAGTAAAGCAAATGCTTCCTCTGTTAATTTAGCCAAATTCATATCCACGTTTTTACCGTCTAGCATAGCTTCAAGCCGTCTTTCGTATTCTTTTTTTGGCCAAATTTCAATTTTGTTAAGAACCCCCGCGATTACAATTTCAGAGGCAATTCCTACCGCCTTTTTTAAAATGGATGGAATATGCACTCTCCCAATTTTATCACATGTGGTTTGGTATAGTGTGGAAAAAAACAATGTGAAAAATTCTTGATACTTGCCTATATGTGATTTTTCCTGGAATTTAGCCACAATTCTTTGGATATCACTTTGACGATAGATAGCTAAACACCCTCCTAATCCAAGACCCAGACTAAACTCTAATACACCATTTTCCACCAATCCAAAACGCATCCCTTGAGGAAGCACAAATCTTCCTTTTTCATCTATTTTAGTCGCTGTTGATCCACTAAAAAAGAACTTATGCATAGGAACACTGCCTATTCTTCCCACATTTTACCACAATCTATCACTAAAACATAAAGTTAGCAAGAATCTTAAGTAAATTTTAGTAAAAAAAATCGCTCTAAAATGCTAATTGTTAATTATTAAAATAAATTTTTATTAAAGGGGAATTGGTGGGAAAGAAATTTTTTCTACCCTAAAAGCACTGATCTATTGATAATTTAAACGTAACATGGCAAATCTCTTAAATTAAGAGCATAAAACAACTTTAGGTAAACGGTTATGCCACCACGTACAATTGATAACTTAGGAATTGAGGCCTCGACTCGGTATGCAGAGGACTTAAGAGAGCTCAATCCAAAACTACTGATTGAAGCTCGCGGCATTCAAGAACAGACTGAAATAGAAATTACCTACCCATTCTTTCTCCCAAAGTTAGAAGTTCTGCTCGAACCTCAAAAACAACAAACATGGGCAACTTTTACTCCTCCTAAAGGATACTTTGAGCAAAAAAAACGATTTTTTATGTCTCAAGTGATCCCTTCCTTAGGGTCGGAAGAAAAACATGAAATGCAAATGCAAAAGATCCTTTCCCTAAACACTTTTTCAAGAAAAAAAAGAGAAGATCAGCAACAGAAAGAAGAGCAAGAATCAGGTTATTCCAATCCTGAAAAGGAATATCATGAGAAAGAGAAAAAAATACTCGTCTCTATTTTACAAACCATTATGCATTTAGACAAAGAAATTCAAGAAATCAACGCTCGAAGAGGGCAATACCATAAAGGCTAGCTTACAATCATGAATCAAATCGATTGGACATCTATATTAGGGTGGAGTGACGAAGAACTCTCTGATTTACGTTTTGTCGGCTACTCTTATATTAAACAAGGTAAATACGATATTGCGATCGCTTTTTTTGAAGCGCTTACCACTTTATCTCCTTCTTCTCTTTACGATCTTCAAACCCTGGGAGCTTTATATCTACAAAAAAATAACAATCTAATGGCGCTAAACTATATTGAAAAAGCGCTTAAACTCGACCCGCTTCATCAACCCACTTTACTTAATCGAATAAAAGTTCTACTTGCTTTAGGTTATAAAAAACAAGCATTAGCTCAAGCTAAAGAACTGAAGAGAAGTCAAAATCCTGAGATCGTGAACCAAGCTGCAGCTCTTGTCATAGCCTATAGCTAAATAACATTGAAACCATTTTAAATAAAAAAAATGCATCGTCTTTTTCTTTTTTTTACCTCTAATTGAGGCTTAACTATTTACCTCTTCGAGATACAAAATCGAGCAAAAATCTATTGCCAGCTTTGTTCATCAATGTTAACTTGACGAGATAAAAGATAGCCCAGAAGTATCTGTGGAAAGATTGTTCATAAGTATAATTAATTAGGAATCTATGTTGACAAAAACACCGCAAGAAGCATGGTCGGAATTTTTAGAGACTGTTGAAAAACGATGTTCTCCTACGGAATTTCAGAATTGGTTTGCTCCGATTCGCATACGAGAAGAGGTCACTGAAGAACTCTGCCTTGAGGTACCAAACATTTTTGTCCAAGAATACCTCATGAACAATTATAGAAAAGAACTGAGTTCTTTTCTGTCAGTAAAAGCAACTGGTGAGCTTAGTTTATCTTTTGCCATTTCAGAAGTAAAAAAAACAGATTCTCTATCACAAGTCCCTCTGAATCAGCTAACTTCTCCTTCTTCTCAGCACACCTTAGAGATAAAACTCAATCCTAATTATACATTTCAGCATTTCATTGAAGGTCCTTCGAATCAATTTGTAAAATCCGCTGCTGTAGGAATTGCCACTCGTCCTGGCAAATCTTATACTCTTATGTTTATTCATGGAGGAGTGGGTTTAGGTAAAACTCACATTTTGCACTCCATCGGTCATCAAGTAAGGGAAAAACATAAAAAACTACGCGTTTATTGTATTACTACAGAAGCCTTCATTAATGATCTAGTTGACAACTTACGCAACAAGTCTTTAGATCGCATGAAGCGGTTCTATCGCTCTTTAGATGTTTTACTTGTAGATGATATTCAGTTTTTGCAAAACCGTCCTAATTTCGAAGAAGAGTTTTGTAACACTTTTGAGAGCTTGATCAATCAGGGCAAACAAATCGTAATTACTAGTGATAAACCTCCAGGACAACTCAAACTCTCCGAAAGGTTGATCGCTAGAATGGAATGGGGACTTGTAGCCAATGTAGGAATCCCCGATTTAGAAACACGAGTAGCAATCCTGCAGCACAAAGCAGAACAAAAAGGATTTCGTCTTCCTCAATCGATTGCGTTTTTTATTGCAGAGCATATCTATAATAACGTACGTCAACTTGAAGGTGCCATCAACCGTCTAAATGCTTACTGTCGCCTGATGAAACTCGATATCACACAAGAAGTTGTAGAAAACACTTTGGGTGAATTATTTCAAGCCTCTTCGCACAAAAAAATCTCTGTAGAGAATATCTTAAAAAGCGTCGCTACCATTTTTGGAGTACGTATTAGCGATTTAAAAAGCTCTGTTCGCTCAAAAGATGTTTCCTTTCCTAGACAAGTTGCTATGTATCTTGCTAAAGAACTCATTAATGATTCCCTTATACGCCTTGCCTCTGCTTTTGGAGGTAAAACTCACTCTACTCTTTTACATGCTTGGAAAAAAATTGCAGGTCTTGTAAAAAAAGATGAAAGGCTACGTCGTCAAATTGACATGGCTAGACGTAATCTAGAAGCTTAAAGGACCGAGTAATGTGAGCCCCATTAAGGTTTTAGGATGTATCTCCTTTATGATTTGTATGCTTTTATCATAGCTCTTATCCTGTTGGAACCCTATTAGTAAAACATGACTATTTCTTAGCTTCTTCAAAAAAAATCGCCTATGTGGCACTTGTAAAATTTTACTTATTTCTTTTGCTAAGAAAATAGATAGTTTCTTATGTATACATAAATTAGGTACAATGTAATCAGGTAGAGAGAAGTCTAATCTTAGATATTGATAAGCCATAAGTGCTGCTATAGCTGGAACTCTATAATATTGTCCCTTAAGAACCTTTTCTAATAAAGCAAAAAGAGGGCCTCCTTGCTCACTAACATATGCTTGCTTGATATGGGTTTGATGAACACAAGATAAACAATAGGGCTCATAGGAAATAAAAAAACAACAAGAACATCTCTCTTCTTTCTCTAAAAGATCCATTAAATCAAAACACTCTTTACAAAAGATGTGTCTTTTAGCATCACAGAGATTATGGCAATAGATACAAATAGAAGGATAACAGAGTTGTTGAATGGCACTTCTTACATTCTTTAAAAGAGCTCTCATCACAATCCTCTTAGAAGAAAAACATCCTAACTGAAAAATCCAGTTATGGCACTGTTAATAAATCATTTTTTTGGTATTATCTAGTAATCTTTAAACCTCAGTGTTGAGTTTAATTCAACGACAGTATCATTTAAGGAGACCCTAAAAGATGCAAAGAAGCGAATTCTGATTGAGAAAAAAATAGGGAGTGTACAGAATTTTGTGTAAATAAATTTTGAAAGACAGCACACTTTTGTCCTGTCTTTCAAGAATAAGGAAACGTAAACCGAAGCAATAGCGAAGGTGAAGCGATTAAAAAAAAT
>JAITFW010000051.1 GCA_031281085.1 Chlamydiales bacterium | reverse complement strand
ATTGTCCATAATGATCACTTGTCCAGTTTTAAGTTCTGGAAGGAGTATTTTCTCTAACCATGTATTCAATAAATTGGTATCACACGTTCCTGTATAGCAGAATGGTGCAAACATGTGGGTTTGGTTTTGTGCTGTTATAAAGTTTTCTCTTTTGTAGTGTTTTCCTGATATGGCTCCATATTCTTTTTCTCCTCTTTAAGCTCTTCCATATTGTCGGTAAAGGTTCTCTTGTATTCCGCTTTCATCTATGTATACTTTGTTTTCTTCGGGTATCTTTTCTAACTGCTTTTGAAATTCTTGTCTTTTTTATTCTTCTCTTTCTCTATAAAGGGTTGTCTTTTTTTTAAAGTTATCTTCTTTTCTTTACTTGCTTTAAAAACTGCATGTATTGATGTTCCAAATATTTCTGCTAGCTCTCTTAAGTAAGAGAACGTTTAAAACGGGTATACATTGTGTGCCAAGAACCATAAAAATCTGGCAAGTCTCTCCAAGAAATTCCTGTTCTCATCTCATATAAAATAGCATAAAAAAAAATATAATCGCTTATTAATGCTGATCTTCTTCTTCCATCTTTACATGCAAGTAAATAAGGATGAAGATGTCTTTTGAAATAGTCTTCTGTTATGGGGTATAAACGTTTATTCATCTAACTTGGCTTCTTTCTTCTTTTTATGGTCGTTAGATCATACCAAAAAAATAATTTGTTAACACTGCCCTATACAGTGCTATATAGAAAAATAGCACATCCCGATAAAGAACGAACGTAGTTTTCTTTTGTAGTTGTAAACGAAGGAAAGATCTTGCATTGAGTTATTGTAATCTTTTTAAGATCTAAAGAACAAATGTTCTAGATAAGCAACTCCTAAAGGAAATCCCTTTGTATCCATAGACTTACCTTGTCTTTGAAGAGAAAATTGCTCAAGCATTTTTGAGGCTAAATTCTTGCCAAGCTGTACACCTTCTTGATCAAAGGAGTTGATGTTCCAAATGAAACCCTGAAAAACAACTTTATGCTCATAAAAAGCTAAAATGGCTCCCATGGTAAAAGGGTCTAACTTATCGGCTAATAGAATGCGATTAGGGCGATTACCAGGAAAAAAAGTATTAGGATTATCGCTTTTTTGCCCAATGGCAAGTGCTATTGATTGAGCAAATAAATTAGCTAATAGCTTTTCTTGAGAGGTGGTTTGTTGGTAGAAAACATCTTCTTTGTATTGACTTTCTTTAAATCCAATAAATTCAATAGGAACAACTGTTGTACCTTGATGAATAGATTGAAAAAAAGAATGCTGGCTATTTGTACCAGGTTCTCCCCAAATAATAGGACCTGTATCATACTCAACAAAATGTCCTGCTTTATCAATGCTTTTTCCATTGGATTCCATATCTAATTGCTGCAAATGAGCTGAAAAGCGAGATAAGGCTTGTGAATAAGGAATAATTGCAACAGTAGGAAATCCTAAAAAGTTACGGTTCCATATTCCCAATAAGGCAGACATTAAAGGTAAGTTTGCATAAGGATCAGAGCGAAGGGCTATTTTATCCATAGCATTTGCTCCTTTTAAGAAATCTAAAAAACGATCCATTCCTAGAGCAAATGCTAAAACAAAAGCACCTATCATAGAAGTAACCGAATAGCGGCCACCAATGTAATCCCAGATATAAAAGCAGTTCATATACTGCTCTTTGTTATCCATTGGACTTCTCTTGCCCGTTACAGCTACAAAATGGTGCTTTGTTGTAAGGCCTGCTTGCTTAAACTTCTCTCTTGCAAATCGCTCATTTGTCATAGTTTCTAGAGTAGTTCCTGATTTAGAAACTACGACAACAAGCGTTTTTTCTAGATCGACCTGTTGAAAAATACGAGCGCCTTCATCTGGATCTATATTAGATAAGAAATATACTTTGCGATCTAGTTTATGAAACGCTTCTAAAGCTAAATAAATCGCTTCAGGCCCTAGATCTGAACCACCGATGCCGATTTGAATAATCGTTGTTATTTGAGATTTTTTTTCTATCTCATCTAAAAAGAAACGAAGTTTTTCTAATTCCTTATACCCCAATTCTGTTGCCTGCTTTGTTTCTAAAGAAGTACTGCATTGCTTAAAAAAATCTCGCACTGCAGTGTGCATTGCAGGCCTATTTTCACTAGAAAAACCTTCGACAAAATTAACAATCTGCCCATTTTGCATATCTGTCATTTTTTTAACAGCCTGCGTTTCTTCGGCTAATTGACACAAAACAGAAATCTGCTTTTCATTGACTTTTTCTGTTGCGTAAAACAATTTAAGCCCTAATGCCTCTAACATCATATTATCAATGCGTTTAGCAGTTAAGACTCCTTCTTTTGTTAAATCAACCGAATCTTTAGCAAGATTATGTAATCGAGCAACTGATGGTAAATGATGAAAAAAAGTCATATTCTACACTCTTGAATGATATCCATTAAATCAGCCACTATATAATCTATGATAGTATCTAGTAAAATGTGCTTTTTGTCTTTATAGAAATAACAGAATAATAAATTTTTTTATCTATTTTTTTAAATGAAAAGCAGCTTTTTCTTTCAGAAATCGATTTTTTCATATAAATTTGTTTAAAAAAAGGGAGTGCATACTCACAAGATAGAATTTTTAAGTTGCGAAATATCATATTTTTTCCTTAATACTAGTCTGTTAATTATTTAACGCGTTTAAATAATCCTTTTTTAGAGGTAATTCACTTCTTATCCCTTTCTCATAATATCGTTGCAACCTTTTTTTCTTAGAAGCAGTCCTAAAACCTAATTTTTAGTAAGATGTTGAGCACTTAATTTAGGAGCTAATAGGTATCCAAGAGATGTATCCAAAGAAGAAAGGGAAAAAAGAGAACCAGTCTTCAAGGTAGAAGATAGGGTGGTACAATACCGGTTAGGTTATAAAGCAAACTACAAGGCCCCATCTTTCGCAGAATTTTTCATATGCCCATTGGTTATAACGGCTCACAAAATACCGTATTGCTCCCATGTGATTCACAAATTGCTTGGAAAATGCCACCGTCTTTCTTACAAGCTGACTTACTCTCTGTCGAAGAATGCAGTTAACCCCTTCAACGAGGCTTGTCTTTCCGGACTTTTTTTTGCTGCAAAATGCACTTCTAGAGGAATAGCTCCCTGGTATGCATGCCTCTCATCTGTGTATACATCGCATCCTGAGTAGAAATAGCTAAAAGAAGAGAACTACACGCTTTTAAAGAGATTCCTAAAAGGTGGATTGTAGAACGCCTTTTTACATAGCTAGAAAAATGTCGTAGGTTATGGGAAAACTGTGAAAAGAAACTGAAATCACTGACTTTCGATCTTAATAAACGCTTGTAAGAAAAAAATAAATGATTTAAAATGCTTTATGTTTTATCGGAGCATAGCGCAGTTTGGCTAGCGCACCTGCTTTGGGAGCAGGGGGTCAGGGGTTCAAATCCCTTTGCTCCGATTATTTTCTATTGCTAAATATTATAATAGCTATACTAAATTCAAAAGGCGAATTTATATGGCGTTGTCAAAAGGTAATCATCCTCTTCTTTATTACAACTTACTCCACCAAGAGATTAAGGCATGTGCTGAACATGTTTTTGAAATAAGCAATAAAAAAAATGCAAATGTAAATAATGATTATCTTCATGTTGTAGCTAGGCTACATAATTTATATCAAATTTCCAAAAAGGTTCAAATAGAAGAGCGTTATTTATCTTTAGTAGAGTTAAAATCTCATTTGGAAAACACGACTCTTTGCTTTGAAAATCAAGAACTAAATACGCTGCATTCAATCCGTCTTTCAGAAGCAATTAGCATACTATCTCTGCCAGAAGGAGAAAAAAAATGCATAAATGAATCTATCTACCATTCTCTAAAAGAGCGTTTTCTTAGCTATTTTCTAAAAAATATTCAACCAGAACAAACGTTATTTCGAAAGCTAAAAGCTTTAAAAGATTTGTAAAAAATCAAGCAGAGATATTTCTTGAGGCAAACATAGGCTATCCCCTTCTATAACGACTCTACCACCTGTTGCACAAAATCCTAGTAATTGCCTTTTTCCTTGATTTGATAATGTTCTAGAAAAAACTAAGATGCTGTCTAGTCCATTCCAGAAGTGATTTAATTTAGCTTCAGGAATGCATCTAAAGTCTATCTGCTTCTGCTGTAAACGAATGAAAACGGAATGAATCTGAGTTAATATTTTTTGATCACAATAAGAATCAGGAGGCAGACAGATTCCCAAACGCGCTTTCTGATTTAAAAAAGGCAGCTGATTTTTCCTTAAATCCAATAGAACAAATGGTTCAAAATATTCTAGAGAAAATTTTTGAGCTAAAAAAGATAAAGACTCTTTAACTTCAATCAGCAATAATGTAACGCACTCCTCTGGTAAAAAGGCAAATAGTCTTTGCATAACCTCTGCAAATAATTTAGCAGCATATAGCTCATAATAGTGTTCTAGATAAATAGGAGAGGCCTCTTTTAATTCATGTCCCTGCGCAGCATTTTTTATAAATGGATCCATCCATTTAAAAAAAGACTCCAACCAAAGCTCTTTTGGAAAAATTCTAGAAAAATCTGTTGTTCCTTGATAAAGGATCACTCCAGCCGTAATTTTTTTACAATCATTCCAAATTACTCGACAAAAATGCTCTATTGCAAGTAACTGGGATTGGCTCTTTAAGAAGTCCTGAGGAGAAAAATGCGTAGTAGAAAAAGAAAAATCGAGATGCCAGAGAATAGAAGATTCTTGAAAAGCTAGAGATTTTTGCTTTTTCCAATCCAAATCTGCAGATAAGCCAGCTGGTAAAATCATGTGTTTTGCCTTAGAAAACGACATGTTTACTTCTTTTTTGAAAAGGGTAAATAATATACTTGCTTACCCTTTGCTCTCCATAGCTGCTCAAAGTAAGAAGAACCATAATCTTCCCAATAATTGGTATAAAAAGGACTTTTCAAAGAAAAATCCCATTTCTCACTTGAGCTTACAGCAGATACAATCTGCTTTACATAATCTAAATGATCAGTAGCAATAATAGCCTCTGTTTGTAACCTACTCTTCTTACTTAACTCTATAAGAAAAGGTTCCTGCAATAACCGGTTTTTCGCATGTTTTTCCTTGGGCCAAGGATCCGGAAAATTGATATAGACTTTCTGAAAACTTGCATCTGCTACATAATGTTTTGTAAAGGTAAGAGCCTCCCCACAAACAATCAATATATTCGTGAGATTTAAATTCCGCATTTTAGACCAGATTTTACGTACTCTTTCAAATTTTTTTTCAACAGCAATCCAGTTAATTTCAGGATAATTTTTTGCTTTTTCGATCAGCCAGCAGCCATTTCCGCTACAGTATTCAACATGAATAGGCAATTGATCTTTAAATACCTGAGGACTGTACCAATTCACAAAACCCCATTTCCTATGATTCTCGTAATATTGAGGCACAAATAAAATATTTTCAAAAATTAGAGGTCTTCTTTCATCCCAAGAAAAAGGAAACTTTAAATCTTTTGGTTTCATAATTAGCAAAAATTTGTATCTACAACTAAAGTAGTATAGCTAATTGCTATTTTGTTGCCTATATCTCTCTTAATTCTTCTTGATCTATTCCAATCCAGCTTGATAAGCTAAAAAACAAAGTTAAAAGCTATAGCATTTTTAGAATTTTAAAGGAGATGTCCTAAAATGAAGTTAAAGTCTATTTTAGTTGTTGGTTTAATGCAACTGAGCACGTTACATACCAATCCTACGGAAGTCAATACCTCAGATCTTGTAACAATTGAACAGGAATTTTCTTTACTCGATCAAGAATTAAGCTGTGTAAAAGAACAACTCATTGCCTTAGAAGAAGATGCTCATTTAGATACTTCATCCAGGACAACCTCAGACGAGATTCCAAGTACACAGCTACAAGAACCGATTTCTGCCTTTCCTTCCAAAATGATGGTTATTGATTTTAAACAGGCATTTTTCGGAGCGCCCCTCATCTATATGCTTTTATTTGGAATGTCCACATTTGCTCTTTGTTTATGGCTCTATTGCCTCTCTTCCTTGCGTAATAGTACAAAGGTTTCTCAATCTTTAACCGATACCCTTCGCTCTCAAGTAACTCACCATAATTTTGATGAAGCTTTAGGGGTATGTAAACAAGAAAAAACGTTATTTTGTCATTTAGTGGCTACAGGGATTCATTCCAGACACCATGGATTTCCAGTCATGGTTGAAATCATGAAAGCGGAAGGCAAAAGAGTTACCGCAACGTTTTGGCAAAGAATTAACCTACTCAACGATATTGCTATTATTGCTCCTATGCTCGGTTTATTAGGCACTGTTTTTGGCATGTTTTGTGCTTTTTATGATGTCAATCGGTCCATAGAAAGCGTTTCTATGCTGTTCGATGGACTCGGAGTTTCTGTAGGAACTACTGTTGTTGGATTAATCGTAGCTATCTTAGCGCTTATTTTACACTCTTCTGTTAAATACAGATTGGTAAAAACATTGGTGTCGGTAGAGAGTGAAACCCATCAAATAGCTTCTCTCATAGATGCTCAAAACAAGAGTGCAAGCATATGAACCTAATCCCTGAAGAAGAACTTAAAAGATACAACCATCTTAATCTAGCTCCTATGATTGATTTTCTGTTTTTAATCGTAGCTGTTTTTGCAGTGATTGCAGTTACTCGAGCCAGCCTTTTTGATCGTGAGATCAGTTTAGTCAAAGTCCAAACAAAAATAGATGCTTCTATTCCTCAAGACCGCTATACCGTGCATTTGAGCATAAATAATAAGGGAGAGTATAAATGGATTACAGAATTTAATGAATACCTGATTTCTTGCCCACTAGATGTACAATTGGAGCTTAAAAAACAACAAGAACTCGGTCTTTTACCCAAAGATGCGCTAAAAACACAAGTTCTCTTACATATCGATAAACAAGCGATGTGGGAACCTATTGTACAGTTGATCTTTGCTGTAAAGCAAGCTGGATTTCAAATCCATCCTGTTTATGAGAGTGAATAATTAAGTAAAATTTAGATTTTATATGAATAGTTTAAAACTAGAGGCTTTAAACTAGGGCGTATCGTCAATTAAAAGGCAAGTTAATTACCTAGTTATCGATTAAGCTCGCCAACTCAAGGAGTTGGCTATGAAACGATATGCGTTGAGAGAAGACCAATGGGAACGAATCAAGGATTTGCTACCTGGACGTTTAGGATCTGCAGGATCTCCTGCTAAAGATCATCGATTGTTTGTTGAAGCAGACCTCTACAGATATCGAGCTGGTATGCCTTGGAGAGATTTACCAGAACGGTTTGGAGATTGGAAACATATTCATCGAAGATGGAGCAGATGGTCTATAAGTGGTATTTGGGAGAAAGAGTTCAAATATTTAGCCCCTGACGCTGA
>JAITFW010000038.1 GCA_031281085.1 Chlamydiales bacterium | reverse complement strand
TGGCTTTTTTCTTATCGTGATTGCTTTCCAGATATTGAAGGACTCGTTTCCTCAAATCTATTGAATCAGGTCTAGGCTTGTGCTCCTCCACAGTATTTTGTTAGAGAAATAATAAACAGAATCAATTAAATTTTAAAGCACTATAATAAGACACAAAGGTAGTATTTAAAAAAAGATTATATGTAATTACGACCAGGTTTTATCCAAGAAATATTGTCCATAATTCAGAAAATAAACTTGATGTAAGCCTGAATGTTGTAATCATAGCTTTTTCACTCTACTTTTGAAAAGATTTTAAACAAGCTCTTAGATAATCACTTCTTGTTTAGGACTACCGAAAATTAAGCGACTTGAATCTAAGTTTTGATCAGTTAGCTCATTTCTTTTTTTCTTTTTTCGCTTTAGCTATTATTCATGATCTTGGATTCATTTATTGACAGGGTCATACTAGTTTTTAAATCACAAGCAGTCAATTTATAAATTAATCATTAATTTTATTTATTGTGGTATATTTTTTAAAATATAATTGATTTAATTTAATTAAAAATAACTGAATTGATTTTTATAGTGAAAATGATATTTTCATAACACTAGTTATAAAAATAAATCATTCAATATAAGGTTTTATATGATAGTATTGCTTAATGCTGTTCAATTTGCTGTAGATACTAATAAAGATTTAGCTTCTTTAAAAATGATTGAGACAGACTTGTCTTCTTTCAATCATCTATTTCTTTCTGGCTTACCAAAATTGACGTTTTCTCAGAATGTTTCTGAAAAGGGAAGTCGGTTTATCGAAAGATGGAATCCTACTCATCCTAGTACAAAACACGTTGTATACAAGAATTGTTTTGCAAATAGTTTAGGAAGAGATATGTATCATGCAGCAAAGATAAAAGGTTTCATAACAAATAAATTAAAAAATCTTTCAAGTACAGAGTTCGCAAGTGTCGAAGTAAAGTGTAGTAAAATACGCTCTCCACAGCACTTATTGGGAATTTTTACTGAGATTATGCATGAAGGAAGAAGGGTCCCTTTATTTACAGAAAAACAATTAGAAAAATTGTTATCTTCTTGGCTGGCGTTAAAAAATATCATCGACGAAGGGGTTCGAGTTTTTAAACAGGAAGCCATTACTCAAGAAATCAAATTAAAGAAGGAAATTTCATCAAACGAAGAACAGCTATTTGTGATACAGACGCTTTATGACCTTAGTTCTGAAAACAATATAACACTTGAAAAATGGAATAGCATGGATGAGGCTAAGAAAAAAAGACTATGTTCCCTTATCTCTGAAGGCAATATTTATAGTTGCCTAAAGAAAAGAAGCGAATTCGAAGAAAGATTATTTACACAGAGCCCAAATAAGGATGAGTTAAGAGAGCTTAAGAACAGCGTTTACCAAGCTGTTAAAGAGGATCTTTATTGCCTAGAGCACCCTTCTAGATAGCTTCTGGCTCGATCATTCCACCGCCTAGGCAACGATTACCGGAGTAGAACACAATCGATTGCCTAGGAGTAATTGCTCTTTGAGGTTCTAAGAAGCGCACAAAAGCTTTTGTCTGAGACATTTTTTCAATGACACAAGCTTGATCTTTTTGTCGATAACGGATTTTAGCGGAACAGGGATAAGGTGTTTGAGGGGGAAAATCCGCTATCCAGTTTAGATCCGTTGCAGTAAGCTCTGATTGATAAAGACTAGGATGATCTAAACCTTGTTCAACAATAATAACGTTGCGTTTGATATCTTTGGCAACAACAAACCAAGCATCGCCAGCCCCCCCAATTTTTAGCCCTTTGCGTTGGCCAATTGTGTAGTAAGCAAGGCCGTCATGATAACCCAAGACTTGTCCTTGCGTGTTTTCAAATGTACCTTTTTGGTAGCCAAGATAAGGAAGAAGGAAACTTTTAAAGTTGCGTTTGCCAATAAAACAGATCCCTACACTATCTTTTTTTTTGGCTGTGAAGAGATTGTGAGATAATGCGATGGAGCGCACTTCTTGTTTGGTTAGGTGTCCGGTTGGAAAGAGGACTTTTTCTAATACTTTTTGCGAGAGGGTATAGAGAAAATAGCTCTGATCTTTATTAGGATCTCGGCCTTTATGTAAATAAAAGGAGTTTTTCTTTTCAATGGTGCAATAATGACCAGTTGCTAGGTAATCAGCTCCAAGACTCATTGCTTTATCAAGAAAAACCTTGAATTTAATTTCACGGTTACAGAGGATATCTGGGTTTGGTGTATAACCTTTTTTTAATTCCGCAAGGAAATGAGAGAAGACGGATTCTTGGTATTCTTTGACAAAATTTACTGTATAACAGGGGATATCGATCTGTGCGCAAACCTTTTGGACGTCTTCGAAATCAGAGGCAGAAAGACAAGTGCCATTTTCATCTTTTTCATCCCAATTCTTCATGAAAAGGCCTATGACTTGATAGCCCTTTGCTTTAAGTAATAAGGAGGCAACAGAAGAGTCAACTCCTCCAGACATCCCAACAACAACTGTTTTTTTCATATGAGCGACTTTTTTTAAAAATAATTCTACCACAAAAAACAAAAAAAAGAGGAGTTTTACTCCTTATGTAAAAAATATTTTTAACCACCTTCTGCAGGAGCTTGTTTATTAGCTATGATCAAACACTCTTCTTGAGGGGTGAGTAAGAGTTTATCTTCGTCTGCTGAGATTGACCAGTGCCCACCTTTACCTGGATTGAGCAGGAGTTGTTCTGCTAAGGGGTCCTCTAGGTATTGTTCGATGATGCGACGCAGGGGCCTAGCTCCCATTGCAGGATCAAAGCCTTTATTTACTAAAAAGTCTTTTGCTTTTTCATCGAGAGTGAAAGATACCTGTTTTCTAGATAGGCGCTCTAACACTTTTTTTACCTCTAATTCGATAACGTTAAAAAGATGAGCTCTGTCCAGAGGTTTAAAGATAATCATTCCATCTAAACGGTTGATAAACTCTGGTTTAAATCCTTTAGAAACAGAGCGTCGAATAGTCTCTTCCATAGATTTATAATCAGGAGTGCCTTCACCTGCTGCAAAGCCTACTTCAGAAGATCTACGAATAAGATCTGCACCTAAGTTGGAAGTCATAATGATGATGGTATTGCGGAAGTCAATTCGGCGACCAAATGAGTCGGTTAAGCGTCCTTCCTCTAGTATTTGTAAAAGCATATTTAATACATCGGGATGTGCTTTTTCTACTTCATCGAATAGGACTACGCAATAGGGTCTTTGTCTTACTTGCTCTGTCAATTGACCGCCTTCTTCATGGCCTACGTAGCCAGGGGGAGAACCTGTCATGCGACTGATAGCAAATTTCTCCATGTACTCAGACATGTCGACCTGAATCAGAGCATCTTCACCGCCGAACATATGGATGGCAAGTTGCTTTGCTAATAGCGTTTTTCCAACACCTGTAGGGCCTAAAAATAGGAAAGCGCCAATAGGCCTATTAGGATCCTTAATATCAGCTCTACTTCGACGGATAGCTCTGCAAACAATGCCTACGGCGTCATCTTGACCAATAATGTTTTTCTTTAGGATCTCTTCCATTTTCAGTACTTTTGCAGTTTCCCCTTCTGTTAATCTCGTCAGAGGAATTTTTGTTTGCTTAGCTACGATTTCTACAACTTCTTCTTCATCAACAATGACTTGGTGTTCTTCTTTGTTATTTTTCCATCTTTCACTGATCTGTTTTAGTTGCCCTCTTAGGCTCTGTTCAGTATCGCGTAATTTGGCAGCTTCTTCGTATTCTTGTTTTTCCAAAGCGGTTTCTTTAGCTAAGAGAACTTTTTCGATTTCCGTTTCATATTTTGTAATCTCTTGAGACTGAGGCATAGTCGCAATTCGTGCTTTAGCTCCGGCTTCATCGATTAAATCGATTGCCTTATCTGGTAGGGATTTTCCTGGAATATAACGATCTGATAGATATACAGCGGATTTAATAGAGGAATCGGTGTAAATGCACTTATGATGATCCTCATATTTAGCTTTTAAGCCCATTAAAATAGCAACAGCCTCTTCCACAGAGGGAGGAGCGACGAGAATTTTTTGAAAACGTCTTTCTAAAGCAGCATCTTTTTCAATATGTTTGCGATACTCATCAATGGTAGTTGCACCAATACATTGGATTTCGCCACGAGAGAGTGCGGGCTTTAAAATGTTGGATGCATCAATGGCTCCTTCAGCAGCGCCTGCTCCAACAATCGTATGCAGTTCATCGATAAAGAGAAGAATGTTTCCATTTTTTTTGATCTCATCCATAACCGCTTTGATTCGCTCTTCAAACTGCCCACGGTACTTGGTTCCTGCAATCATCAGAGTAAGGTCCAGTGAAATCAGACGTTTTTTAATCAAATGGTCAGGAACTTCACCTTTAACAATAGCTTGAGCTAATCCTTCTACTAGTGCTGTTTTTCCCACTCCTGCTTCTCCGATTAAAACAGGATTATTTTTGCGTCTTCTACAAAGAATTAAAATCAGGCGCTCCACTTCTTCTTTTCTCCCGATGACTGGGTCGAGTTTTCCTTCGCGACAAGCTTCGGTTAGGTCGTGGCCGTAGGCTTTTAATGCAGGCATTTTTTCTGAGACCACTCCTTTTTCTGGGCCTTTGCTTGCAGAAGAGTAATTAGGGTTATTTGAAGAACTCATGCCAGAAGGAGGGATCTGTAAATTGAAGATTTCTAATTCTTTAAGAATTTCTCGGTAAATATCTTTTAGGTTCGCATTGAGATTTTCTAGTACTTGCGCAGCAATGCCGTCTCTTTGGCGTAAAAGAGCTAATAATAAGTGCTCAGTTCCTACGTAATTGTGATTGAGATTGGCGGCTTCTTCGTTAGAATACTCGAAAACTTTCTTTACTTTTCCCGTTAATGCGGGATCTCCATAGATTTGGATTTCAGGTCCGAATCCAACAAGTCTTTCTACTTCAGCGCGTACAGCGTCATAGTCTAAATTAAAATTGCGAAGTACGTTGACAGCAATCCCTTGGCCGAGCTTGAGTAAACCAAGTAAGATGTGTTCTGTTCCAAGGTAATTGTGATTAAGACGTTGGGCTTCTTTTTTTGCAAGTTTAATGACTTGTTTAGCGCGGTTAGTAAATTTATCAAACATATATTACCTTATTTTACTCATTCTCTTATAAACCGATCCTTATTAGAGGCCTTTTCCTTTTTTTGACAAATTAGACAAAGTTAATCAAGAGATTTTTTCGCATTTATAAGTTATTTTAAATGAACAATTTTTCTTTTTTAGGTATTCTTGAGCTTTAGAATTAAAAAAAATACAGCGAATCCATGGAAACTACCGAATGTATGATTATACACACTGGGCGAAAAAGCGCCGAGGAAAATATGCGCTTTGATGTGGAGTTGCTGGAAAATGCTAAAAATTTTTTAAATCCAGTGCTTCATTTCTATGAATGGGAATCTCCTAGCGCGACCTATGGGCATTTTGCAGATCCCGCTTCTTTACTTTTTTTAGACCAAATTGGATCGCTTGATTTAGCAAGGAGGCCAACAGGGGGTGGAGTGATTTTTCATATTTGGGATTTTGCTTTTAGTATTTTAGTGCCAGCTAGTTCTGTACTTTATTCGGTAAACACTTTACATAATTATGCGCTGATTAATGCCATTGTTCTATCCTCTATAGAGTCTTTTTTAGGAAATAGTGCCTCTTTTCACCTTACTCCTCAAGATGGGGTATCTTTAGTTAAAGATTGTAAACATTTTTGTATGGCAAAGCCGACCCAGTATGATGTGATGCTAAAAAATAAGAAGGTAGCAGGGGCCGCTCAACGTAAAACAAGAAGAGGTTTTCTGCATCAGGGAAGTATTTGTCTTCAACTCCCTGATCGTAACTATCTCACTCAAATCATTCGTTCTAAAGAGGTGATCGATGCTATGTATGCGCATACGTTTCCTCTTTTAGGAGATAGAGCTGTTTCAAGAGCGCAGATAGAGGTAGCAAAGGCAGATCTTCAAATGCTTTTAGCCTGTGATTTAAACCGTATTTGTTTAAAATATTCGCAAACAAATTGTTAAAGAGGCTTGTTATGAAAGAGCGCACCGCAATTCAACCTACCCGTCAAGAAAACTATGCAGAATGGTATCAAGAAGTCGTAAAAGCAGCAGATCTCGCAGAACGTTCCTCTGTTAGAGGCTGTATGGTCATGAAACCTTGGGGCTATGCGATCTGGGAAAATATGCAAAGAGTGCTCGACTCTATGTTAAAAAAAACCGGTCATCAAAACGCCTATTTCCCTCTATTTATACCTTTAAGCTTTTTGCAAAAAGAAGCAGAGCACGTAGAAGGTTTTGCTAAAGAGTGTGCAGTGATTACCCACCATCGCTTAGAAAAAAATCAAGAAGGAAAATTAGTCCCAGCAGGGGAGTTAGAAGAACCTTTAGTTGTACGCCCTACTTCAGAAACGATTATTGGTGATGCTTTTTCCAAATGGATCACTTCTTATCGAGACCTTCCTCTTTTGATCAATCAATGGGCCAACGTAGTTCGTTGGGAAATGAGAACTAGGATCTTTTTACGCACAACGGAATTTTTATGGCAAGAAGGGCATACAGCACATGCTACAAAGGAACAAGCGCAAGAAGAGACAAAACTCATACTCGACATGTATACACAATTTGCGTATGACTTTTTGGCTATTCCTGTTATTAAAGGAGAAAAAACCGCATCTGAGAGATTCCCAGGCGCTATTTCTACCTATTGTATTGAAGCGATGATGCAAGATCGCAAAGCTCTACAAGCAGGGACCTCGCATTTTCTCGGGCAAAATTTTGCTAAGGCTTCTCAGATTCTTTTTCAGGATCCACAAGGAGAGTCGCAATTTGTTTGGACTACTTCTTGGGGAGTAACCACTCGATTAATTGGAGCTCTTATCATGGTGCACAGCGATGATGATGGGCTCATTTTACCCCCAAAGATTGCTCCTTCTCACATTGTCCTGCTCCCAGTGATACATAAAGAAGAGAAAAGAGAAGAAGTGCTCAATTATTGTAAATCTCTAGCAGAAGAGCTTCGTTGTTTACCCTATGCAGGTAGATCTTTAGAAGTCATCGTCGATACAAGAGATTTAAAAGGGGGAGAGAAATGCTGGTCTTGGATTAAAAAAGGGATTCCGATTCGGATTGAAGTAGGTCCACGGGACATAGAGCAAGGTTTCTTGTCTTTATCTCGTAGAGATTGGTCTCATCGAGAAAAAAAGACTGTTTCCAAACAAGAATTGCTCTCATCTATTAGGGGTATTCTCGATTCCATCCAAGATACACTTTTGCAAAGAGCTTTAGATTTTAGAAATATGCACACTCATAAAATGGATACTAAAGAGGATTTCTATGCATTTTTTACTCCTAAAAATCCTAAAAATCCTGAGATCCATGCAGGATTTGCTCTAACCCATTTCTCAGAAGACTCTGACATAGAAGAAAAAATTAAACAAGATCTAGGGGTTACCATCCGTTGTATTCCATTAGATGAGGAAGAAGAGGGAATCTGCCCTTTTACAGGTAAAAAAAGCACAAGGCGGGTGATTTTTGCTAAGTCTTATTGAAAATGGACGATTAAAAAATTAGAGAACTTGCTTTAAAATGAAATTATTCTGAAGAAGACGAGAATTTCAAACCTTCTTGATTTAGAATCTGTCTTCACAGTTTAAACAAAATGAGATAAAAAGTTTGGGCTAACTTTAAAAGAAAAGTAAAAGAAACTTTAAAGCAATATTCAACTCTTACAAAAGCAATCGATCAAAATTTTTTAGAGTTATGTATGATTAAGAGTTATAAATTTTTTGTGTTTAAGGACAAATCTTAGTCAAGAGATTTGATTTTTTTGTTTTTAATGAGATCTTTTCATGCCGGTGCTTCATGAGACTTCTTTCGAAACTCATTTAATACAGCTCCAGGTTCGAGTCTGTTTCAAGCGATGCAAAATTTTAGCTGATCGTTATAGAAATAGACGGAAAAGATTTGGTTTTCGATTGAATCTCATTGCTGGAATTTATTATCTGGAGTTGTGTTAATGGTTTCGAAAGAGCTCTAATGGAAAAGGGCCTTAGGTTTTTTTTTGCTTTTTGAAGCATTATCTCATCTTCTAAAGTAATCATGAATCGAAAAATCATGCTAAACAAGTAGTGATAAATTATAATCACTACTTGTATTAATCATTTTAAATAACTATTTAGATCCCTATTGGATAGGGGAAAGGTTTTGTTGTTTTTGATCTATGTATTTCTGAAACATTTTTGTATATCTGCAAACCATTCCTTCTTGACCAGTCATTTTAGCCTGGTACTTTTTAGGGCAAGAGTTCTTTAGCTCTGAAGCCTTCTCGCTTTCTGGGAGAAGGGTACTAGTGTAATGTAATCCCAATGGTTGATTTGTTAGTTTCTGTAACTCCTGAATGATTTCATGTAATCTATGTAGAGGTGTATGGTTGGCTGTATTAGGCATGATAGTAGACATGTAATAAACCTTCTGTTTATTTTTATATTGTTTATTCTTTTGAATGTTCTATTCTCAAAGTGAAAATTTATTTTATAAAACCGAACTAGTCATGCGATTAAGCATGAAAAGACGTGCTCAATCAAGGATGAGCGCTCATTTAATTCGACTTTTGAAACAGGTTTCTAAATGGTTGACTTTTTCAGCAAAGGACATGGTTTTTTCTGCTTCAGGAGTTTTATTTTCTTCCTTTTTTGCATATAAGGGTTGAGTTTGGCCAAGATTTCCAGTTTCGGTTTTTAATGCAAGAGCTGTATCTTTTTGCAGAGTTAAACAAATTTTCTCCTCATTTTTTTTAGATTTGCGTAAAGTCTCTAATTTTTCTTGTATTTGTGTTTTTGTTGGGATTAATAAATCTTGATTAGGAGAATCAGATCTTATGGATTCTTGTTTTGTTATAGAAAGCTTTTTGTTTGCGGTGGAAGGAAAATGAGAAGAAAGAGCTAGGGGAAGCGGGGGAGGAGATGGAATAGTAAACTTCCTTTCTACTTGTTCTAGCTTTATATGAAGCTTTTGAATTTCTATGAGTAGCTGATCTTGGTTTTTCTGGAAAAGTTGCATTTTCATAGATAGTTGTCGTAGAACACCAAGGGCCGTATCTGAGATCTCCTTGTCTATAGACTCTTCTAAATGAGGAAGATTTTTCTGAACATCTAATAAGTGATTGGTAGTAAATAGGTTTGTTAAGTTGTCTACGTTATTTGCAACAGTCATGATAGATTACTCTAATAATGATGAATGAATATTAATTTAATTACTTATATTTTTAGTTTTGTTGTTCAAATAAATTGATTTGCTTACTTATGAATGGATGGAATATTAAAATCCAGGGACAATTAAAAAAACGAGAGATAAAATTTATTTCTTAAGGAAGGTTAAATGCTCTTTTAAATACGGCGCAGTTTTTGATTTAGTGCTTTTTGCTACTTGTTCAGGAGTTCCCTTTGCCATGATTTCTCCTCCATTTAAGCCACTGCCGGGGCCTAGGTCAATTAGATAATCTGCAGAGGAGAGCAAATCGAGATTGTGCTCGATCATAATGACCGTATGGCCTTTGTTGACTAATTTTTGGAAGATGGGAACGAGTTTAGCGATGTCGTCTGCGTGCAGACCAACAGAGGGTTCATCGAACAAATAAAGAGTGTGTCCTCGTGTAGATTTAGAGAGTTCTCTACTAAGACGTAAGCGCTGAGCTTCTCCACTAGATAGAGTGGCTATTTCTTGACCAAGGGCTAGGTAACCAAGACCCACTGTTTGCAGGGTTTCTAAAATGCGTATAGCTTTAGGAATAGGAGGGAGAAAAGAGAGAGCTTGCTCTACTGTCATGTGCAGAATATGCCCGAGATGTTGGCCTTTATAAGTCACAGTAAGACTCAGAGCATTAAGACGAAAGCCTTTACAAGATTCACAAACGATGGATACATCGGGTAGAAATTGCAGAGAAATGCGTCTTATTCCATGTCCTTGGCAAGTTGTACACATTCCTTTGGGGTGGTTAAAGCTAAAATGTTTAGGGGTAAGTCCCCGTCTTTTAGCTTCTGGAAGCGCAGAGAAAAACAAGCGAAGAGAAGTGAGTACATCCACATACGTAGTGATATCAGAACGATTGGTTTGGCCAATGGGATTTTGATCGAGCATGAGAACCTTATCGATAGCTAGTTTACTAAACTGAGCACCTAAATACATAAGCTCCGATTTTTTTGTGCGGATGGCTTCTAAAGAGGCAGGATAGATCAGATCGGTTAATAGGGTGGATTTACCAGATCCTGATACTCCTGAAAGGCAAGTCCAAACATGCAGAGGAATTTCTATTGCGATCTTTTTTAGATTGTGTAAGTGCGCATTTTTTATCTTGATAAAGGAAGGAGGTTTTCGACGGGAAGGGAGAGGGATTTTTTTCTCCCCTGTTAAATAAGCTCCAGTTAGGGAATCAGGATTGTCTTTGATTTCTTGTAGAGTGCCTTGCGCGGTAATTTTACCACCTTCTTTTCCTGCTTTTGGTCCAAAATCCAATACATAATCAGCGAGCTGAATGGTAAGCGGGTCATGTTCTACTAAAATAAGAGTATTGCCTAATTGACAAAGATGTAGAAGAGCGCAGTTGAGCTTTTCATTATCGTAAGGATGCAACCCAATGGTTGGTTCATCTAATACATAAAGACAGCCAGTTAACCCACTGCCAATTTGTCTGGCTAATCGAATACGTTGGGTTTCTCCTCCAGAGAGGGTAGGGGCACTGCGTTCTAAAGAGAGATATCCAAGGCCGATCATTTGCAAAAGCTGTAAACGTTGAGTGATTTGATCTAAAACATCTTGCATGAATGCAACATCAGCTGTTAGAGAGTTTAAAAATCGTATAGCTTGGTCGATAGGAAAACGACATAACTCTGGGATTGATACCTGATGAATGGTAACATGACGAGCAAGAGGGTTTAATCTTGTTCCCTGACAAGCAAAGCAGGTGCTTTGATTCAGCAAGGTAGAAAGGATTTGTTTAGTATGAGCATTTCCTAATTTTGCTAAGTTGGCAAGTATAGGATTAAATCCTAACCACTGCAGTTCTAAATGATCTAATGAAAGAGTTTCTTTAGTCCCATTAAACAGAAAATGGATTTGCTCTGGCAAAAGAGATTGCATAGGTTGGTCAGGGTCGATTTTCTGTTTTTTTAATAATCGATCAAAAACGTTAAGAGAGTATTTAGAAGCAGCTTCTTTCCAAAAGATACAGATGAGTTCATAAGAAGAGAGTTTCATGATTTCTGAAAATCTACAAAGATCAGCTCCATATTGAAATCCCAAGCCATGACATTCTAAACACATTCCTTGTTCTGTGTTGAACGAAAAAGTATGAGGTGTGATAGGAGGATAAGACTTGCCGGTACTAGGGACTGCAAAAGAGAGGTTAAAAAATAAGTCTTGATCTTCAAAAGCTACGACGAGAGATCCTTTAGAAAGATCAGAGGCTTTTTCAATTGCATCTAGCAAACGTTGTTCTATTTGAGGTTCTATCTGTAGACGGTCAACGACCAAAAATAGTTGATGTTTGCAGGTGGGATCAAAGGGAATAGGATCATCTAAGGTGAAATAGGTATGATCTAAACGAATGCGCAAGTAGCCTAATTTCTGTAGACGTTTAGTAAGTTCGGTAAAGCTCTCAGAACGCTTGATTCCTATGGGAGAGAGAACCTGTATTTGAGTATGTAGAGGTAATTGAGTGAGACTCTTTAACACATACTGTTTGCTAATGGTACGGATTTGCTCTTTTGTCTCAGGGCAATGAGGGATGCCTAAGTGTGCATAGAGAATACGTAAAAAATCATAGATCTCTGTCATGGTGCCAATAGTGGATCTAGGGTTGCCTGCGTGGTTTTTTTGTTCAATTGCAATAGCAGCAGAGAGATTTTCAATGAATTCTACTTTAGGCTTAGGCATTTGTTTGACAAATTGCCGTGCATAAGGAGAAAGAGATTCGATATAACGCCTTTGTCCTTCTGCGTAAAGTGTTTCCAAAGCTAAAGAAGATTTTCCCGAACCAGAAGGACCTGTGCAGAGAGTAATTTGATTTCTAGGAATAGAAACATCGATTTCTTTTAAATTGTTTTGGGAAGCTTTTATAACGGTAATTGCCTGATTTTGTCGTTCTGATTCTTCTCTGTTACAAGGAGGTGGTAGTACAGGCAGAGATTTCAATGCCTGCTTGATAAAAAAAGCAGTAGGAGTATGCATTTTAGCTAGTTTTTCAGGAATTGTAGAAGCGATGATTTTGCCTCCTTTTTTTCCTCCTTCAGGTCCTAATTCGATAACCCAGTCCGCGGTTTTAATCAGGTCGATGTTATGCTCGATTACCAAAATACTATGACCTTTGTTAACGAGTTTTTGCAATACTTGAAGCAGTTTATCAATGTCATAAAAATGGAGTCCTGTTGTGGGCTCATCTAAAATGTACATAGTATGTCCTCTGCTGGGACGAGAGAGTTCTTTAGCTAACTTAATCCGCTGTGCTTCCCCTCCCGATAGAGTAGGTGAAGATTGACCTAATTTTACATAGTCAAGCCCTACTTGATGCAGCATGTCTAATTTTTGATAGATATGGGGAATAGAGGAAAAGAATACAGATGCTTCTGCAATAGTCATTTCTAAAACATCGTAGATCGTTTTTCCTTTATAGGTAATGGATAAAGTATTTTCATCAAATCTTTTCCCTTCGCAAACTGAGCATTCTACCCATTCGTCTTCCATAAAATCCATATCGACTTTGATCATCCCCATGCCATGGCAATGCATGCAAGAGCCTTCCTTGACGTTAAAACTAAAACGACCTGCTGTATAACCCTGTGCCCTACTTTGGGGAAGTTGGCTGTATAGATCACGGATATCGTCGAAGAGTTTAATAAAAGTAGCGGGGTTTGATCTAGGAGTTTTCCCGATAGGAGTTTGATCAATGGCAATCACTTTATCCATTTTTTCTATGCCTTCTACGTTTTTGTAGGCTCCAACAGGTAATTTTGTACGGTGAAGGGTGTTAGCGAGTATCGGATAAAGAGTGTCTGTAATTAAAGAGGACTTACCCGATCCCGATACTCCTACAATTGCAACGAGCAAACGCAAGGGAATTTTTAGGGTCACTTGTTGTAGATTGTGGTGAGAAGCTCCTTCTATAGTTAAAAAAGAAGCGCTTGTACGTCGTTTAGGAATTAGAATGTTTAATTTGCCAGAAAGATAGGCACCTGTAATTGAAGAAGGATGGTTCAGTACATCTTCGAGCAAGCCGCAAGAGATGATTTCTCCACCTTCTTTTCCTGCCTTTGGTCCTATATCGACAACTATGTCAGCTGCGCGAATGGTTTCTTCATCGTGTTCTACAACAATCACAGTATTGCCTAGCTCTTTGAGTTTTCTTAAAGTATGCAGCAGCTGGGTATTGTCTTGTGGATGCAAGCCCACTGAAGGCTCGTCGAGTACATAGGTAGCACCGACAAGTCCTGAGCCAATTTGTGTAGCCAAACGCACACGTTGGGCTTCTCCTCCAGATAAAGTAGGTGCGCCACGCTCCAGGCTAAGGTAGTGCAACCCGACTCCTTTTAAAAAGGCAAGGCGTTGTTTGATCTCTTTTAAAAGCTCTTCTGCAATGATCTGTTCTTCATCAGTAAAGATCAGGTTTTCAAAAAAAGTATAAGCGTCATGGATGGATAAACGGGTGATTTCTGCAATTCTTTTGCCATGAAGAGTCGTTGCTGCAGGATAGGGTTTAATGCGCTCTCCTAAACAACTAGGACAGACGGACTCTACAAGCAATTCTTGCATTTTTGCGCGGTAGAGATCACTTTGGGCTTGCTCATAACGCCCTTTTGCGTCGGCTAATACGCCTTTAAAATGTATATATTCCGTCCAACGCGTTTTTTTTATAGGGTGGACAAATTTCATGCGTGTCCATTTTTGTTCTATTCCGTATAGAAATACTTGCTTGGCTTTATCGGAAAGGTTTTTCCAAGGAGTATGCACGCTAAAGCCATAAATGCGAGCTAAATTATCGTAAATATTACCCCAGCGCACAGTGTTATAGGAGCCTGCAATTATGCAACAATCTTCTTGAATAGATAGGTTAGGATTGATGATTTTCTCCAAATCAAAATTTTCTATTCTTCCTAATCCCAAACATCTTGGGCACATTCCTTTAGGGTGGTTAAAAGAAAAGTCAGAGGGTTCTAAAGGGGGATAAGATAAACCAGATTCTGAAGAAAAGGCATGTTCTGAAAAAAGCAACTCTTCTTGTGTGTCGACAAGGAAGATACGCATGACACCAAGACCTGCTTCTAACGCTTGAGAAACGGATTCAAGAAGTCTTTTCTCTTCATTTGGGTCGAGAATCAGCCGATCAATGATGAGGTCTACATCGTGTGCTACTTTTCCATCAATGACAATCTCTTCTGTTAGATTCACCATTTTTCCATCTAAGAGTACTTTGGTAAATCCTTTACGCAAAAGCTCTTGAAAATCTTCTTTGAATTCTGCTTTTTTATTGGAGGCATAGGGCGCTAAAATCAACATTTTAGTGCCTGCTTTAAGCTTTTGAATACGGCGTGTGATTTGACTTATGCTTTGGGGGGTTACTACCTGTTTACTAATAGGGCAATGAGTCGTTCCAATTCGTGCAAAAAGAACGCGTAGATAGTCATAGATTTGCGTGATTGTTCCTACTGTAGATCTTGGATTGCGACCAGCTGTTTTTTGTTCAATAGCAATAGTGGGGGATATTCCCTCTATACTTTCTGCCTTTGGTTTCGGTAGATCTCCTAAGTGTCTTCGAACGTACGTGGAAAGAGATTGTAAATAGCGCCTTTGTCCTTCTACATAAATAGCAGAAAAAGCGAGTGAGGATTTACCCGATCCTGATACACCTGTAAATACAATCAGTTGGTTATGATTTAAGGTAAGATTCACTTCTTTTAAGTTGTGAACAGCTACTTTTTTTAAAATCATCTGGCGCATAGAAAACAAATCATACAGGATTTCCCTTTTTTCGAAATACTAGCATTCAGTATCATAGTCCTTTTAAGACAACCATTAAATAATCATCTACAGCACATGTTAAGAAAGACAAAAATTATTTGTACGATTGGCCCCTCTGTTAGAAGCTATGAAAAGATTTTACAACTCGTGGATGCAGGGATGAACGTAGCTCGTTTAAATTTTAGTCATGGAAATCTTCAAGAGCACCAAGAAGCCATTGAAATGCTAAAAAAAGCGCGTAAAGAGAGGGCCGTTCCTCTTGCCATTATGCTAGATACCAAGGGACCTGAAATCCGTTTAGGGATCATTAAAAATAATCATTTGGAAGTGTTTCCTAAACAAAAAATTTTGATTACCAAAGAAGAAGTGTTAGGAGATGCTAATGGCGTGTCTATTCAACCCTCTTTTGTGCTCGACTCTCTTCAAGTAGGCGCTCAAGTTTTATTTGATGATGGATATATACTCACCAAAGTGATAGAAACCTTTGAAAAAGGAGTTTTAGTTGAAATAGAAAATCATGGGATTATTCGCTCTTACAGAGGTGTAAATGTCCCAGGAATGAATATCGACTTGCCTTCTATGACAGAGCAAGATATAGAAGATATTCTATTTGGTTGCAGATTAGATGTTGATTTGATTGCCGCTTCTTTTGTTCGTTCAGCTGAACATGTTTTAGAAATCAAGCGGTTGTTGGCGAGCCGAGAAAAGTCTGAAATTCTTGTCATTGCTAAAGTAGAAAACCATTTAGGCGTACAAAATTTTGATGCCATCTTGCAAGTAGCAGATGGTATCATGGTAGCAAGAGGAGATTTAGGAGTAGAACTTCCTTTAAACCAAGTACCTCGATTGCAAAAAATGATGATTCGCAAGTGTCGCCAGGCGGGTAAACCTGTTGTGACTGCGACCCAAATGCTAGAATCGATGATTGCAAACCCTCTGCCTACACGTGCAGAAGTCTCAGATGTAGCAAATGCGATCTATGATAGTACATCTGCTGTGATGTTATCAGGAGAGACCGCTTCTGGGAAATACCCTATTCAAGTGGTGCAAATGATGAAAGAGATTGCAGAAGAGAGCGAAAGGGATTTTAATTATCGGCAATTGTTTGCGAACGATGCAGCAACAGGTTTTAAAGATATAGCTATAACAAACTCTGTAGCTCTAGCATCGGTTAAGACTGCCTACAGCTCTCATGCAAAGGCCATTTTTGTTTTTACCAATAGCGGGTTTTCTGCACGAGCTCTATCCCGCCTTCGTCCAGAAATTCCGGTTATTGCTTTAACCTCCCATGTTAAAGTATACCATCAATTAGCTCTTGAATGGGGCGTTACTCCTGCGCTATCTTCTGAGCAAAAAAATATCCGAGAGGCTTTTATACAAATTCGCAACTTTGCTTTGAAGCAAGAAATTGTGCAGCTAGGAGATTTGGTAGTGGTGGTAGCAGGAGATCCCTTTGGAATTAGTAGAACAACTAATACCATGATTGTAGAAACCATCGGAGGTAGCAATTTCTCTTAATAACACTTAAGGAATAGTTGTAACTCTTTAGACGCCTCTTTTAAAGTTGTTAAAAAAGAGAGTTTTTGCATTTGAGGTGCCATTTCTGGAATAGTAGTTAGATCGATCAAAGCTGCCTTAAGAAATTTTTCATGGTTGTAGACTTGATCGTGATATTGATTCATTAAATCAATCAAAGTTTTTGCATGCTTTCCTATTTCTTCACGGCTAGGACTAAAGGATTCATCTTGTTGCATCTTAGAAATTAAAGAATCGATTTTTGCCTTTAATTTTTCAGCCTCTTTGATAAAAAGAGGATGAGCTCCTGAAGAGGGTTGAAAAGTGCTCATACATATGCTCCTTAGTTTATAGTTTTATCCTATATTTATTATATAAATAATTCAATGGTTTACTGTTAATTACGTTTTTATTTTAGATTGTATTAAACTAAGTGCTACTAAACTAGCTGTTTCCGTTCTTAGAATATTTGGATGAAGGCGTGTAGGCTTAGCGTATAAATGTGAGATTAGGTAAGATTTTTCTCTATCAGACAATCCCTTTTCTGGTCCGATACAAACAATAATAGGAGAGGTGAATTCATGTTTAGGAATTTCCCATAAAAAAGGGTTTTGTATAGAAGGATCGCCAACGAACATAGTCGCTTTTGTCTTCTGCCATTGGGTAAGAGGAGGTTTTATTTCTATGCTCGGTAAATCGAGTCTGCCACATTGCTTAAGAGCTGTAATAGAAAGAGCTTGTAGACGATGTAGTTGCTGGTCAGAAATCCCTTTTTTCTCACTCAGTTCCCCGGGAAAAAGCCAACATTTTGTCGCATTCAGCTCTGTTGCTTTTTCTATGATCCATTCTAAGTGGTTCATCTTAGCAATTCCTTGAGCTATAACTATACTTGGTTTAGCACCTTCTGTTACTACGGATACTATTTCTACTTGTATACATGTTTTTCCTATTTGTACAACAGATCCGATAGCTAGCTGTCTTTTTCCGTTTACCAATTCCACTTTCTCTTTTAAACGAATACGGCTCACATTCAGGTGATGGAATTCTTTACCAGTAACAGATAAGATATCCATTTTTCGAAAAGAAGATTCCAAAAAAAATCGGTTATGGGGCACGTAAAACCGCCCTTTTTAAAGCCTGAGAAAAAGGTTGATCGTCTTGCGTATTTCCTAAGCGATATAGCTGTTCTAAAGAGATAATCTGGAAAGCAGATCGTTTTAAAAAGTAACGATAGAGCTTATAACAGGAAGAAAAGTTATAGATTAACTTGTAATAGAAGGAGCTTTGCAAAAGATCCTCTTCTTTTTCATAATACTCTACTTGCATATCTTTGATTTGTACAGAGTAGCTTTTAGGAACTTTAAGGGTAATGAATTCATGTGGATACACTTCGCGAAAGGTTACCAAATCAGATGCGATTTTTTCAAATAAAGGCCTTTCTTGGGGCAAAATGATACAAATAGAGTCAAAACAAAACTTTCCTTTTATTCTCTTTAACGTTTGTTGTTTCCAGCGGTTATGTAGCCAAAGCCATTGTTCTGGTTTTTCCATAATACTTGTTTCTAGTATAGATAAGGCCTGTAGCATCATTCTCTCGATTTCTTGATGAGCAGGAGCTTTTCGATTAGGCCAAATAGGCTCGGAATACCGAATGCGATAGCCTGTTTTTTGACGCTTCATAGTTGCTACCACAAGAGGAGATCCTGTTCGATAAGATAGCAATGCAGGTATAGGAGATGTCCAGGCTTTTCTACCTAAGAAAGAAGAACACAAACCGCTCTCTGGCATTCCTTGATCACCGACAATTCCTAAAAAGGACCCTGTTCTTAAAGCTTTTAATCCTTCTTTTACGGCTTCTTTGGGATGAATGATCTTGCCGCCGTATTTTTGCCTGATTTTAAGAGCCCAGTTATACAGAAATCGATTTTTAATAGGTCTTCCTATGGCAACGCCTCGCATACGTTTTGTTCCTTCTAGAAAAAAAAGTTCCCAATTTGCTTGGTGTCCACAAAAAAAGATCGGGGATGTTCCCGCCTTGTACAGATTCTCTACTTGTTCTGGATTTTCGCACTGCACAAGATGGTGGATGTTTTTTTCTTTAGAGAGCTTAGGGTATTCTAAACAGGTGATCATTACATTTTGTATAGAGCGTTTAGCTAGAGAAACCACTTCTTTCTTAGAAAGCTGTAAACTGCTAGCCAGGCTCAAATTGCTCAACGTGCGCTTACGAAACTTGGAAGACCCATAGAAAAGACAAGTTCCAAGAAAAGCGCCTATCTTATGAATGCTTCGATAAGAGAGCCAACGTAAAGGCCAAGTGAATACTAAAATACTAAAATATACCAAACGATCGAATGACATTCTTTATGTATAACAAATGAAGGCTAATATACTGAATAAATAAGTGATTCTCATAGTTTTTATACAAATCCAATGAAAGTGCTTATGGAAGCGTCTTTAAGCTCTAACCAGCCTAAAGGATGCTCTTTCAATAAATCTGTAAAAATAGCAGATGTTGAATCTATATCGGGGTTTTTTTGAGTGCAAAATTGTAGAAAGCTCATTCTAAGGTTTTTTTGAAATGCTGTAGTGATTTTTTGCTGAACTGAATCTAATAGGTACTTGTAAATAATAGGTGTATCTACCATTGATTTATGAAGAGCTTTTTGTATAATCAAAATCTGGTTATGTGGACAAAGGGTTCCTATTGGAGAAAGAATTTTATGAAGAAGGTCTGTTTGCAACTTCAATTTCTCAATTTCTTCGTTTAAATCGCTAGTATTCTCTCTAGCATCCACAAATTCTTCTTCTGAATCTGAACTCGAGGAACCGAGATCTTCTGCGCAAGAAGAATTTGGATGAGTCCTTTCAGTTAAAACAGAGATCTCTAGAGATGGCAAACTATCTTGTGAAGCACTGGAAGGGATCGTTCTAGTCAGAGAGTCGATTTCTAATTTCAATCTTTCTATTTCTTGGTTTTTCGATTTGAGTTCTTTTTCTAGTGTTTGGTTATTTTTTATGATTTCAGAGACGTTTGCAGGAGTTTGCCACTCCAAGTATTCTTGTAGTTTTTTTGATTGAAAAACACTAGGGTATATAAATCCTACTAAAGAAGCAAAAGGGATCATAGAAAGGCAAAGTAGCGCTTTTATTAGGTGAGAACTAGCTTCTTTATAATCGTTAGAAGAGTTCTTACCTGAGATTTGAGATGCTGTCCAAGCAAAACCCTTGTAAGTTACTGCCCATAAATGGATGCTTGCATCTATTAGCAAAAAAATACTGGAAAATACAGCGCATACGCGAGATTCTAAAGAATGTTTTTCTATGCATGCAGATATCATAAGTCTTTGAGTGCAAGAAAAATGTAAATTTAAGTGGAGCATGGGTTTTCCTATAAAATACTTAATTTAACGCCAATAGACCTCTTTCGAAATTCATTGCACCAGCTCCAGGTTGTAGATTCCCGCGATGAGATTGAAGCGTAAGGAGAATCTTTTACGCCTATTTCTATACCGGTCGGATATGATCTTAAACCGTTTCAGACTACCAATAACGATTTCGTTGAG
>JAITFW010000047.1 GCA_031281085.1 Chlamydiales bacterium | reverse complement strand
TATCAAAACTCTTTGACTATACTTACGGTTTTTACCATAATTACCGGTATTAAAGCGATCTTGAATCTGTTCCCATTGTGCATCGTTTAGATCGCTTGGATAAGTCATAACTTCCTCTTATCCAAAGATTTTACACAATTTCATTTAAATTGTGAAAACAGGTTCTAAGAAAGCAATTCTTGGTTTTTTTGAAAACATCTCTTGTTATCAAAAGGAGTTAAAGGGTCTTCTTTCTAAAAGATTTCCTATTGTAAATTCTTAATTCTAAATTTTTCGAGTATATACGCCTTGAGGTTTTCTGTTTCTCGTCGTATTTGGAGCTCATTTCCCTTGTCTTTTGCGTTTGCACCAAGCGATTAGGGTTTGCACAGTTACTCCAAAAATCTGACTTGTTTCCACCTTTGATTTGCCCCGCTCTATGTAGTCTAGGGCCTTTGTTCTTAAATCATGAGAATATGCCATCCTATTGATCATACACTTCTTGATTAAATATTTAAATTTAAATCTCTATATTTGTTGTACCTCTAGGGGGTCAAGGTTTACATGTGCTTTTCCATACCAAAAAAAATCATTTGTTGACAGTGCCATAGAATAGGCTCATTTTAAATGCTATTGGAAGCTCTTTAAAATCACTTCTAGATCTTTTAGGTATCCTAATGATTGTATACCCATTTGTTGCAAAATAAAAAACCATGCAGCACAAAGAACTGCAAGTCCAAGTAATGACTTAAGCGACATACCTAAAAAAGCAATTTGTACTTGGGGTGCTAATCTGTTAGCGATTCCTAAAAACATTTCCGTCATTAATATAGCAATGATAGATGGAGCTGATAATTGAATACCAATCGATACGATTTTACCCACTAATACCCAAACGCTTTGCCAAAAAGCTGCTTGGAAAGTGAAAAAATGTGACGGAAGCATTTTATCTATGGGAATAATTGCATAAAAATCGAAAAGAGCGTTAAAAAAATAAAAGATGCCGTTGATTTGATAGAAGACTACGATCATGATGTAATTGTAGAAAATACCAATAGAAGAAGAAGGGGTTTGCATAAAAGGATCTGTCACTTGCAAAGCGGAAGATCCTCTGAGAAAATCGATATTTACCCCAGCTGTTTCTGCAATGTAGAAAGGGATTGTTATAAAAAAGGCAAGAACAAATCCAAGAAAAAGCTCTTTGAAACAAAGAACGATGTATTGAAAATTAAATCCAACCATTGTTTGAGAGGTCATGATCATTTGCGGTAAAAATACAAGAGTTAAACAGATCAAAAGGCCCATTTTTACCGTGCTAGGGGCTTTATTCCCTAAAAAAGGAGCTAAACTTACAATAGGAGCAAACCGCATCAACCCTAGAAAAAATAGGGAAAGAAGCACAAAGGGATCTAACTCAAAGAGCTTAGAAAAAAAAGCAAGATAAGAGTCATTAGGATTCATGTAAGAGCTTATAAACGATCACAGGAAAAGATCATAGCAAAATACATATTCACTAAAAATCAAAACTCGCGTGTAGCGTCCATCCTTGATAAGTTAAATCTCCCCCATGTACATTTTCTGAATAGGTTGAAGTAGTAGTAAGTTGAGGAAGGATATTACTCGATATCTGAAAAAACAAGAAACGACTTTGATTAAAATATATATGATTTTCCCAGCCTAATTTCAATCCGAAGTGAAACCTGTCATTGCAGAAGTTACGATCCCAACCTAAACCTAATTGCAGATCTAAAATGGGTCTACAAATATGGTAGCTTGTGTTAAAGGTAGTAAGATCAGGGGTTGGTATAGGTTCAGCAACGAGGAAAGCATTAGAGAATTGAGAGAGCTGTAATTTTTGCAAACCATACTCAGCAGCCGCTGCTATGTTTCCGTAGATACTAAATCCACCACAAAAACTCAACTGGGAGCTAAAGCCTGATTCAATCCCAATCCCTTGCCATTTATTTGTTTGATGAACATCTAGGCTTTGATTAGGTGTAAATCCAGCCTGATCCTCATGAGCTCGTACATTTTCAGAGTAGTATGTATGTAATTTTTGATGTAGCCGATCTGCTCTTAATCCAAAATAAGGACGTAGTACGACCCACTTACTTATGAAAAACTCGCGAGCAGTATTCAAACTGACCTGATCAAGATGATTGTGATATTTTGAACTCGCATTTAAATATCCATTGAAAGTAGGCTCATTAATTCCTTGTAACACTAAAGCAAACCGTCTAATAGGATCATTTTCAATATCAGGGATTTTTAAATCAGCTATTGTTGTTTTACTAAGAGGGCTATTGCTCGTTAGGTGGGTCCAAGTAGCAGCTATATCCCAATTATCGTGAGGCAGAGTCCAATCGAGGCCCACACGAAATCCCCAATTATATTTCTGTTTTACTAAGGCAGCTGACTGACCA
This sequence comes from Chlamydiales bacterium, assembly GCA_031281085.1. Taxonomy (GTDB): domain Bacteria; phylum Chlamydiota; class Chlamydiia; order Chlamydiales; family Rhabdochlamydiaceae; genus Rhabdochlamydia. The sequence goes on along the minus strand of JAITFW010000047.1, from coordinate 15,379 downwards.
AGGTCTTGATCGGATGAAAATCCTATAGCATAGGTAAGAGCATCTTCTTGTACTTTCCAATATAGAGCATCTGCAGACACTTGAAGATCCCATCCATTTCTAGTTAAAGGCATAGCAGGAGGGTTAACCATTCTGCTTATATCTTGTGTTCGTTCAAGGGTTTTAAGACACTTTTTTAATTTTTTTTCAATAAGGCACAGCCGATTTTCTATATTGGATTTGATCAAGTGTTGCTCAAAATGAGGAAGAGGCTTTTCTTGGTTAGGCGTAGCTACATTCTGTTCAAGACACGGAAGACAGTCTTCTGAATTAGAGACAGAAGATGCATCATCGGAGTCTGCATGAATAGAGTTTATTAATGTAAAAGCAACAGCTGCGAACCATAATTTTTTTGTGCTTAATCGCATGCAAAACCTCTCATTTTTGACATCAATCACATAGTATCATTTTCATGAATTTTCAATTTAATTTTTATAAAAAATTTAGTCAACAAAAAGTGCATACGAGTTAAGAAGCCCATTTAGGAAAATTGGTAAAGATGTTATTGGTAAACTGTAAAATTTGCCCACTTAGCCATCCTCCAACGATGAGCAGGGTAAAAATCACTGCAAATAATTTGACCATGAAAGAGAGTGTTTGCTCTTGAATTTGTGTAGCTGCCTGAAAAATAGCAACGGTTAATCCGAGCAAAGTGCTAATTAAAATAGGAGGTCCAGATAAAAGAAGGATCAATAACAGAGCTTGATAGGAAAGTTGATAGATTTCTGTGTTATACATAGGTTTTTTTCCTTAAATTAGCGAAAGGATAAGACAAGTCCCTGAATGATCAATGTCCATCCATCTACCATTACGATTAATAGTAATTTTAAGGGAAGCGCAATTGTTAAAGGGGATAACATCATCATACCCATAGCCAGCAAAATATTGGAGGTTACTAGATCTATTACGAAGAAGGGTAAATAGATTAAGACGCCAATTTCAAAAGCAGCTTTGAGTTGGGAAGTGATAAAAGCAGGAATCAAAATGATAAAATCATGGGGTGTTAATCCGCCGTGAAATGCTTCTGGTATAGAGCGTTGAGCGAGTTGATAAAAACCACCCATGTGTTTAGCCGTAGTGTTTCTCTGTAAAAAATCACGCATAGGTTCTTTTGTAGCATTGATTACATCTATTGTGTATTGAGCACTTTCAGAGGAAAATAAATGAGTAGGAGCTTTACTTTGAATTTGATTTTCTCCTGCTTTGTACATGGCTACCGCTGTGGGAAACATCACATAAATCGTCATTAAAAGAGCAATACCGCTTATGACTTGATTTGGTGGAGATTGCTGAATGCCTAAAGCATTGCGTAAAAGAGACAATACAATCACAATTTTAATGTAAGAGGTTAAGAGCATAATGGCAAAAGGCAAAAGCGCAAAAGCTGTGATTGCTGTTAACTCTTCTAAAATGGTGGGGGTTGGTGCTAGTTGCTCAATAGAGGGTAAAGAGGGGACTACTTCTTGTGCATATAAACACTCTCCTAAAAAAAGGCAGGCTAGTAATACAAAAGGAAACATCAGAAGGCGTTTACGCATGTCAATACCATTTTTTTACCGAATTTAGTATATTCTTAGATTTTCTCTAAGAGAAAAAGAGGTTTTAAGAGTTTTAAAGTTTATGCTTTAAAATTACATGTATTTTTGAAAAGCGTGCTCTAGAGATTCCCAAAGTTTATCTATTTTGGCATTGATAATTCCGCTGTCTGTTTCAATCACACAGCCTCCTTGCTCAACATCATCTCTTTCTTGAATGGTAAAGGTTTTTATTTGTTCAAGGGTTTTTTTAAGGGAAGGCTTATTTTCTTCTAGAATCTCTTTGTCTAACTTATTGACATAGATGGTAATATCAGGGCTTTGCTTCACACTTTTGAGCGTTTCAGAGACGATTCGCACAATGGTTTCAGGGTCTAAAGAGAGCTGTTGGCTGACGATTTTTTTAGCTGCTTGCAGAGCAAGAGGAAGGACCTTTTTTTGTAATTCTGAATACCAAAAAAGCACTTTTTTTTCTAAATCTGTAATATAGGTACTGAATTGTTCAAGACCTTCATCAAAGCCCTGTTTTTTTGCTTGAGCACGTAGTTTTTTACACTCTTTTTCTACCTTTTGCCTATAAAGAGCGATGTCTTCTTGTGCATGCTCAATCAGCAATTTTGTTTCTAATAAAACACTAAAGTCTTTAGCAGGGATCACCTTTTCTGCTGTAGCTGGGTGTATTTCACTTTGTTGAATGAATGTGAGAAATTTCATAAGTTTTGCTTTAATAGTTAAGTGTTTTCATGAGTAAAAGAATTTGATTTTTGAGCAGGTCAGCAGTTTGTGGAGCATTTGTAGTAGTGGATAACTTAGTTAATAAGTTACCTTTTTCCATTTCTAGATGATGGCTTATATACCAAGTAAAACTTGTATGAATGGGGTAAATAGCTTTGGCTAATCGATTAATTCCTCTTTGCATTAACGCATTTTTTAATATCTCTACATCTGTATTCCACTCAGATAGTCCTATTTTTTTAAAGATAACAGGCTCTTTTTGAGTCGAAAGTTTTTTCAAATAAGTAGCTTGTTCTTTAGTAAGAGCGCTATCGATCAATTTTAACTTTTGCGTGGAGATAATTTGGGTCATTTCCACCGCTAAATCATGCATTGCTAATAGTTCAATGAGGGTATTTAATTGCGTAGTATTTAAATCGAGTAAAGTGAGTAAAGGATGCTGTGGTAAAAAGCAAGGAGGGATTAGGTTTTTAGGAACAATCGTTTTACATAGCTCTTGAGTTAAGTATTTTTTGGCTAAAGTTGTGGGCTTTGGAAACGATTGAGAGAGCATTAACGCTTTTTTTAACTCTTGTATTTGCTGAAGGGATAGGCAAGAGATGAAAAGTTTAGCATCTTTTTCTGTAAGAGAACGCAGATGTGGTATAAACCAGGAGAAATGTATAGTATCAAGTTGTTCATATATAGAGGATTCTACATCTGTTACCTCTATATTTTCTTTATGAGATGTTTGTATTTCAGTTTGCATCTCTTCTGATAAGCAAGCAAAAAGATTCTTTTTTTTTGGAGAAGATATAATAAGAGAGCGTAATGTACAAAAAGCTACTTTATCCATGGCTTACTTTTCATTCTCAGGGGGTTCTACTTTTCTTTCTCTTTCTTTAAAGGGGGCGATTTGAAGTAGATTTCTCCAGTTCTCTTTTTCTTTAAGAAGGGGATAGAACTTCCAAACTAGCCAACCAGTAAGCAAAGCAAATGTAAATAAGCAAAGCATCAGAAGAAAAAAGACAATACGGAAACGAGAAGCTGATTGTTTGTTTAATATAATCGACCAAATACTTACATATTCACTTCCAGATTCTTTTAAAGACTCGCTTATAGGAGTTAATGAGACATCGATGAAACGTGCACGATCTGCAATGACTGTAACGTCATTGAGATCAAGACCTGTTACACTACCAGATACAAGACGTTTAATTTTAGAAGAGAGGTGGGCATTAGGATCATCGAATACTCCTTGATGTTTTACATAAACCGCTGCTGTAATTTTTTTTAACTTTTCTTGTTGCGCTCCATAAGTCATGGAAGAAGCTTCAGTGGAGGGAAAAGAAATTTGCACGTCTGCATCTAGTACACCGTCGATCTTACGGATCATGTTAGCAATTTGTTCAGCAAGTCCTGCTTGATAACGAATGGTTTCTTCTTTTTCTGAAGACATCAAACCCGCTTTTGCAAAAAGGTCTAATAAGCTCATTCCTTTTTTACGAGGCAATCCATTTTGATTTAAAATAGCCATAGCTTTTGTGGAATGAGATCCATCGACCATGATGCTCCATTTTACAGCTTCATTCCCTGTTGTGCCAGCTCCTGTGCTTACAGCTTGCATTTTCTCTGAAGAGATCCCTCTGCTTGCCAGAAAGACGATGATCTCATTTGCCTCTCTTTCATCGATATCATTTATGATAACCATATTACGATCACAGCTTACAAAAACGAAAAGAAGAAGAAGGAAGAAGTATTTAAAAAATTTATTAATAGTCATAAATCAATAGTTGTAAAAATTGAAAATTGCCAAGTCTGCCATGCTTATTGTGACAAGATGTCTTATTTCTTAACTTATAGCAGTTTATCTGAGCTTCGTCAAATTAGAACTCTATTTTAGTAACAATGATAGACCCAATCGGGTCCAGGTCCAAAACGTCGTAAGAAGTAATCTTTTATACCTTTTAGAGCTGCCTTATAAATGAATAGTTTATATCTTTTCTTTTCTTGTTCATCTTTGGTATAAAAATGCTTAAAACAAATGAACTGTGTAGATTTAAGTGAGTAGATTTTTAATAGTTGAAGAATTTCAGGAATTAACACTCGTATATAGATGCTTAAAAGTTGGTGAAAAGCGCAATTGCGTTCGATCCAAAGAAGGCGGTTACGCCACCAAAAATAGATATTATGAGTTTTCCCTTTAAAAGAAGCGGAAACTTTATGCCAAATCTTTGCAGAAGGATAGCTAATGATTTGAAAGCCTTTATGCTTTGCACGCATACAAAAATCAGATTCCTCCCAAATCAAAAAAAAGCGAGATTCCAATAATCCTATTTGCTCAAAAACTTCCTTTTTAATCATCATAGCAGCTCCGCAAACGTAGTCGATGCAGAAGGCTTCATTCCAGTTCTCATCTAATGCATGTAGTCCAATTAAATCGAAGATTCCTTTTTTTGGATTCCAGGTTCCTCCAAAGTGATCTAACTTACTCTCATTTTGCATGAGACAAATTTTAGCGCCAAGAATTCCTGCCTGAGGAAATTCCTGAAACCCTAATATAAAATGCTTTAATAAATCAGAAGAAACCTTAGTATCGTTGTTGAGCAGCAAAATAAAATCCGCTTTGTGATCTAAAGCGTATCGGATTCCTATGTTGTTACCACCTGTGAACCCTAAGTTAGTTTGGTTTTCTATGAGTAGATGATGAGGAAATTGAAGCTTTATAGCAGAAATAGAACCATCGGTGGATCCATTATCCACAACGACTATTTGATAGTTAGAATAGTCCAATGAATGTAGAGAGGTTAGGCAAGTTAAGGTGTCTTGCTTTCCATTCCAATTTACAATAATGATAAAAATCTTAGGAAAATAGGCTAAGGACATAAGAGGACCATCCCGCTTTGCGATATTCACTTGCTGCTTGTTTTGGATTTTCTGCTTGATAAATTCCTCGCCCTACAATGATTATGTCACTGCCCGCTTTGATGGCTGAGTCTGGAGTTTGGTATGTTTGTCCTGAGCTGTCTTTTTCGTTAATGAATTGGATACCAGGTGTAAAGTAAATCCACTTTGGATTGTTGGAAATTTTTTTTAAACAAATGAAACCAACCACAAAATCCTCATGCTGTTCAGCCATTTTTATCGTAGCTCTTGTATATTCTTCTTTGGCAAGGGTTTCAGAAGAGCTCATTTCTGCTAATAGAAGTAGTGCCCTGTTAGAGCTAAGACCTATATTTTTGAGAGCTGAGATGATACTAGGGCCTACGATGCTATGGGCATTGATCAGATCAGCCCATTCCACCATTCTAAAAGGACCTTCTTGATATTGTAATTGTACTGTATTTCCAATATCGGCAAACTTACGGTCTTCAAAAATCATAAAATTCTCTTTATGACTAAGCTCTTGAAGTTTTTTTGTAGTATTTGGATGAAAATCTTTGAGAATATCTATATGTGTTTTTAACGTGCAAATCTCAGATCCTACTAACTCTGCAAAGGCAATTAAAGCTTCAGACGAAGTAAAGTCGGCTGCAACGCAGAGGTTACTTTGCTTTTCTTGACAGATGCTAAGTAGCTTTTTTGCAACCGGGTTAGGACAAAATGCTATTCTTTGCTCGTAACTATATTCTCTTATCATACATTTTTTAAGAAACAAGTGACTTTTTGAAATACATGTTCTTCGATTTTTTTCTCTTCGTATAATACTTCCAAGACTTCATAAATACTGAGTAAACTGTGAACGAAAAGCCCATTTTTTTGCAGGGCTTTTATACCTGATTGCTCGCGATTAAGCACAACGCAAATATCTTTGACGACAATTCCTCGATTTTTTAGAGGAACAACTGTTTCAAGAATACTTTGACCTGTAGTAATCACATCTTCCACGATTAAACAGAATTGCTTTTTGTTAAATAAACCCTCAATACTAGATTTTGTTCCATATTCCTTGACTTCCTTGCGGCGCATTAGCATCGGAACATTATATTCTAAAGAGATCGCTGTGGCAATAGGAAGAGCTGTATAAGGCACTCCACAGATCAAACTAAATTCTAAAGCAGAGGCAAGTTGCCAGAGTGCATCGCGGATTTCTTTTACAAGTTTTGGAAAAGAAATCATTCGTCTTAAATCGATATAAATCGGAGATGTAATGCCGCTTTTTAAAATAAAAGAACCAAATTGAATTGAACCTATGCTAAAAAGATCAAGGATCATTTTTTTAGTCTGTAATTGGATCATCTCTGTTCTTTTGTATGATATTTTGTTGCTAAATAAGGATCCCACATCATACCTGTTGCGGTCATTGCAGCGTTAGCTTTTGCTTTTAAAAAAACAGAAAAATGCTCTGGTAGAGAAATGCCTCCTACTCCGATTAAAGTAAGATCGAGTTTTTCTTTTTGAATGATTTCATGAGTTTGTGTGATAAATTGTACCGCAGAGGAAAGAATGGGCCCTCCGCAAATACCACTTGTTAGTCTATCGCAACCTAAAGAGGGATTCCCAACTGAATCAACTACTTTGGAACGGATTGAATTAATCCCAGAAATGGCTTGGATTCCATTCTGAGCAGCTGCGATTAGTACTTCTTGTAATAGTTGTTTGGAAGGGAAAATACCCACTTTTATGATTAAAGGAATAGGATGGACAGCTTTAACAAGTGCTCTTCCTATCTCTGTAACAGCAGAAGGAGACATATAGATAGCTCCTTCTTTTGCCTTTACATTAGGGCAAGAGAAATTCGCTTCGATAATCTTAGCACCTGCTGCTTTAGCTAAGGTGGCAACAGCTACAAAGTCTTCTATAAAAGAGCGCTCTTTTTGAAAAGAACCTACTATAGAAACAACCATAACCTGCCCTTCTTTTAGATAAGTATTCGCTCGAGGGATGTCTTCTAGTAAAAAAGTAGGTGATCTAGAAGGCATGCCGAAAGAGTTTGTAATGGCTAGATCCTCTATTTGTTTAGGAGGGGAAGGGGTTTGTTTAACGCTATATTTAGGATCATTTGCCTGTATGGGGCCATTTGTATCGACGTAAATAATATTTGGCATAGGATGGGCTGTGTATTCTTTACTGCGAATGGTTTTATATACAGGAATATCGTATCCCAATTTAGCTGCTAGTGCAATCCACTTGGAATTTAATAAAGGTCCGGCTGCTACACCAATACAAGAGGCAACTGGGAATCCCAAAAAATGAGACATCTCTTTTTTAGAAGGGGAGTTTCTTTTGGGAATCACTCCTTCGAAGAAAGGACCCTCTTCTGCATTTTCCAAATAACTTTTTTTTATATCGTAAATGGGAAGGTGGTCTGGATACCAAGTAGGTAATTTAGTGGCAGGCATAGAAATTGTCTCCTAAAATAGTCATAACAGGCCAACCTTTTAAAGTAAGACCTGCATAAGGGCTCCAACTGCATTTTGTCTGCAACAAAGAAGGATCTATAGCTTGTGTTTTTTGCATATCGATAAGAACAACGTCTGAACAAGGAGGAAGTCGAAAAATTTCTAGGATTTTCTTATGCATGAGTTGTTCAATATCGGATAATTGTATTTTACCCTGATTACAAGCGTTAAGAAGTAAGGGAAGGGTGGTTTCTATGCCAGGCATTCCGGATAAGGCTTTAGGATAATTTACAGACTTTTCTTCTAGAGTATGAGGGGCATGATCTGATCCAATTGTATCTACTATTTTTTCTTTAATAGCTTGCCATAGTGCATGAGAGTGTGCTCGCTGTCTTAAAGGAGGATTTACTTGAGCTTTAGTTCCTAATGAATCATATGCTTTTGTTGAAAGAAATAAATGATGGGGCGTTACTTCACAATACACGCGAAGTCCTTCTTCTTTAGCTTGTCGAATCAATTCTATTTCTTGACTTGTGCTTACATGTAAAAGATATAAACGCGTGCGATATTTGCGAGCCAAATCAATAGCTTTACTAGTTGCTAGGTAAGCTGCTTGCTCATTGCGAATTTTAGAATGAGTTTTAGGCTCCTTGTAAGTAGAAAATAGAGCTTCTCTCTTAAGAATTAAACCTTGATCTTCTGCATGCACAGCAACTAATAGATCATTTTCTGCAGCAAGTTTAAAAGCTATTTCCAGGGATAGATCATCGTCTAATAATAAACCTCCCGTTGAAGATCCCATAAAGATTTTCAAACCAATCACTTCATTGCGACAACGTGCAATTTCAGAGAAATGGTTTTTATCCACACCTAGATATAAGTGAAAACGTAAGGAAATGTTTGCTTGTTTTAACTGCTTTTGGATAAGTTGTTTTTTTTCTAAAACCCTCTCTAATGTATTTGTAATAGGCAGAGTATTAGGCATGTCAAATACAGTAGTAATTCCTCCTTGCAAAGCAGCTTTAGCGCCTGTCTTCCAATCTTCTTTATATTCTAATCCAGGAGTACGAAAATGAGCATGTGGATCAATTAAAGCAGGTAGCAGTGTAAGGTGATGACTATCAAAGGTCATTTGTTTTAAAGAGGGGATTTGCCAATCAAGCCTTTTCCCATCAATCGTAGAGACTTGCTTAAACGTAATCATATTTTAAGGATCCTTGTAAAATAGCATGTAATAATCCCATGCGAGTGTATACTCCATTTTCTGCTTGTTGAAAATAGTGTGCAAATTTTGTATGATCAATTAAGGGATCAAGCTCATGATTTCTTGGAAGTGGATGTAGTATTTTTAGATGTGAAGGTGCATTTACTAAGTGATCTAATCTTAAGGGGTAAAGATTGAAGGAAGTGGGATCAGAGCCTGTCAATTTATGTGTCTGTAGACGTGTTATATAGAGGATATCTAAATAGGGAATGATTTCTTCTAAATTTTGATGAAAGGAAAATTGTATTTTTTTTCTTGTCAAATAGGCAAGGCTCTTTGGAGGAAGAGATAAGCCATCTGGAGCGCAAAAAAACAGATGCATATCGAATAAAGCACATGCAAGACAAAGAGAGTGTACTGTACGTCCATATTTAAGATCTCCTACAAAGGCAACAGATAGTCCTTGAAGGGTTTTTTGCGTTTCTTGTATAGTAAATAAATCTGTTAGCGTTTGCGTAGGATGTTCTTCGGTGCCATTGCCTGCGTTAATAACCGGGGTTTTAGTGTTTTTATGAGCCAGATATATAGATTCTTTAGAGGGGTGTCTTAATATAATGACATCTGCAAAAGATCCTACGATTCTCATTGTGTCTTCAAAGGATTCTCCTTTCTGTCCAGCGGTATTTTTCCCATCAGAAAACCCAATTACCCGACCTCCTAATTTAAGCATAGCCGTTTCAAAAGAAAGGCGAGTTCTAGTAGAAGGTTCGTAAAAACAGGTAGCAAGAATAGAAGTTTTTAGTAAAGGTGGAGGAATAGAATTTTTCATGATGTGTGCCTGCTCTAAAAGATAGAGGATCTCTTCTCTAGAAAAATTTTCCATAGAAATAATGCTTCTATTTTTGAATATATGGTTCATGGTAGTTTCCTCAGAGCTTTTGAAGCAAACTTTTCAGATTTACAGAGTTGACATAAAACAGCTTCATATACCTCTTGTGTTCCTATTTGTAACATGCAAAAGGGATTCGCACATTTTTTTTGTAGACAAGGAGAACATGTTTTTTTCTTTGCGATTACCGTATAGTCTTTCACCGCATAAGGACCGCATAGATGAGGATTTGTAGGACAAAAAATGGCAATGGTAGGTGTTTTTATAGCAAAGGCCATGTGCATGGGACCTGTATCATTGCAAACCATGGCGTCCATGTTCTGAATAAGAGCAGCAAATGTTTTTAAAGGTAAATCTATTAAAGAGGTACTGTTAGGAATATGAGAAGCAATTTGTAAAACGAGTTCTTTTTCCGATTGATTACCTGTAATAAATATATGACATTTATGTTGCATGCTTAGCAGATTGCCCAAGGCAATAAAATGAGAAGAAGGCCAACGTTTGAAAAGATCTTTAGATCCTGGATGAAGCAGGATACAAGGGCGCGAATGATCTTGTAAATGATCCATTAGGGGGAGTGCATTTTTTTTGTCTTGTTGGCTTAAAGTCATTTCTATTTGATGATGAATGGTTTTTTTATTTGTTAAGGCTGCAATCATTTCTAAACGCCTAACAATTTCGTGCTGTGGTTTTTTAGGAAGAAGGTGTGTGATTAAAGAATCGAGTCCTTTGTTTGCCCCTTCTGTACCAATAATTTTTTTAGCTCCTAGTAAGTATGCAAAAGGTAAAACGATTCTTTGAGAGGAATGAAAAGACAAAATATAGGAAATTTTTTTCTTCTTTAGCTTTGAATAAAGAGAGATAAGAGAAGTAATTATAGGCTTTTTTAATAAGAATAAATCGTTGATATAAGGATTATTTTCCAGTAATTCTTTTCCAATAGGACTTGTTAGAATTGCAATGTATCCTTTGGGATAATGTTCTCTAAGAGAGCGAATTGAAGGAGTTCCCCATAAGGTATCTCCTAATCCAGTAGTAGAAATAATTAGAAATCGATCTTGTATAGCATTCTGTTTGATAAAATAGCGCAAAATCTTTACAAACAGTTTCAATACAAAATTTTTAAAAGACTGAACTGTTTTTTTCACTTTATAGCTCTTTTCTATTTATGAGATCTTTTTCGGAAATGGTAGCAAAGTGTTGCCATGGAAGAAGGAGCAAGGACTTCAAATTAAGCTTTGTTAGACAGCTTAAAAACACTTGCGCATTTTGTAGATTAGTGATCAATGGGACATGATGATCAATGCTTAAGCGTCTAATATGAAACCCATCTGTTGTAGGATTAGCTCCTGTGCCTTTAGGGATATTTACAATTAAATCAAAATATCCCTTTTTTATGAAGTGAGATAGGTAAGGCTGCTTTTTTTGGCTACTCTTATAGATGCAATGAGATTCTACTTGGTGGCTCTTGAGAAAGTCATGGGTTCCTTGAGTAGCAAAAACTTTCCAACCACACTCTGCAAGCGTTTTAATCGACTCCAATAGTTTGCTTTTTTTATCACCGCCAATGCTAAATAAGATTTTTTTTCCTCTCACTTTTTCTTGTGTAGCCATCCAAGAAAGAAAAAAAGCTTCTTGTAGATCTCTGCCTAAACAAGCTACTTCGCCGGTGGAAGCCATTTCAACATGAGCTACAGGACTTGCTCCTTTTAAGCGTTGATAGGAGAATTGGGGAGTCTTAACTCCTACATAATCAAATTCGAGAGTTTTAAAAACACCTGAGATCGATTGATCTAAAAGTACTTTAGTGGCAATTTCAATAAAATTATAACGGGTTACTTTACTGACAAAAGGAAAAGAACGAGAAGCTCTCAGATTACATTCGATAACTTGAATAGCCTTATTTTTAACTACAAATTAAATGTTAAAAGGACCGGTGATTTCGAGTGCTTTGACAATTTGTCTTGTAATGAGTTTTGTGCGTCGAATGGTTTCTAAATCTAAATTTTGAGGAGGTAAAACCACTGTAGCATCTCCTGAATGCACGCCTGCATTTTCGATATGTTCAGAAATAGCTTCGATAACAATCATGCCCTTTTTGGCTACTCCATCAACCTCTAGCTCTTTAGCCTCTGTAATAAATTTGGATAAAACAACAGGATAATCAGGGGAAATCTTCGTCGCTTGCATAAGAAAACAAGCCAGATCATCTTCAGAAAAGGCAATATTCATAGCTGATCCTGAAAGTACATAAGAAGGTCTAATGAGAACAGGATAACCCACTTGGTTTGCGAAAGATTTTGCTTGGACAAGTGAAATGACGGTAGTCCATACTGGTTGATCAATTTTTAATGTATGCAATAAGCTAGAGAACTTATGGCGGTTTTCTGCACGATCGATTTGCCAAGCTTTTGTTCCTAGAAGAGGATAACCGTATCGGTTAAGAGCTACGCTTAAATTATTTGCAATTTGTCCTCCTACAGATACAACGATTCCTTTTGGGTTTTCAAAATCTGCAATATCTCGAACTCTTTCAAAGGTAAGTTCCTCAAAATATAAGCGATCTGATTCATCATAATCCGTAGATACGGTTTCTGGATTACAATTGATCATAATGGTTTTCTCTTTTAAAGAGCGAAGCGTTTTACATGTGTTCACAGCACACCAATCAAACTCAACAGATGAACCAATCGAATAAGGACCAGAGCCGAGTATGATGATAGGAGGCGGGCTAAATGGTTGGATGTCGTGACATATGCCATGATAGCTTAAAAAAAGGTAATTGGTTTTAGCATCAAATTCTCCAGCTAATGTATCAATTTGTTTAATCACAGGTAAAATTTGATAGCGATGACGTAGTTTTCGTATTTTTTCTTGAGAGGTATTTTTTATTTTCCCAATCGTTTGATCGGAGAACCCATATTGTTTAGCTTTTCGTAATAAATCTTTGGTGAGAGGTTGTTTTTTTAAAACAGAGGCAACCTGAGTAATAGATTGGATATGCAATAAAAACCAAGGGTCGATTTGACACAGAGCTTGTGCTTGTTTAAGGGTTCCCCCTTTTTCAAAAAAAAGGGCTAGAGCAAATAGCCTCCTATCAGTTGCTTCGTGAATTTCTTGGAGTAGATTTTCAATAGAATAAGGATAGCTAGTTAGCCCATCAGCTCCAATGTTTAGCATGCGAATCGCTTTTTGCAAAGCCTCGGGAAAACTTCTGCCTATTGCCATGACTTCACCTACACTTTTCATTTCAGTGCCAATTTTGCGCTCTGCTGAGCGTAGTTTGTGGGTATCCCACTTTGGAATTTTGACAACAACATAGTCTAAGGCAGGTTCAAAAAAAGCGGTTGTTTTTTTTGTCGCGTTATTACGAATTTGGGCAAGAGAAAAACCTAAGCTAAGTTTTGCTGCCACAAAAGCAAGAGGGTATCCAGTAGCTTTTGAGGCCAAAGCAGATGAACGAGAGAGTCTAGCATTCATTTCAATAACTCTATAACTGCCATCTCTAGGACTTAAGGCATATTGTATATTACACTCTCCTACAATTTCAAAAGCTTCTGCTGCTTTTAGCGCAATAAGACGCAATAGATGATATTCTTGATTATTGAGTGTTTGCGAAGGTGCAACAACAATACTCTCTCCTGTATGAATTCCCATTGGATCCAGATTTTCCATATTGCAAATGGTTAATGCGTTTCCATATTGATCGCGTACAATCTCATACTCGAGTTCTTTGAACCCGAATAAATACTCTTCAATGAGAATCTGGGAGCAAGCATTTAGGGCTTCTTGTGCTTTTGTATGTAACTCTTGAGAGTTGGTGATTTTTCCCGATCCTAGCCCTCCTAAAGAGAAACCTAGGCGTAACATGACGGGATAACCTATTTCTTCTGCCGCTTTTAATGCTTGAGCAATAGAGCTGACGGATCTGCTTTTAGGAGTGCAAATGCCTATGCTTTCGAGCTTTTTTTTAAAAAGATATCGATCTTCTGTTAACTGAATAGAAGAAATGTTCGTACCGAGTATTTCTACACCATGTTTTTGAAAAATATTTTTACTAGCAAGTTGAAGACCTAAATTAAGAGCTGTTTGTCCTCCAAAACTGAGTAAGACTCCACTAGGTTTTGTTTTAGCAATAATCTGAGAGACAATTTCTACATCAAGTGGGAGCAAGTAAGTTTCATCTGCTATATAAGGGTCTGTTTGTACTGTTGCAATATTAGGATTGATCAAAATCGTACGGATGTTTTCTTCCTTTAGCGCTTTAATAGCTTGAGTTCCCGAATAGTCGAATTCGCCAGCTTGACCAATCTTCAATTCACCAGAACCTAGAATTAATACAGATTTTCCTTGAAAGCGCTTATAATTTTTCATTTCCTATAACATGTTATAAAAGGTTTCGAATAACCCCATCATATCGATAGGACCAGGAGATGCTTCAGGATGAAATTGTACAGCAAAAAAAGGGAGCTCTCGATGCCGAATTCCTTCTATAGAACCATCGTTTACATTGCGAAATGTAACTTTCCAATTTTCAGGTAAGCTCTTTTCCTCAATAGCAAAGCCGTGGTTTTGCGATGTGAGAAAAAAGCGCCCTGATTCTATGCATTCACAGGGTTGATTTTGTCCTCGATGTCCATAGGGTAGTTTGTAAGTTTTTGCTTGAGCTGCTAATGCCATGAGTTGAGCTCCTAGACAAATGCCAAAAATCGGTTTTTTTTTGGTTAAGGCTTTTTTTAAAATATTCATTGTTTGTTTGCAGTTCAGAGGGTCTCCTGGTCCATTAGATACAAGAATCCCATCATACTCTTGGTCTAAATAATCGTAGTCAAAAGGAACTTGTTTGATTTGAATGGGAAAATGAAGCAAACATCGCAGGATGCTTTGTTTCATACCACAATCGACTAGAATGATGGTTTTTTTTCCTTTCCCATATTGCTTTAAAGTCGGACAACTTACCTTTTTGACAAGAGAATGAGACGGATGGACAAAATGCACCGCTTTTTGATTTTTTTGTGTAATTGCTCCAAGCATGCTGCCCTCTGTTCGAATGCTCTTTGTTAAAGCACGAGTATCCACTCCAGAAAGAAAGGGGATTTTTTGCATGTATAGCCATTGAGCTAGTGAGGTCTTTGCTTGATAGTGGCTGTAAAAAGGACAGATTTGATTCATGATAATGCCTTTGACATGGATTTTTAGAGATTCCCACAAAGAGGAGTCTGGTACACCATAATTACCAATCAAAGGAAAAGTAAAGCTTAAGATTTGTCCTGCGTAAGAAGGGTCTGTTAGTGACTCAACATATCCTGTCATTCCCGTTGTAAAGACAATTTCGCCAAAAACTGCTTCTTTAAACCACTTTGGGGCATGTCCTTGATAGATCATGCCATTTTGTAAAACAAGTTGTGCTGGAACCAGTTTCAAAGAATTCATATCGCAATTAACCTTAGCAAAAGAAAAAAAAGAAGTAAATATATTTCTTCTAATGTCCTCAAGAGCATTAGAAACCTGAATTTTGGGTTTCTAGTTATACTCAAGAGAATGAGAAAAAAGACATAACAGATAACCAAACCCTTGAATGTTTCTTGAAACTTCAGCTAAGAACCCTGTTATATGCAACCAAAAGCCCACTTTTTAACACGCAATCAAAAAGAGA
>JAITFW010000046.1 GCA_031281085.1 Chlamydiales bacterium | reverse complement strand
CTGAAAATACCCGGTGCTTGGTGGAAACCAGAGACAGCCGAATATATGTTGGCTTTACGCTGCGTGAGAATGAATGGTGATTGGGAGCGCTATTGGCGTCATATCAGCCCAAGTTTGGCGAGGGCTGCCTAAAACTTTTAATTACACCCTTGGTTCTATGTTACCTCTTTGTTTTTTTCGCTTAATCCATTGGTGAATCGTAGCTATCCCTATTTGAAAAAGTTGACTGGCTTTTTTCTTATCGTGATTGTTTTCCAGATATTGAAGTACTCGTTTTCTCAAATCTATTGAATAAGATCTAGGCTTGTGCTCCTCCACAGTATTTTGTTAGAGAAATGATAAACAGGATCAATTAAATTTTAAAGCACTATAGTCCTAAACAGATTGAGAATGGGCTACATTATGTGGTAGATGTTGTGTTTGAAGAAGATGCGTCTCTTGCTGATACTGGTTATGTCGCAGAAAATATGGGACTGTTACGGAGAATAGCAATGAATATTATCAAAATAGTTGATCCAGATCGAGGTATGGCTGATGCGAGACGAAATGCGGGATTTGAACCAAATGATCTGAGAGGATTATTGTCTAGAATTTTCACTCGAATATGTTAATACTTTCGTATCAGAAGGCCCTGGTTTTACTCCTGTCAATGGTCTGAATTCTTCGTCTCTAAATTCTTTTAAACAATCATATCTCATGATTAAATCTTTTTAAAATTTTAATCATTTTACAGTTTATTTACGGTTATGCAAGAACTCTATTATAGGAAGGCATTAAAAAATTCTGCCCAATCGTTTGATGAATCCAGTTAATAGGAAACTCAGCATAGATGGTTAAATCTGATAGAGTATTAACTCCTCACGATTTGCTTGCAGTAAAAAATATTTTAGTAGGCGAAGGATGTTCTGGGGAAAAATTTGTAAAAACCTTTCAAATGTGATTAGGATCTAGATAAGGAACTTCATTCTTTTAAAGAGGTTTCTAAAAGATGAATTGTATAGAGCATTCTTTTGCATAGCGAGAAAAATGCCGCAGATTATGGAGAAATTGTGAAAGAAAATAGAATACAAGTCTAACTATGTTAGCTTTTCTCTTGAATGGTTTTTAAAGGCGTAATTAAAACGTTTGTTTGTAATTTTAATTTAAAACTAAGACCTGTTGAGGACTGTCTATGAGTATGGGCTAAATATATTTGAATCATTGCAATGTTTGTACAAAGAAATAGAATGATTTTTGCCTTTATCTGCGATAATGTTTAGATTTTTATAATGTTATTCATTATAAAAATATACAATATAAATTTAATTTTGAATGTATTTATTTGATTTAATTGATATGCTTTTATTAAAATTTAATTTTTCATATACATATAATTTATGCTTCTGCTAAAAAACAAAAATTTGTTGATCTAAATAAGATTGTTTTTGCTATGGACTAAAAAACGCTTGAGATAGACTTAGGAGCTATCAAATGGATTGTTTTCAAAAGTTTTAAATTTTTATCTAATCATGATTTTTTATTTTTTTGAAAAATAGAATATTATAGAAATAAAATATTAATTATATTTTTATAATATTCACTCTTTAGTTTAAAATTAAATTAGCAGTAAAGGTGATTTTTTTGCTTTTAACAAAATAATATGTGTTTTTTATAATTAATTATAACTCTAAATTAGAGGTGTCTTTATGAACTCGATCGAACCTGCAGAGGAAAAAAAATTTGTTACACTGTCAGAAGCAGCAAAAATTAATAAAGTAACACGTCAAGCTATTTATGTAGCAATTAAACAAAAAAAGTTAAAAGCTTATAAGAATCCAACTCGTTGGATTATCGATATGGAAGATTTAGACCAGTATACAAAAATGAAATACTCTCGATCTAAGTCTATGCATAATGGAGAGTTACTGTTTGATAATAAAAAAGGATATTATTCAATCCAACAGGCAGCTAAATTATTAAAGGTCCCTTATCAAAAAATTTACTATGCGACGCGTATTGGTTTATTAAAAGCTTGTCGTAAAGGATCTGCATGGATTGTACATATTGATAATATTAAGCAATATCAAAGTTGCTATCTGAATAAAATGATTTCCAATATAGATGAGGATGTTTCCTAATTTATCAGAGGATTGTTTGAAACAAACGCATCAAGATTTTTCATAAGATGCGTTTGTATTTTAAGGAAAACTAGCAAGCTGAAAGTCGCGGATTTGCAATTGAATACTTGATTTATTTAGGAAGTTGTTAACATGAGGGGTGAATGCAATATGTAATAGGAGCTTTTTTTTAAATAAGCGCTGTCTCTTATCAGCCATTCCAAAAGCAATGCCTTCTAGCATGCGATCTTGTTGCTCAAGATAGAGCTTAAGATGGGTTTTACCAATGATTTTTGGAGGCCAAATCTGTTTAGCATCACAATAGAGAATGGGGGCGGGGTTCTCATTTCCAAAAGGTTCAAGCAAATTGAAAGATTCCATAAAATCAAAGGTTAAATCTCCAAACTGGATATTTGCATTTAGGTAGATTTTAGTAATGATGTCTTGATCTTTAAGATGAAGATTAGCAGATTTTATAAATTGTTCTTTAAAAACGGGAATGTTTTCTTCTTTAATGGTCAGACCTGCTGCAAAGTCATGACCACCAAAGTTTTCCAAGAGGTCGCTGTTATCCCGTAAATGTTGTAAAAGAGGAAATTCAGGAATTGTTCTTATAGAACCTTTTCCTAAACCTTGGTCAATAGAAATAACTACAGTTGGTCTATTATATTGTTTAGCGATACGAGCTGTAATAATCGGAATAATTCCAGGGTGCCATTTATTAGAAGAGATGACAATAGCTTTTTGATGAAGTATTTGGGGATTGCGCAAAATATACTGCTCTACATCTTCAGAATCACGGCGTTCGATTTTTTGCCTTTCCATATTATTTAAATCTAACTCCTTTGCTAAGGATTCTGCTGCATGAGCATCTCGAATCAATAGCAATTCTACACCTTTAAGGGGATCTGCAATTCTTCCCAGACTGTTGAGACGAGGAGCTACTTTAGAAGCGATATCAATAGGAGTGATTTCTCCTAATTTAAGACTACAGATCGAAAATAATTTAGCAAGGCCAATTCTTCTGGTTTTTCGCATTTGGCGTAGACCATAGCGCACAAGGATTCTATTTTCTCCTAAAAGAGAGCCCATATCAGCAATTGTACCTAAAGCAACTAAATCCAAATAGCGTTTAAGGTCAATTTTTGTGGGACTGATAGATCCATTTGCAATCAAGGTGTTTGTAATAGCATGAGCTAGTTTAAAAGCAACTCCTACTCCAGTAAGGTTTCGATTGGGATACGTGCTGTTAAATAACTTGGGGTTTAGTGTAGCAATACAGTGAGGCAATTTCGCTGTAGGCTCGTGATGATCTGTTACAATTACGTCAATGTTTTTTTTAACGGCTTCTTGAATTTCATTAGCGGCTGTAATACCGCAGTCTACTGTGATAATTAATACACATTGTTTTTGGATAGCGAAGTCAATCGCATCGAGAATTAAGCTTTGCTTAAGGAAATTACGATTGGGTATATAGAAAAAAACATTTCCACCAATAAATCTTAAAAATTCTGTTAGAAGAGCTGCTGCTGTAATTCCATCAACATCATTATCTCCATAGATGAGAATATGTTCTTTTTGAGAAAGAGCTTGTAATACGCGAAACACAGCTTTATCCATATCAGGAAAGAGATGCGGATCGAACAAGTGGGGGAGTTTAGCGTATAAAAAATCGTGTATTTCTTCTAAAGTTTTAAAATTTCTCGAAGCTAGAACATAGGCTGTAACAGGATGAATGCTAAACTCTTTAATAATTGTTTTATGCCATTCTGGATCAACTTTGGGATAAACCCATATAGGATCGCAGTAGTTTAATATCATGCATGTATCCTATCGCTCGTTTAATTTCATTTTGCTTAATTTCTGTAGTTCCCAATCATAAAAAAACTTCATCAGAGGGGCTGCAATGAACAATGATGATAGAGTTCCAAAAATAACACCAATAGCCATAACTAAAGAAAACCCAAACAGAGTAGATCCTCCTAAGAATAATAAAGGAACGAGTACGAGTAAGGTAGTTCCTGATGTCATGAGGGTTCTGCTTAAGGTTACATTTAAAGAGTGATTCATAATATCAGTTAAGCTCATTTTATGCATAAATTGCATATCTTCTCGAATCCTATCAAAAACGATAATTGTATCGTTCAAAGAGTATCCGATAATTGTCATAAGCGCTGCAATTGTATTCAGGTCAATTTGAATGGGGACATGTAATTTGTGCAAGATTGCAATAGCAGCTAGAGTAAAGAATAGGTCATGAGCTAAACATAGAATAGCGCTAATTGCATAGTTAAATTCAAAGCGAATAGTAATGTATAGGAGAATACATAGCATAGCGATACTGATTCCAATCAAAGCATTGTTACGCATTGTATCGGAGAGTTGTCCACTTACCTCTGTCCATTGTTTATTTAAATTTTGCAAGCTAGAAGGTGTTAATGAAAGTCCTGAATTTTCTAATGATTGCACAACCCATACAATTTTCGGATTGGTTTGATAAGGGTAATTAGATTCCTTTAAGGTATATTCAAGAGGCAGATTCGCAAAAGGATGACCTTCTTCTTGTAAGCTCTTACTCAAGAAGATACGAACCTGATTGTGAGGAGTAAGCTCTCTTACCTGTATTTCATTATGAGTAGCACCAGCATGGGCAAGAGCTTGTTCTATAGATTGCCTGTAGTTGTTTTCTGTATTAGGAGTTACTTCAACAGTAAGGGCATAGCCACCTTTAAAATCCATACCAAAGATCGTATTGCGTTGAGTAACTAGCGTAAAAGATCCTATTAGAATCACACAAAGAGAAAGAAGGATTGTAGGTTTTGCGTATGTAAAAAAGTTGAAATCTTTTGTTTTGAACCAATGTAACATGTTCAGTTTTTTGTGATAGGGATTCTCTATCCATTTAGAGAAGAAAAAGCGCGTCATAAAAAGTGCAGTGAACATGGAAGAGATAATTCCAATAATCATAGTCATAGCAAAAGCTTTAATGGGTCCCGAATCAAAATTCAGAAGAACTAAAGCTGCAATAATTGTAGTGACATTAGAGTCTAGAATTGCAGAAAAAGCTTTGCGATAGCCTGCATGAATAGCCATAGCAATACGGCCAGTTATCTGAAACTCTTCGCGGATTCTTTCAAAGACTAAAACGTTTGCATCGACTGCCATACCAACTGTTAAAATAATCCCTGCAATTCCAGCTAAACTCAAAGTTGCTTGTAGGTTTTGCAATGTGGCCCATAAAATCAATAGGTTAAAAATAACAGCAATTGAAGCAACCATTCCACCAAAGCGGTAGTAACTGATCATAGCTGCTATAACAAGGCATAAGGCAATCATGGTTGCAATAATACCTTGTATTCTTTCTTTAATTCCTAAATCTGGAGAGACGTTTTTTTCAGCAAGAATATGAGGGGTAAAACTGAGGGAGCCTGCTTTGAGATCGGCTTCTAATTGGCTAATTTCTCTTTGCGTGAAACTTCCTGTAATCATTCCACTATCTTTTAATTCTGAATCTAAAGTAGGGGAGCTGATTACAGAGCCGTTGAGAATAACAGCCATGCGCCAGCCTCTTCCTGCCGAAAAAGCTTCTCTAGCTGTGCCTTGAACTTTTTCTTTGGAGAACTGAGAGGTCCAAGCTAGTAAGTTATCGCGGGGGTATTGCTTATTTCCTGTTTTATCTGTGAAGGTGCCTTTAACAGAAAATGCAAGAAAGTTTCCTTTTGAAGGGTCATAAGAGGCATGGATATTTTCTAAATGAGATCCTTCTAAAGAAAAGTTACGAAACACAATAAGCAAAGGGTGGGTTTGTCCATTCCAGCTAGCAAAATCACTTCCTCTTAACATGGCAATTTTAGAATAGGTTTCATTAAAATTGCTGCTTATAGAACCGCCAAGAGCAAAACGCAGCCCATTTTCATAAAGTGTTTTAGCGGATTCAGAACGCGGCTGCGCCAATTCTGAGTCCAAAGAATCACCATATAAATGTTTACTTGCAATTAGATGGATGTCTTCAATATCTTTACAATTGGTGACTACAGCTTCATTCCAAATTTCTTGTAAAAATTTTTGCGTGGCATCAGCTAATTCTCTATGATTCGGGCTGAATTTTTCATTAACTATTTGAAAATACATCGAAGAGGATTTTACAAGATCGCTAGCCGATAACCCTTGTGCACCAGGAAAATCTAAAGCAATAGTGTTGCCTTCTTGACGAATGTTTACCTCTGATACGCCCATCTTGTTTATGCGGGCGTATAACTCGTTGATTCCTTGTTTGATATCTATTGGGTCTACTACCGTTTTCCCATTATGATCGATGAGTTCTAATTGAACAGTTTTCCCGCCTGAGAGATCTAATCCCCAACGTAAAATCTTACGATCATCACCTTTAAAATATTTTTTTAAACTTAAACAAAAGTTGCTCCAGTAAACGTTGCGAACGGGTTTTGGCACATCGTATTTAGTAATGCCTCTAGCTTGATTTTGGGCAACAAAATAATCGTCTCGCCACTTAAGTAAGTCTTCATGCATTTGATTAAGAATTTTATTTTCGGTAAGTAGTCTTTGCTCAAGATTGGTAAATTCTAAAATTGCAAAACGCTTTGTCCCAGAGACTTTGAAATTTTCTCTTGTTGATTTGAGTAGGGTTTGGTAATAATTTTCCTGTTCAAAAATTAGATCCTGACTAAATTCAGGATCAAAGGAATAGCCTGCTGTAGAATAACCTACAAAGCCGTTTTTTTGTAGAATTTCACGAAGCTGATTAAAGTCTTGAATAAATTGGTTGGTTTGAGTAGATTGGCCCTCATTTTGCAAACGAGATAAAATTTTATCCATTCCCTTAGCAACTACGTAAATAGAGCGGGTGCGAAAACCTGGCACAGGAGCTGTATCATAGCTAGCTGGTGCATAGACGACTAAAGCTAGTTTTTGCTCTGCAAGTGGAAGGGCTTTGTAAGTATCGTAGTCGTAAATGGGCAGTGCATTGCGCTGTAGATCAGGGTGGATAGGATGCCAAAAGCGCAGAAGTGTTTCTTTAATTTGGGAAGACATTTTATGTGCAATTTGGCCTAGATTCATAGCAAGATAGCTTTTGCTATCGGATAACTGGTTTAATGTGATTTCAAAACGACCTTGAAAAGGAGAGATGATTTCATCTGTTGATCTTGCAATGAAAGCGATTTCATTGTACAGCAATTGATCTGCTTGATCCGCCAGATAAGAAGGCTGTAGACTTTTTTCTCTGATTCCTTTTACATCTTCATAAAGATCTAAAAAGATTTTTTCCTGACCCCAATCTATAGAAACATTTTTAATAAAAGGGTTATATCCCTCTAGATCAATGGTTTGGATATGATGATCTTGTATTAAATCTTTTTGCAAATCTTTATAAGACAAAGGGTTTTTAGCTTTTACAAATAGGTCAAGATGTTTCTTGATGACTTGCATAGCTTGCTTGAGAACTTGTGTTTTATCGCCTAAAGATTCAAGCCTTTGTTGTTCTAAAGTGGTTAAGAATACAGCTGTTTTTTCCGCTTGTGTTTTTTTATTTTGAAGCTGTTCTTTTTCTTTTAAAAGCTTTATTTGTAGGCTATCTAAGCCTTGAATCCAGCTTTGCATAAAACTGTGGCGATCGTCTAGATTACATTGAGTAAAGCTAGCAAAATAGCGTTCAGTAATTGAAGAGCTCTCCCCATACACATTGGTGAAATTAAGAATATTTTTAGCAATTTGTACAAATTGATCTTCTTGAATCACATCTATTTGTTTTAAAGCGTTTTGTAAATAAAGAGCATTTTGCGTAGAGCCAGCAACAGAAGAGGCGATTTGTAAAGCGCGATCTTGAATAATTTTCTCATAAAAAGAAGTGGGTTTTCCTTGAGAGTCCCATTTATAGGAGAATTGATAATAAGTAGGGGAATCAAGATGGATAGGGATGCGCCTTTGCACAATAACCGTTCTGCTATTTGTGTCGGTATCTTCGTGTAAAAATAACTGTGCAGGTAAAAAAGGGATCAGTTGACCTGCTCTAGGCAAATACGTGCGAAATAGGTTCGCTTCTTCTGCGTTTTTAAAAGAAATTGTAATGAGTTGAGGTTCTCTGACGTCAAGGGCTATTGCTTGTGGTTTTACTTCAAGCAGATGACAAAAAGAAGATAGCCATTTTTCTGCCTCTGCCTCAAGCTGGTTGACTCTTTCAGAGATGGAGGCAGCGATTTGCTCGGCTCTTTTCTCTTCAATAGGTTGATGTAAAGGTTTAGTGTAATAAAAAACAGTAGGCAATATATTATATATGGTAAGAACAATAACAACAAGGATTAGGTATAACTGCCATTTTTTTTGCTTTTTCATGTAAATTCCCAATTGAGATCTAATAAGATTTTAACAGATTTAGGATACGGATCGTGTTCGATTCTGTCTATTAAAGAATTTTTTATAATGAATAAAATAGATTTTTTCTTGATAAGCTATATGATTCAAAATAGGACATAACTCAAGAGAGTTTAAGAACAAAAGCTTTAAAATGATGTGGTTCTCCTTATAGCAGTAGGTCAGGATTTTGGAGTTTCACTTCGTGCTTTTCTAAATGGGAAAAAGTGAGAGAAAAGCCAACTTCCCTTACATTTCGAATTTTCTTTTTTCTTATATTTTATCCCCTGCTCTATACACATTTTTGAAAATGGTTTAGTAAAGGCATCGAAGAGACAAAAAAGTTCAATCTTTTTTTTGAGCCTTTTTGGGTGAGTGGTTTTTCTGAGAAAAAAGAAACACTTTAACTTGAAAACAGCTCATTTTCAATGGTTTATCTTTTTCTTAAACGATACTGGCGTTTATTTAAATTTAGACGTGACTTGGATTAATCCATCATAAGCTGCATATTTGTAAAGATCATGTAGGGTAGGGCAGTTGAATATTTGGGAGATTACGTGGTGCAATGTTTTTTTATCTTCTACTAAAAGAACACCGTAGTGAATGAGTTCAGTAGCAATTCTTCCAACAATATGCACTCCTAAGATTTGTAGTGTGTCTTTGCGGAAAAGCAGTTTGAGCATCCCATTTTTTGTACCCATAATTTTACCTCTGGGCATATTGGCATAATAAGCCTTACCAGTAGCATAAAGGATGTTTTTTTCTTTTGCTTCTTCAGTGGTTAAGCCGATAGTAGATACTTCTGGAATCGTATAAATTCCATAGGGGAAATAGGTAGGAAGGTGTTCTAGGTCTTGTGTTTGAAAAATATGAGCTACTGCAATTCTACCTTGTTCCATACTAGTGCTTGCAAGAGCAGGAAAGCCAATGACATCCCCGACTGCAAAGATATTAGATATGTTTGTGCGGTATTGCTGATTAACGGGAATGAGCTCTCTTTTTTCTGTTTTGACTCCCGCTTGTTCTAATTTAAGCTGTTTTATATTTCCACTGCGTCCAGCGGCAAATAGGAACATATCCACTTCTAGATTTTTTTTATTTTTTAAGTGAACTTCTATAGGAGTTTGATCAAAAGGAGGGACATGAAGGGATTCGATAGAAGTATTAAAAAGAATGTCAATGCCAGAACTCTGCATTTCTTTTACAAGTGTATGGGAAATCTCTTCATCAAGATGAGGAAGGATTTTTTCTTTATCGTTAATCAAATAGACATGGGTTCCAATTGTTGCAAAGATTGTCGCATATTCACAACCAATGACTCCAGCCCCTACAATACATAGGGAAGAAGGGTGTCTTGTCAATTGTAGAATAGTATCAGAATCGTGAACTCGTTTATTATCAAAAGGAATATTTGCTGGATGATAGGGATAAGAGCCTGTTGCGATGATGATATATTCTCCAAAGAGAAAGAGAGGATCTTTTCCTTGTACATGAATCGTGTGCGCATCTTCAAAACTAGCTACTCCATAAAAAATGCTGACATGATGACGCGATAAATTATGAAAAATCTCTTCCGAAGAGGAGCTTTTTACTAGATTCTTACGATACATAAAATCTGTCATAGAGGCTTCATAAGAAAAGGTACGATCCATCCCATAAAGACCTTTTTCTAATTTATCAGAAAAATACAAAGCGGTTTCTCTAAGGGTTTTAGAAGGTAGGGTTCCAGTTACTGTTCCAGCTCCTCCAAATAGTTCTTCCTTTTCAATAATCGCTACTTTATAACCAAAATAAGCTGCCTTGACGGCTGCTTTTTCTCCTGCCGGACCAGAACCAATTACAATAAGGTCAAATTTTTGCATATTCATTCTTGCTTGTGTTAGATACTTAAGTAATTACACAATGCTCGAAAGAATTTCAAGTAATACAAAAAATGAGACATTACTTGATTACGACAATGGGAGTGACGATTCATGAAGCTAGCTCAGAAGAATTTTATACTCGAAGAATTTAGAATTAAGAATTTACAATAGGAAATTTTTTAGAAAGAAGACCCTTTAACTCCTTTTGATAACTAGAGATGTTTTCAAAAAAACCAAGAATTGCTTTCTTACATTAGAGTTCTTGCATAACCGTAAATAAACTGTAAAATGATTAAAATTTTAAAAGGATTTAATCATGAGATATGATTGTTTAAAAGAATGATCTTGATACCCTTTAGTGGACAGATAGAAGACAGACAAATAAAATCATTTTATAGGAGATTTTAACTGTCTAGACGAAACAGAAGCTATGATAAAGAATGTAAGCTAAATGCAGAGCAACTCTGTAAAGGCTCAGGAAAGGCAGCAGGAAAATAGCTGAAGATTTGGGAATTCCCAAGCAAACGCTTTATCAATGGGTAAAAGATTACGAAGCGGATGGAGAAGAAGGCTTTAGAGGCAAAGGAAATATCCGTCCTAGCAATGAGGAAGTTTATTTTCTTAAAAAAAGAATTGGCCGATGTGAAAATGGAGCGTGATATCCTAAAAAAAGCTATTGCCAACTTTTCAAAACAGAAAGCATAAAATATGAATTTATGAAAAAGCATAGAAATGCATTTCTCATAGGAAAGAAGGCCCAAATAAGGAAAGTAGGACGTAGAGGTTATGATAAGTACTTAAAGCGCCTTCCCAGCGCTCAAGAGCAAAAAAGAATAGAGTTGATAGAAAAAATCCAGGTAATCCACAAAGCAAAAAGAAAGATATAGGGGAGTCCAAGAATTCATGCTGAATTGAAAAGGCAAGGAGAAAAGAGCTCAAGAAAAAGAGTGGCTAAATTGATGCGACTCAATAGGATTAGAGCTAAAATGAAATGCGGATTTCAAAAAAGAAAAAGATATACAGCAGCAAAATCACCCAATTTATTGAACCAAAAATTTGAGGTTTCCAAGCCAAATGAAATTTGGCTAGCTGACATCACTTATATTAGGACTTTAGATGGATGGTTATATGTAGCTGCTATTTTAGATCTTTTTTCCAGAAAAATTGTTGGATTATCAATGAGTAAACGGATGCAAACCGATCTTGTTAAAAGAGCATTACAGCAAGCTGTTATAAATAGAAAACCTGGAAATAGTTTGATACATCACTCTGACCGAGGAGCACAATATACAAGCGAAGAATTTAGGCGAGTAGCAAAAAGCTATAAAATGCAACTCAGTATGAATTCTGGAAGCTGCTACGACAATGCCCCAGGTGTACAAATCAAGATTTAATCTGACAGACAACTATTTTAAAATAGTATTTAATAATATTTCGTCAGATTTCTCTTTGCTGTCAGTTGCCTCCTGATTGTATAGCATCTCATTATTTTT
>JAITFW010000031.1 GCA_031281085.1 Chlamydiales bacterium | reverse complement strand
TCAAATGTGGTTCGTTTTATTCCTGTCAATCGTCTGCATTCTTCGTCTCTAAATTCTTTTAAACAATCATATCTCATGATTAAATCCTTTTAAAATTTTAATCATTTTACAGTTTATTTACAGTTATGCAAGAACTCTATTTTGATAAATGGTATAAAATGGTTTGGATGGGTAGTTTTTTCTATAAATGGCTCTTTGTAATATCTCGTGATCAATTTTACTTTTTCTATCTTCTCTGGTGCATAAATTGAGTAAATATCCAGATTTTTTTAACAAGTAAAAGAAGTTCCGTTTTAAGAAAAAAAAGCTCTCGAACTCTTAATCGGAAACTCTTTTTTCAGAATAGAGATAACACTTTCTTCGAATTGCTTGGGGTGAGTCATTTTAGGTAGGGCTAATGATTTTTTTAAGATGGTTTTTCCGCTTTGTTGTTGTGCAATAAGAGCCGTCTTACTAAATTTGAGCAGAGTGAATTGATAAGCAGAGGCAAAGATTCTCAAGCGTGTTAAATGATAGAGCCAAAGTATCTGTATAGGATAAGCACCAAAACGATCTGTTAATTCTACAAGGAGGGCATCTAATTCTTGCGGAGTGGTAGCATTTCCAAAGTGGTGGTAAATCTCCATACGTAAAGTGGGTTCATTGATGTAAGTATCTGGGATGAGCGCATCAAAAAAAAATTCCATTTTGGTTTCTGTAAAAGAGATCGCTTTATTGTTATTTAGTGCATGTACCGCTTTTTTTAGCAATTTGCAATAAAGATGGAATCCAATGGAGGAGATTTGTCCTGATTGTTGTGTACCGAGTATATCACCTGCTCCTCTTATCTCTAAATCGCGCATAGCAACTCTCATCCCTCCTCCATAACCAGAGGATAGGCTAAGAGCTTCTAAGCGTTTCAAAGTCATTTCGGGAAGTTGTTTTTTAGCCGGGACTAAAAAATAGGCATAAGCTGGTTTATTCCATCTGCCTACTCGGCCTCGCATCTGATAGAGATCAGCGATTCCAAATGTATCAGATCGGTCAATCAAAATAGTATTGGCATTGGGGATATCAATTCCATTTTCTACAATGGTAGTAGAAACTAAAATATCTGCTTCGCCTTGTTTAAAGGCATGAAAGACCGCATCGATTTCATCAGAGGACATTTGTCCATGTCCTACTACGATACGAGCTTCTGGAGCTAGTTCTTGTAGTTCTTTGGCAATTTGAAAAATGGTTTCAATGCGATTATGAATGAAGAACACTTGTCCATCGCGCAATAGCTCTCTTTTTAAGGCGTTTTGTATAACAGAACGATTACGCTCTGCAATGATCGATTGAATAGGTAGACGGTCTTGTGGCGGGGTATTGATCATCGAGACTTTTTTGATGCCAATTAGGGAAAGATAGAGAGTACGAGGAATGGGTGTTGCAGAAAGGGTTAAGCAATCAACCCCTATTTTTGTGGTTTTTAGGCACTCTTTTGCACGGACTCCAAATCGTTGTTCTTCATCGATGATGATGAGTCCTAGGTTTTTAAATTGCACATCTTGACTAATGACTCGTTGAGTACCGATTAAGATATCGATTATACCTTCTCGAACTAACTGAAGAGTTTTTTTTATTTGAGAAGAGGAACAAAATCTACAAGCAACTCCTATTTGGACAGGAAAATGCGCCATTCTTTGGCAAAATGTTTCATAGTGCTGCATGGCTAAAATTGTGGTAGGGACAAGTACTGCGACTTGTTTGTGCCCGTCACAAACCGCTTTGAAAGCAGCGCGCATAGCTACTTCTGTTTTCCCATAACCGACATCTCCGCAAATGAGGCGATCCATAGCTGTCTTTGATTGCATATCTTGCTTGATGGCAGTGATGGCAGTGATTTGATCTTTTGTTTCTGTAAAGGGAAAGTCTTCTTCAAAAGCGATCATGATATCAGAATCAGCTGGATAGGCAAATCCTCCTCGAACTGTGCGCTCTGCTTGCATGCGTAGGAGTTGATCAGCGTATCCCACAATGGCTTTTTGTGCTATTTGACACGTTTTTTGCCATCTTGTCGATCCTAATTGGCTAAATGTGGGAATTGTATCTTTGGTTCCAATATAACGGCTAATGAGATGAGATTGGGAAAGTGGAACAAAAAGTTTACTCTTTTCTGCATACTCAATCACCATAAATTCTGCTATGTTTCCTAAATGATTGGTCTGCTTTTCTGCTCCTATGTAGCGGCCTATTCCACTATGAAAATGCACCACGATATCACCGGGAAGTAATTCATGAAATTCGGAAATGGGTATGGAGTGGGACTGGCGCCATTTTTGACGTCTGGGCTTTAAGCGATGAGAGAGCTCTGCTGTAGTGATGAGCGATAGTTTTGCATCTTTCAAGACAAACCCACTAGATAGGTAGCCGATTTGGAAGTCAGTTTTTTCGAGCATCTTGGTTTTTTCTTCCAATAGAGTTTTTTGTGCAAGAGTAGAGCAGATAAAATGCACTTGCATGTGAGGATGCCGATGTAGAGCTTGTAAAATTTCTTCTTCTTGGACAGATGCTTGATTATCCAAAGTAGAGAAGAACTCAGCTACTGGAGTAAAAGGATGTCTACATCTTTTAGTTTGTATTTGTTGGCTAAATATTTCAAATCGCAAAGGCTGAAGGGAGGTTTGTCCAACATATATCGTCGGTTTTTCTTGAATGAGGGAAAGGGATTCGATTCTCTCAGAGCTTAAAAATATTTGCGATAGAGGCTGTATACGAGAAAAAAACTCTTGGAAAGAAAGGAGTAAACGATTGTGTAAAGTAGACATTTTTGTAAGAGAGACCAAACGATTTTCAATAGCTAGTAAGTTGTTAAAAATGACAATGGTATGAGGGCCTAAATAATCTAAAAAAGAAACGAGCTGTTGTGTTTTTTTTAGAAGAGTGAACTCAGATGCAGGGCAGAGCCAACATTGTGTATGTTTTTCTATTGTGATTTGCGTTAAAGGATCAAAAGATCTAATTTCTTGAATTTTATTGCCAAAAAACTCGATCCGAAAAGGAGACAAGGCAGAAGGAGGAAAAAAGTCGACAATCCCTCCTCTTACAGCAAATTCTCCTTTGTTCCTTACTACGTTTGTCTGCTGGTAGCTTAAGAGTTGCAGATGCTTAATAAATAAGGAAAAATCGAGAAACTGGTCGATCTGATATCTTTGAAAAAGTGCATGCATGGTTTCTTTACAAGGCAATTTTTGTAAAATAGCTTGTAGAGTGGCAAAAATTATATGAGGGGTATCTTTTTCCAAAAGAGAGTTGAGTACTTCAAATCGCTTTCCTATTAGATCAGGACTAGGCGTGATTTCTTCGCCAGGCAGAGTTTCCCAAGCAGGTAACTCACAAAGATGAGGCAAAGAAAATAACTGCATATCTTCGAGTAACCCGTCTTGAGATCCGCTGCTGATGATAAGCACATGCTTGTTTGTGATCTGAGATAATAACCAAATGAGAACGGCTTTAGGGCCATCCCAGAGCTGTTCTATCAGAATAGATGGCTCATGAGCTAGGGTATCGAGAAACTCTTGTAATAAGGGATAAGTAGTTAGAATTTCCTTTAGGCGTTTTGTAAGAGCCATTTTTGTACTTGTTCAAATGCTTGTAGTAGTCCTTCTGGATTTTTGCCTCCAGCTTGAGCGCTTTCTTTTTTCCCTCCTCCACTACCTGAAATAATAGGAGTAATTTCTTTGATTAAAGAAGAAGCCAAAATTCCTTTTTGGTTAAGATCTTTCGAGACTCTCACCATCACGCGGCAACTCTCTTTTGCTATATGGGCGAAAATTAAGACATAAGAGGTAAGTTTTTGTGCCATTTGTTCGTTTAGGGCATGTAATTCTTCTGTATCTACGATTTGTGCTAGGAAAGGAATAGACCCAATATACTGTACCTTAGTCAGAAGAATTTGAGTAAGTTGTTTTAACTGTGAGCTTTTCAAGGTTTTTATTTCCGCATGAAGAATTTTATTCTCTTCGATGAGATTTTGTGTTTTTTCCACAAGTTGCAAGGGTGAGCTTTTTAAAAGAGTAGCTGCTTTTTCAAGTCTATCTTCTTGTTTGTAGACCCATTCTTCTGCTTTAACCCCTGTGTATGCTTCAATGCGTCTTACTCCAGAAGCAATGCTACTTTCTTTGATAATTCTAAATGAACCAATGGTAGAGACGTTTTCAGTATGAGTGCCCCCGCATAGTTCTTTAGAATAGTCAATATCGACAACCCTTACAATAGCTGCATATTTATCTCCAAAAAATTTCTTGATATCAGGGTCCTTTTGAGCTTCTTCAAAAGACATTTCATAGGTTTGCACTCTTTGTCCTTCTCTGATTTTTTCTTGAATAAGCCTTTCAATTTGACGGATCTCTTCTTTTGAAAGTGCTTTATGGTGATTAAAATCAAAGCGTAAATGATCCTCAGCTACAAGAGAACCCGCTTGCCTAATATGAGCTCCTATTACTTTTTGAAGAGCCCAGTGCAATAGATGTGTAGCTGTGTGATTGTTTGCGATTTTTTGTCTTTTTTGCTTATCTACTTGAGCGTTTAAAGGCTCTCCTAAGAGTAAACATCCTTTTTCCAATCTCCCTGCGTGAGCAATTATTTCCGGAAAAGGAGAGTAGCAATGCATGACTTTAAAGTGAGCTTCTTTATGGGTCAATGAACCCGTATCTCCCACCTGTCCCCCTTTTTCTGGGTAAAACGGGGTTTTGTCGAGTAGAATATAGCCGCTTTGTCCCTCTTTTATCTCTTCGACAAATGCACCATCGATTGAAATTCCTATAATAGCAGCTTCTGTTTCGGTTTGTGTATAGCCTAAAAAAGTAGTGGTTGGGTGGTGTTTCATGTATTCCTTAAATAGGTCGCTTTCTGTTTGCGGAAGATGGGTTACCTGAGCTGCTTTAGAGCGTATTTTTGCTTGGTTTTCTAGAGCAAGATATGCATCTAAATGGACCTTTAAGCCATTGTCTTTAGCGATGAGTAGAATTTCTTCGAGAGGAAAGCCATATGTGTCTTTGAGCTTAAAGGCGTTTTCGCCTGAAATTTGTTTGCTAGAGCTTATTTTCGTCTGATCGATAATGGTATTTAATATATGACCACCTCGTTTTAAGGTGCGTAGAAAAATTTCTTCTTCTAAGGAGAGGATATCAGCAATTCTTGTCCGTGACTCTATCAGCTCCTTGTAGTTACCTCCCATCGTATCTATCAAACAAGGGAGTATATCTGCTAAAAAAGGTTTTTGCAGTCCCAATATGCGGCCATAGCGTACAGCTCGCCTTAAAAGTTTGCGTAAGATGTAGCCTCTTTCTGTATTACTGGGTTGAGCTCCATCTGCAATAGCAAAGCTAAGAGATCGAATATGATCTGCGATGACATGGTAGGCGGAAGCCAAGTGAGAATCCTCTTTTCGATAAGGTTTATTACATACTTTTGCAACTTCTGCAATAAGCGCTTGGAAAATGTCTGTTTCAAATACCGAATGAATCCCTAATTTTAAAGAAACAACGCGTTCAAGGCCAGCTCCTGTATCAATAGATTTCTTAGGAAGAGGGTGCTGTTTTAGAGAAGCATCTGTGTTAAATTGCATAAATACGAGATTCCAAAATTCTAAGAAGCGCTCTCCATCGAGATCTTCTAAAGGAGAAGAAGCCCTGTCGTAAGAGGGGCCGCGGTCAAAAAGCAATTCAGAGCAAGGCCCGCAAGGACCTGTATCTCCCATAGCCCAAAAATTATCTTTTTTACCCATCCGTACAATGCGTTTTTCCGGTAAATAGCCTTTCCATAGCTCAAAAGCTTCCTCGTCCTCTTCGAATACAGTCGCCCAGATTTTTTCTGCATCAAAGTTAAAGATAGTGGTCGATACTTCCCAAGCATATTGAATTGCTTGAGCTTTAAAATAATCGCCAAAGGAAAAATTGCCTAACATTTCAAAAAAAGTTAAGTGACGCGAAGTATGACCTACGTTATCTAAATCATTATGTTTCCCACCAACGCGAATACATTTTTGACAACTTGTAGCTTTGGTATATCCCCGTTCATTTTCACCTAAAAATACATCTTTGAATTGGTTCATTCCTGCATTGATAAAGAGTAAGGTAGGATCATCATGAGGGATAACGGATGAAGAAGGAACAATTGTGTGCCCTTTGTCTTTAAAATACTGCAGGAATTGAGCACGAATTTGTTGAGAAAGCATATTTGCATCTATAGTTACACGATTAAAAAGACTCACAGTAGCAAAACTAGAGCTAAAAGTCAAAAGATGTGGGCAATAAAATACAACGAAAATCCTAAAAGGGTTTTTATCTTGGCTATAACAAATGAGAGCAGCTTGTAAAAATCCCCTCCAGAATAATGATTCGACTGATGATCAAGAGAATAGAATTTTCCATTTTTAGGTTTTATAGTGCTTTAAAATTTAATTGATCCTGTTTATCATTTCTCTAACAAAATACTGTGGAGGAGCACAAGCCTAGACCTGATTCAATAGATTTGAGGAAACGAGTCCTTCAATATCTGGAAAGCAATCACGATAAGAAAAAAGCCAGTCAACTTTTTCAAATAGGGATAGCTACCATTCACCGATGGATTAAACGAAAAAAACAAAGAGGTAACGTAGAACCCACAAGAAGGAAAAGCACTTACAAAAAAATAGAAGAACAGAAATGAATCGCTTATGAAGAACAAAATCCAGATCATTT
>JAITFW010000005.1 GCA_031281085.1 Chlamydiales bacterium | reverse complement strand
GAGAATCCAAGATAAGAAAGGGCAACCGATGCTATAAGTGCTTTTGATAGGTAAGAAGCCATATAACTTTTGCTAAATGAATTAACTTTTTCAAAGGTTGAAAACCCTTGTTCTTGGATATTATTAATAAAATCAATATTTCTATTAATAAAACTCTGATTTATTAAATTAATGCTCATTACTTCCTCAACAATGTTTAATTAATTATGAATTATACATTAATTTATTATTAAATGTATATTGGTTTATTATTAAATATACATTAATTTATTATAAATTTTTTTTTAAATAGAGAAATTAGTAGGGGAGGATTGAATATGAGAAATGAAATAAGGTGCACATACGCTGTACACCATGCATCTGCTTTAAATCGTTTTTTAAAGTTTTAAACGTAAATTTACAGGAATGCCTTCTAAGAGGAGTTGATGAGGGATGCTTTTTATATCTGTTACAGCAGTTCCAAGACGTTTTGAAGTAGACTCCTTTAAAGAACGATCTGAACTGCGTTCTAGGAAAAACACCCATGGAGCATTCTTTTTTAAAAGAGTCATGGGGGTTCCAGGTAAGTGTTTTTCTCTTAAAAAGGATAGGAACTCTTCTTTTGGAGCGCTAAAATCTATGGGAAGACCTCTTAAGAGGTAGCTTTCTTTAGAGTCTTCCTCCCGAATGATAAATTCAGAATCACAAGAAGAAAGTCTTGGTGGCTTAAAGGGAATTTTAGTAGATATCTCAGGCGTTAATTCCTGATTTTCAACAGTTTCAATCGCAGGAAGAGTTATAGGCAAGGGGCA
The DNA here is from genome assembly GCA_031281085.1 of Chlamydiales bacterium. Lineage (GTDB taxonomy): Bacteria > Chlamydiota > Chlamydiia > Chlamydiales > Rhabdochlamydiaceae > Rhabdochlamydia. Next base: position 2,408 of record JAITFW010000005.1, on the reverse strand, counting down.
ATCAACTTTTCTAAAGTGAGAAGGGTAAGTAGTTCTCATCAAATGATGTAAGGATAGGAGGGCAAGGGAGGTAAAACTTGCGAACACTCTTTTAAAAATAGTATGAACAACGTTTGCAACTCGAACAAAAGGGCTTACTGCTTTTTGAGCTGTTGTCTGTATTGCTATTTTTGCATCGTTTAAAGTAGCCTTAATGGCTGTCTTAGCATAATTCCATGTAGCTATAAAGCTTTTCGTGACTAATAAAGCAAGAGCAATAGGAAATGATGTGCCAAGTGAAAAACCGCAAGCTTTAAGAGCTAGTGATCCAATAAGGGCTTGTGTTACAATAGAAAGGATATAATTTTCGCTAAGTTTTTTAACCTTTTGAGTTAACCCATTTTCATTTTGTTCATGAATATGAAAAAACGCATGTTCTTTGATTTTTTCATAATTTTGATAAAGAATTTCTCCGACCATTTTTCATCCCCATTCTATTAAGAAATGATAAATTATACATTAATATTAGATATATTTATATAATATAAATTAATTTAAACATTTGGAGTAGATCTTTTTATGGCTCTAGAAAGCAAAAACAAGTTCAGAAGAAAAAAATATTTTTAAGTTTTGATCAAATGGATGATTAGGGCGTGTCGTCAATTAAATGATTGGTTAATTACCTAGTTATCGATTAAGCTCGCCAACTCAAAGAGTTGGCTATGAAACGATATGCGTTGAGAGAAGATCAATGGGAACGAATCAAGGATTTGCTAGCTGGACGTTTGGGATCTGCAGGAAGTCCTGCTAAAGATCATCGATTGTTTGTTGAAGCAGTCCTCTACAGATATCGATCTGGTATACCTTGGAGAGATTTACCAGAACGGTTTGGAGATTGGAAACATATTCATCGAAGATGGAGCAGATGGTCTATACTCATACTTTTTTAAATTAAGTTTTGGCGCAAGAAAATTTCCTAGATAAGAAAGGTTGCAGTTCTTCCCGATATTTAGGAATATTTTCAAAAAAGGAGCAAATTGCCGTCTTAAAATCTACAAATTTTTCATAATATCGATGATTGCGAACTTTTTTATTCATAAACCGCCAAAGACGCTCAATAAGATTAAGATCGGGAGAATAAGGAGGCAAGAATTTGATTTCTACTCTAGATGTTTTTAGGTAATCTGCAACCATTTTTGATCTGTAATAAGCAGCATGATCGCATACAGCAACAATTCTCTGAGCAAGAGGATATTTTTCTTCCCATTTCTTAAATCATTCTATAGTAGTCTGCGCATGAATAGAGTCCGAGGAAACAGTTGTCACTTCTAAACCTTTTACATCTAACGCTCCATGAATATGGATGCGTTTGCGTCCTGTATTTGTAAGCAATACAGCCTTAGATCCTTTTTCATACCATCCATAAGAGGGTTTAGAATTGTGTTGAGGATGAACTCCATCTAGATAAAGCAGTTGATCTGTTTGTGCGAGTTCTTTTTCGAGTTTTTGTAATTCTTGGGAAAAAAGCTCTTTTGCTGCCTCATTCACTTTCCCTGGAATCAATTTAGGCTTTTTATAGATAAAGTTTAACCGATGTAATAAAGAAACCATAGCTGATGGCGTGTAACATGCTCCAAAGTGATTTTTTACAAAATTGACGGCTTGCTGAGCAGAAGTAGGGGTTTCTTCTTTTACATAGATTTTGAATTGCTCGAGCTGATCCTGACTGTGTTGGCAAGCCTTTCCTGTATAGTTAAAATTCAATAAAGCTTCTTTACCGCTTTCTGAATAGGTCTTATAGTAGCGTTTTATCGTATCGTCATCTAGGAGTAGGATAGTTTTTATCCTATCGCATAGCCTTTTATCTCGTTCATGGCGATGTCGTGCTCTGAGGATGTCTTTTTGGTTTCTTGTTAGAAAGTTCGCTTTGGGTTGCATATGAACAAGATTTATAACTCAACTAATTAAAAAAATTCAATGAATTTAGCTCTTGAAAAATCTTTTTTCTAAATCAATTAAGTATATAAGTGGTATTTGGGAGATAAGTGTTTAAACCCACATTTCGCACATCTCCGCAAGGCAGAGTACGTCCGCCTGATTTTTTCTGCTGAGCCAAAGGAGACATAATTTTTTAGAAGCATTCTTTCTCATCTTACCTTATAAAATCAAAGTCTTTTTGAACATATAAGGATATACCATGCAAGAAGAGTATACGAGTAAGAATTTCGATCACTTGGGGATTGTCTCAACCATTTGCGATGAAATCGGGATCCAAGAGAAACTAGACAGTCTCATTCCACACCATTCACTCAGGGCCTTCTGACAAGAAAGAGTTGATAGATTTTCAAGAACTTTGTTGCCGATAAAAGTCGTTTTTTGAGTACATAGTCTTCCTACAATAGGAGCGACTATGCCGAAGCGAAAGACTA
>JAITFW010000091.1 GCA_031281085.1 Chlamydiales bacterium | reverse complement strand
TAGTCTTTCGCTTCGGCATAGTCGCTCCTATTGTAGGAAGACTATGTACTCAAAAAACGACTTTTATCGGCAACAAAGTTCTTGAAAATCTATCAACTCTTTCTTGTCAGAAGGCCCTGTGCGTAACTCCTAATTCTCTTGAGTATATTAAGGAAGTAAAAGCTCTTCTAGATTTTTTGAAACAAAGTGTTTTTTCGTTGAAAAAATATTAGTTTGCAAGATATACTTTGTGTGAATTTAGTGCACTTTTGTTTAAAGTAAATTTTTCTTTGTGAGTTTATAAATAAAGCCTATTTACTCTTTGAATTAAAAGGGAGGTTGCTTTGTGCCAATTGCCTCTGAAAAAAATGAGATGATTTTGCTAACCGAAGAGCAAAAAGACTCTCATGGCTTAACGGAATCTAAAACTTCCCATTTACACTATGTCCTGCGAAAAAAGCTTGAACTTGCTTATCATAAACAAACTTCTACAGTTGTTGTTCGTGATATTATAAAAATAGTGACAGAGCATTCTGCAATTGACCTAGCTTATGCTGCTTCAGAACTTCCTCCACGTGCCAGGCCAGTCATTTACGAGAATTTATCTAATAACAACGACAAAATTGCTTTTTTGCTTAACACAGATAGCAGTACAAGATCTGCCGTATTACATTATATTAGCGATGAAGAAATAAAAAATATTTTAGAAGAGATGGCTCCTGACGAAGGGGTAGAAATTTTGGAAGATATCTCTGAAAGGCGTTTTAGACGAGTGATGGAGATCTTAGAATCTAAAAAAGCTGCAAAGATTCGAGAAATTAAAAAACATCAGCGTAATACAGCTGGACGATTAATGACAAATGAATTTTTTTCTTTTACAAAAGATATAAAGGTAAAAGAAGCCGCATCTCATATAAGGGACACTCCAGGAACTGATTTAACAAGGCAAATTTTTATTGTTAATCGAGAAGGAATACTGCAGGGGTATGTTCCTGCAAGAAATTTGATCGTCAATTCAGCACATCTGCCACTAGAGCAAGTCATGCGCCCTGTTTTATATAAAGTAACACCTGATGCTTCTCGGGAAGAAGTAGTGGAAATTGTTGAAAAGTATAAAAGCACTGTTTTAGCAGTTGTAGATAGCACGAATCGGTTAGTAGGCGTGATTACCAATGAAGATGTTCTTGATGTTATAGCTGATATTGCTGATGAAACAATTGCAAATATGGCAGGTACTGCGGAAAAATTTAGTGAACATGAACCTTTTGTAAAAAGATTTTTATCTCGAGCTCCTTGGTTAATTGTAACTCTTTGTGCTGGCTTAATCAATGTAGGGGTAATGTCCTCTTTTCAGAGATATGATGGGGGAGTTTTGACTTTTGTGATGTTTTTTGTGCCTTTGATTACAGGTATGTCTGGTAACATAGGTATTCAGTGTAGTACAATCCTTGTAAGAAGTATGGCGATTGGATTAATTTCAGTGACGAATCGTACAGAAGCTATTTTAAAAGAATTGCTAATTGGGATAGCTGCTGGTACAACTTTTGGGTTGCTTTGTGGGATTTCTGTATATGCTCTTGATTTTGTAGGGATTTCTGGATCGGAGTTTACTCCTGTAGCTGTTGGGGTTATGGTGGGCATAGGGTTAATGGGAGCTTGTATTGGAAGTACTGCTTTAGGTGTATTTTCCCCTTTGTTTTTTGCACGAATCGGAATAGATCCTGCTGTGGCATCAGGGCCTATTGTTACAGCTCTAAATGATTTTTTATCTATGTCTATTTATTTTTTAATAGCCATAGGATTAAGCTCACTGTTTTTTTGATATTGCCAATTTTGCCATGACTTTAATATAGTCTGCTACTATAGAATGATCATGAATGTCCAAAGCGCTTTATAGAATGAGAAAAGAGAGTTGTTTAACAAATAAGCTACTTGTAAACCTCTTGCCTAAAATACTTGAGCGCATTGTTGCTATGCAAAAAGATCGACCGGATTTAATCGTATCGGCATGGCAAGAAATTATTGGGGAGAAGTTTGCATCTATGGCTAAAGCAATAGGATTTGAGAAAGGAATTTTAATGGTAAAGGTTAGTAATTCTACTTTATATAGTTTGCTCGCCCAACATGAAAAAAACCGTTTGTTGCAAATATTGCGTAAAAAATTTCCCTCTATTGAGATAAAAACAATTCATTTTCGTATCGGTTAACTATAATTGAGATAAGGTATGACCACAATGACCAAAGAAGAACAATATGATGCTAGTTCTATTACCGTTTTAGAAGGATTGCAAGCGGTAAGAGAGCGTCCTAGTATGTATATCGGTGATACACAAACCAATGGGTTGCATCAACTTGTTTATGAGGTAGTGGATAATAGCGTTGATGAAGCTTTAGCTGGTCATTGTAATGAAATTTCTATTTTTATTCATGCGGATAACTCAGTAACGGTTCAAGATAATGGAAGAGGAATTCCTGTCGGACGTCATATTCAAGAATCAAAAAAACAAGGTCGGGATGTTTCTGCAATTGAAGTAGTTATGACTATTTTGCACGCAGGTGGTAAATTTGATAAAAGTACCTATAAGGTTTCAGGTGGACTTCATGGAGTAGGGGTTTCTTGTGTCAATGCTTTATCTGAGAATTGCGCTGTTGAAGTGCGTCAAAATGGCAAAGTTTATTCCATTCAATTTTCTAAAGGTAAGGTGATTCATCCTCTCAAACAGATAGGAGATAGCAAAGAACACGGTACCAAGGTTGTCTTTAAACCCGATCCAACCATTTTTACCGTATTGGTCTTCGATCACGATTTACTATTGAAGCGCTTTCGTGAGCTAGCTTTTTTAAATAAAGGATTGACTATTCGCTTTCGCGATGAAAGACAAGCAGAATCTCAAGAGTTGGTTTTTTGTTATGAAGGAGGAGTGAAATCTTTTGTAGAATACTTGAATGAAAATAAAACACCTATTTTCCCCAAACCGATTTATATTTATGGATCAAAAGAAGGTGTGGATGGAGTAGTTGACTTTGAAGTCGCTATGCAGTGGAATACCACTTATTCAGAAAACTTGTATTCCTATGTAAATAATATATCGACTCGTATGGGGGGAACACATGTTAGTGGATTTTCTACAGCTTTAACGCGTATTTTAAATCAATATATTAAGACCCATCATTTGTTAAAAAGCGATAAAATGACAGTCCAGGGCGATGATATGAGAGAGGGACTTACTGCTGTTTTATCTGTAAAAGTCCCGAATCCTCAGTTTGAAGGACAAACTAAGCAAAAGCTAGGAAATAATGAAGTAGGCTCACTTGTACAACAGATTACAGGAGAGCACTTAGCAGCATTTTTAGAAGAAAATCCAGCCATTGCTCGCATGATTGTAGAAAAGGCTATTCTTGCAGCTCAGGCTAGAGATGCCGCTCGAAGAGCAAGAGAATTAACCCTGCGCAAGACAGCCTTAGATACAGCGAGATTACCTGGAAAGTTAACCGATTGCCAAGAAAAGGATCCTGCACTTTGTGAACTATTTATTGTAGAAGGAGATTCTGCAGGAGGGTCGGCAAAAACAGGTAGAGACCGTAGATTTCAGGCCATTCTTCCTATTCGTGGAAAAATTCTTAACGTGGAAAAAGCGCGTTTAGAAAAAGTTTTACAAAATCAAGAAGTAGGTGCGATGATTGCGGCATTTGGCTGTGGAATCGGACAAGGGAATTTTAATTTGGAAAAATTGCGCTATCATAAAATTATCATTATGACAGATGCTGATGTTGACGGTTCTCACATTCGTACTCTGTTGCTCACTTTTTTCTATCGCCATATGCCTGCTTTAATCGAGAGTGGTTTTGTTTATATCGCACAGCCTCCTTTATTTAAAGTTACACGCAAAAAAGCAAGTCGTTATATTCACAGCGAAAAAGATATGGATGAATACCTATTAAAATTAGGTCTTAGCGATGTTCAAATTCAGCTAGTCGGTCATAGCGATACACTCTCTAAAGAATTGCTTGAGGGATTGATAAAACTCATCCGCGATGTAGAGGTATTTATTCTATCTATTGAGAAAAAAAGCATTCCTTTTCGTGAATTTTTACAAGCTAAAGATGAAACAGGAAGACTTCCTCGCTTTCAGGTAAAATTAGGAGAAGAGGAAAAGTTAATTTACTCAGAGGAGGAATTTACAGAGATCAGACTATCGCATGAGGCTCTGCAAAGGTCTAAACACGCTGAAACATTAGCGTCCATTCCTATTGAAGAACAAACGACGGAAATGCAAACGTTTCGTGCTAAAGGAATGCCCTTTGTAGAGCTATATGAGAAAAAGACGATTGATTCCTTGAAGATCCGTCTTTCGCAGTTTAATTTTACACTAGATCAATCTGTCCTTATAGGGAGTAAGTTATTTGATATTATCGATGAAGAGGGCAAATGTTGTCCTATATATACTTTAAAAGAAGGAATTGAATTCTTACGACAGAATGGACGTAAGGGGATCGAAATTCAACGATACAAAGGATTAGGGGAAATGAATGCAGATCAGCTCTGTGATACGACGATGGATCCTCAAAAGCGCACTCTTCTTCATGTAACACTTCCCGATGCTATTGCAGCTGATCATACATTTACGATGCTTATGGGAGAAGAGGTTCCTCCTAGAAGAAAGTTTATTGAGCAACACGCCCTATCAGTTAAGAATTTGGATATCTAAGGAGAATGAACCATCCATGTCCTATGTTAAAGACGAACTTGTTACTTCCCGAAATATTGAAGAAGAAGTAAAAGAGAGCTATATTCGCTATTCTATGTCGGTGATTATTTCTAGGGCGCTTCCCGATGTACGCGATGGGTTAAAGCCCTCTCAGAGGCGTATTTTGTACGCAATGCGACAGTTATCCTTAAGCCCTACTTCTAAACATCGTAAATGTGCTAAAATTGCAGGGGATACCTCTGGAGATTACCACCCTCATGGAGAAGGAGTGATTTATCCTACTCTTGTTCGTATGGCCCAGAGCTGGTCTATGCGCTATCGTTTAATCGATGGACAAGGAAACTTTGGCTCAGTAGATGGAGATCCTCCAGCTGCTATGCGTTATACAGAAGCCCATCTTACCCATGCTTCTACGGCTTTAATGGAAGATTTGGACAAAGATACGGTAGATCTCATCCCTAACTATGATGAAACTAGAGTAGAGCCTACTGTATTTCCTGCTAAATTTCCTAATTTATTAGCAAATGGATCTTCTGGAATCGCTGTGGGAATGGCTACGAATATTCCACCACATAACTTGGCTGAGTTAACTACTGCAACTTTGTTGATTATCGATGAACCGCAAACGACAATTGAAGAAATTATGACAGTAATGCCTGCACCTGACTTCCCAACTGGTGGAATCATTTGCGGGTATCGAGGAGTTAAAGAAGCTTATCACACAGGTCGTGGAAAAATTACTCTGCGAGGAGTTATTCACATCGAAGAGGGTGAATCTGACAAGCAAAAGCTTGTTATCGATGAGATTCCTTATAATATCAGTAAATCAGACCTAATTTTAAAAATAGCTGATCTCGTCAACACTAAGGCTATGACTGGGGTTAGCGATTTACGCGACGAGTCGGATAAAGACGGAATGCGGATTGTCTTGGAACTCAAACGTGGTGAGATTCCCGATGTCACGATGAATCAATTGTATAAGTTTACCGACCTACAGGTAACCTTTGGCTGTAATATGTTAGCTCTTGATAAGGGCTTACCAAGAACAATGAATATCAAGCAGCTTATTGTTGCTTGGATTGAGCATAGAATTGACGTTGTTCGTCGTCGTACCAGATTCGAACTCGCAAAAGCGCAGGCTCGTGCCCATGTTTTAGAAGGCTATTTAAAAGCTTTAGATCATCTAGATGCAATAGTTAAACTCATTCGTTCCTCTGATCATAAAGAAGCTGCTAAGGATCAGTTAATGGCAGATTATGAATTGAGCGAAAGACAAGCATCAGCTGTTCTAGAATTGCGTTTATACCAATTAACCGGATTAGAAAGAGAAAAAATTGAATCTGAATATAGCCAACTACTGGATAAAATTTCTCATTTTCTTGCTGTATTAGCTAGTGAAGCATTGGTGCGAGGGATCATTAAAGAAGAGCTTTTAGAACTGAAAAAACATCATCATTCCGATCGAAAAACAAAAATCATCGCAGCGGAAGGGGAATTTAATATTGAAGATCTCATCCCTGATTTGCCAGTGATTATTACTATTTCAGAAGATGATTATATCAAACGCATGCCTGTCGATACCTTCCGAGAGCAACGTCGTGGCGGTCAAGGCGTGATTGGTATGGAAATGAAAAAAGAAAACGATGTTTTAAAAGATGTTTACGTTGCTTCTACCCACGATTACCTCCTGATTTTTACTAATTTCGGCAGGTGTTATTGGTTAAAAGTATGGGAAATTCCAGAAGCAGGAAGAAGGTCTAAAGGAAAGCCTTTAGTCAATCTTCTGGAAGACATACGTCCTTCTGAAAAAATTGCTACTGTCTTAAGGGTAAAGAAGTTTGAAGAGGGCCATTATATCTTTTTAGCGACGAAACAAGGGGTTGTAAAGAAAACAGAGCTTACGGCTTTTAATTCTCCTCGACGTAAAGGAGTGTATGCAATTAACATCGATGAGGGAGACGAAGTAATTGCAGCTCGTTTAACAAAAGAAGGAGAGCAGATCATGCTGTTTACAAAAAATGGAATGGCTGTTCGTTTTGACCAAACACAAGTACGTGCGATGGGTCGTGTGGCACGAGGGGTTAGGGGCGCTCTTTTACGCAATAAAGAAGATGCTGTTGTTTCTTGTGAAGCTGTTTCTTGTGATCAAAACCTGCTTGTCGTTTGCTCTAAGGGTTTTGGAAAGTGCTCAAAAGTCAATGATTTTAGGCAAACGAACCGTGGGGGTATAGGAGTGCGCTCTATTATTACAAGCGATCGTAACGGTCCTGTAGTTGGAGCTGTATCAGTTACCGATCAAGATAGTGTGGTTATGATGTCAAATACAGGTCAAACCTTGCGCATTAATATGCAAGACGTGCGAGTAATGGGACGCTCTACTCAAGGAGTTCGCTTAGTGAATTTGCACGGACAAGATCATTTAGTGGCTATCCAAAAAATTGAACGTATTGAAGAAGCTAGCGAGGTTTCAAAATAGATGCGACGTCAAGGGCATCTCATTACTTTTGAAGGAGGGGAGGGTGTAGGTAAAACAACTCTTATCGATGCTCTCTACCAGTACTTGAAAAATAGTAGGCAAGATGTAGTAAAGACTCGCGCTCCAGGTGGCACGGAAATTGGACGATTGATTCGAGAAATTGTATTGAATCAACATCAAGATAAAATGTCTCATCTGTGTGAACTGTTTCTCTTTTTGGCTGACCGCTCTCAACACGTAGAGGAATTGATTCTCCCTGCTTTACAACAAAAAAAAATTGTTCTATGCGATCGTTTCAACGATTCTACCATTGCCTATCAAGCAATAGGTAGGCATCAAGAAAAAAGACAGATCGAAGAGCTTTGCGCATTTGCTTCATTACACATATCTGTTCACTTAACTTTTTATTTGGATTTAGATCCAGAGCTAGCTCTAAAGCGCGTAGATCGGATGAAAAATAGAGATCGCATCGAAGCAGAAAAGATCGCGTTTCACAGAAAAATTAGAAAGGCATTTCATGCCCTAATAGAAAAAGATCCTAAGCGATTCGTACTATTAGACGCTTCGTTAAACCCAAATGAAGTATTTGAAATAGCAAAAAGGCACCTTGATGAATTCTTCCAAACTCATCGGTAATCAAGCGGCAGCGCGGATCATTATGCGTATGTTATCCAATCAGATCCTTCCACATACCCTTTTGTTTCACGGGCAAAATGGAGTCGGTAAAAGCATTCTAGCAAAAGAAGTAGCAGAGGGATTGATGGGAAGCTCCCACATCGGAAAAATCCGAAAGCATATCCACCCTGACCTTACTCTATTATACCCTGAAGGAAAAATCGGTATGTATTCGATGGAACAAATGTGCTCTTTATTGCAAATGACCTCACTTCCTCCTTTTGAAGCAAAAGCCAAAGTCTTTATTCTTTACGAAGCCGATAAGCTCTCTGCTATTTGTGGTAATGCTCTTTTAAAAACTTTAGAAGAGGCGAGTTCGGATACCTATTTTATTTTACTAACCGATCAGATAGAAAAATTACTTGAAACGGTTACCTCTCGTTGTTATAGAGTACGGTTTTTTCCCATTTCCTCTGATTTAATCACCTCCTTTTTACAAGAGCATACAACTCTTACAAAAGAAGAAGCCAGAAATATAGCAAATAGATCTCAGGGCTCTTTAGCCAAAGCTCAATGGTTATCAGAAGTAAAATCAGAAAAGCTGCAGAAGTTTTTAACCGAGCTCTTTAATCTAAACCTTCCTCAAGATTATAGTCAGTTTCTCCAACTCATGGCAGGCATAGACGCTTTATTAGAAGACACAAATGCAGAGATCATTTTAGAAGAGATCTTAAAGTGGTATAGAGATCTACATGCATTTAAACATCAAGCACTAGGGTTCTATCACAGCAATCACATGCAGCTATTAGCTAAAAAAACTAAAGAGCCATTGCCAACTCTAGAGAAAATATTAGAAGCATTTATACAAGCTCAAACAGCACTGCAGCGCAACATTAAGCTATCTGTTATTATAGAGAATATGTTTTTACAACTAGGGCGTGTCGACAATTAAGCCAGATCACAGAGGCAGCTAAGTAAATTGCAGATAAAAAGTGACAAGAAGTCTTATCATAACGGGAAGCAATGGCTCGATATTGTTTCAACTTAGCAAAAAAATTCTCAATAAGAAGCCTGGTT
>JAITFW010000054.1 GCA_031281085.1 Chlamydiales bacterium | reverse complement strand
GGCTTGTAAGAAAGACGGTGGCATTTTCCAAGCAATTTGTGAATCACATGGGAGCAATACGGTATTTTGTGAGCCATTATAACCAATGGGCATATGAAAAATTCTGCGAAAAATGGGGCCTTCTGGACTGCTTTATAACCTAACCGGTATTGCACCACCTAAAACGTGTATACATTGTATGCCAAGATCCATATCTCTTATTCACGCTGGCCGTCCTCTTCCATCTTTACATTCAAAGGATGAAGATGCCTTTTGAAAGGGTCTTCCGTTATGGGGTATAAGCGTTTATTCATCTAACTTGGCTTCCTTCTTCTTGTAATGGTTGTTAGATCTTACCAAAAAAATCATTTGTTAACAGTGCCATACAATCCATTTGTACTTCCTAAAGTAAAGTGTGATATATAATGTAGGTTATGTTGTTATAATCTATTGAATCTACCTTTGCGTTTTTTCTTAACGTGAATGGCTTTTGGGAACTCCCATTCCAATATTGCGATGATAGGCTCCTTTAATGCGTTGCTCTTGCATCTCTCGAGAACGTTTAATGATATCTATTCCTTTTTCAACGTGATCAGCCATGTAGCGCTGATAAACAGACTCTGAGCTTTTTTTGGTTTTTACTCCAAAGTTAGCTAACGGTAGGTCAGAAACGAGTAGAAGAGCTCCTAATGTAAATTTGCGCTTATAACTTGCTGAAAATAATGTAGCACACTCCATTTCAATAGCTTGTGCTTTTGTGGCTTTGAGCACATTTTTAAACTCTTCATTGAACTCCCAAAAGCGCATATTTGTCGTATAGGTAATGCCAATATGATAAACTGCTTTTTGCAATTCCAATATATCGGTTACCGCTTTTTGCATTAAAAAATTAGATAAAGCAGGTACATCGGAAGGAAAATAGAAGTCAGAAGTTCCTTCTCCTCGAATGCTCGCTACTGGAACAAGATAGTCTCCTATTTGATAACGCCTTCTTAAACCACCACACATTCCTAAAAGTAAGCTCGCCTTAATCGGTAAAAAGGAACACAAATCAACTACTAAGGCAGCAGCGGGTGAGCCAATTTTAAAATCTAAAATGCTGATATCCTCTTCTGGACAATGAGCCACTTTAAACATAGATCCTTCAATAGCTGGTACAGATCTACTGCTTGCAAAATATTCTACATACCTAGGGAAATTGGTTAACAGTAGATTTGATTGAAATTTTGCAACTTCACATCCTGAATATCGCTCTAGTGTCTCTATGGCAAACTGCTCTTCTGTAATCTCTTCTCGCATGGATTGTCTCCTTACATCCCTTTTTTACCTTAGATCATTTTATTGACATAAGGATCGATTTAAAAAATTTAATTGCTGATTTAAAAAATTTTATAATATATTTGATCTGCAGTTAGGTCTTTCTTTACCTTATCATAAGGAGCTAAAAAAGTGTTTATTTCCTCTATTCAAACAGCTACAAATTACATCTTCTCTCCTATGAACCAAAAAATCTCGAGTATAACACAAATAGCTGATTGGAAAGAAAAGACTATGTTGGCAGGTCTGATTATTTCTGTCTGTTGTGCTGTAGTCACTTTTTTTACGCAAACGGTCTTTATTTGCAGTGCATTTGCAGCGCTCTCTGGCGTATGTGGTTTAGGAACTTTATTCATACATCATTATGAGAGTTTAAAGAAAATGAGAGAATGTGTCGAAGACTTAGAAAGACAAAATCAGAGCTTTGCTGCTCATAACCAAGAATTAAACTCTTTAATTGTCCAACAAAAAGATACCGTCGTTGATCTCACAAGAGAAAATCAAAATTTAAAAACAGAAATGATAAAGTTGGCAGTTCATACAAATTGTTTAAATCAAACCAGCGAAAATCTGCTCAATTTTGCTAAAGATTTACACGCCAATCTTACAGAACTAAAGCCTACTACCATAGAAATTCAAAGAACAGAGGAAAAATTCCGTAGCTTTTTTATAACTATGGAAAAGCAACAAGCAGTCACTAAATATTTAATGGAATTCATTTCTAAAACATCAACAGAGCAAGCAGATCAATTAGAAGGAGGAAAGAAAATCATCGAGCAACTGCTATCTTTACAAAAGGAAGATACGACTCTACAAAGAATCAAAGAGTTAAATTACCTACATCAACAAATCTCTTGTAATCATGATCAATTAGCAAATGCTCTTAAAAGTTACACCGATTTACAAGTTCAAACAGAGCAAATATCTACTCAACTGTCTGGATTACAAATACAATACACATTAGAAAACGCTCGTCTGCAGGAGACACGTCAAGAACTATTTGTAGTTTCTAGCGAATTACAAAAAATACGTTCTGATCTGCAATCGGTTTTATCTGAACATAGATCTCTTTTATCAGAGAAAAAAGAACTGCACTTGGCCCTAACTTTACAAGTTAATCGCTTACAAAAATTACATGCGGAATTAGACTTTAAGACCACTTGAGTAACAATCATAACTTTTCCCAAACTAGGTGGGTATTAGGCTATTTTCCTACAAACGTTATATAATGGAAAAACTGTTTCCGTTTAATAGACATAGAATAAAATGGAATCATTTTGCAAAAAATCTTTCTTAGCTTTTTAAGCGACACCGATTGTGTAAATAGGCTTGAAATCTTGCATTTTAAACACTTGTTATTCAAAATGGTCTTTTTAAAAGAGGAACGACATGTCCCAATATAGCACAAGTGATCTAAGAGGTGGTTTTAAAGTAGAAATCGAAAAGGAACCCTATACCGTTGTTAGCAATGAATTTGTTAAACCGGGAAAAGGCCAACCCTTCAATCGTATTAAACTCAAGCATTTGATGACAGGACGTGTTATGGAAAAAACTTTTAAATCAGGGGAAAAGGTAACAGCTGCAGATGTAGAAGAGCTAAAGATGCGTATGTTATACAAAGAATTTGATGGAGTTGTTTTTATGGACGATCACTCTTTTGAACAATTTACCATTCCTCTTTCCCTATTAGGAGATAAGCAACAATGGTTACTTGAAGAAATTTTGTACGATGTAATCTTCTATAAAGGGCGACCGATTGAGGTCACTCCTCCTACTTTCATGGAAATGCGCATTGTCAAAACAGCTCCAGGAGCACGTGGAGATACCGCTTCTGGACGCGTTTTAAAACCAGCTGTTACAGAGAGTGGTGCAAAAGTACAAATCCCTATCTTTATCGAAGAAGGAGAAAAGGTTAAAATAGACACGCGTACGGGAGACTACGTTGCTCGTGTCTAAAAAAGATCTCTCTTTATTGTATAGTAGAGCTGATCTACTTGCTAAAGTACGCCATTTTTTTTTTCAGAGAAAGGTTCTAGAAGTAGATTGCCCTGCATTATCTCTGACAGCTCCCATAGATCCACATATCGATGTCATGAAGGTTTGCTTAAGCGATAAAATAGGCTATTTGCATACCTCTCCAGAATACCGTATGAAACGATTGCTCTCTTATGGTATTAAAGATATTTATCAACTCAGTCACGTATTCCGCGATCGTGAATTTGGTAGATGGCATAATCCAGAGTTCACCATGCTAGAATGGTACCGAATAGATTGGTCTTTAGAGCAAATTCTTACAGAAACTTTAGAGATCTTACAGATGACTTTAGGTGACCTTTCTATTCATACTTATACCTACCGAGAAGCTTTCTCCCAAGCCACAAAAATCGATTGTGACACATGCAGTATGCAAGATTTATTGGATTGTCTAAAAGCGCATGAAATGCAAATATCCGACACAACTTGGGATAGGGATTCTTTGATGCAATTAGTGATGGGCTCTGTGGTTGAACCTACTTTGAACCCTCATTGCCTGACTGTAATTACCGATTTCCCTATAGAGCAAGCAGCTCTTGCCAAAACCCGCTTAGTCGATCAAAAGCTTGTATCTTGCCGTTTTGAAATATATTATAAAATGGTAGAAGTAGCAAATGGATATCAAGAATTAACTCATCCACAAGAAAATAAACTACGTATCGAAAAAGCTAATCAAACTCGCCTTTCAATGGGAAAAGAAACGCTTCCCATCGATGAAAAATTTCTCCAAGATCTTGAGCTTCCTCCTTGCTCTGGAGTAGCCTTAGGCTTTGATCGCCTGCTTGCTCTCAAACATGGGTTAAATCATCTAAAGCCTATTCTACCTTTTTCTTGGGATGAAGCTTAAATCCATTTTTGTACAATGGGAAATCGTACCTTCTCTTGAAAAGCTCTCTGGCTCACGCAAATTCCAGGAGCCGCTTGCTGGCGTTTATACTCTGCGTTATGCATTCTTTTAATTAATTGTTTCACTAGATCAAGCGGTATTTGATATTGATAGGAAATCTCTTCAGGAGAAAAACGCTCTTCCATATACCCTTGTAATACTTGATCTATCCTATCATAAGGAGGAAGAGAGTCACTATCTAGCTGATGAGGCTTAAGCTCAGCTGAAGGGGGTTTCTTCAATGTAGATCTAGGAATGCGTTGTTTATGTAGATTAGCTAGGATATACACCTGCTGCTTAGTCACATCCGATAGTACGCTCAATCCCCCACACATATCACCATATAAAGTGCAATACCCCATCGCCACTTCACTTTTATTACTCGTGCTTAAAACTAAGTATCCCAATTTATTGGAAAAAGCCATTAAAATAGCTCCTCTAATACGAGCTTGCAAATTCTCCTCGGTTACATCAAACTCTCGATCTACAAAATAAGGCTGTAAAAGTTCAAGATAGGCTTGAAATGGTTTTTCAATGGGAATCTGTTTTAGCAGTATTTTTAAGTTTTCTGCTAATTCTATAGCATCCAAGAGACTTTGTTTTGAGCTGTAGCGAGAAGGCATGGTAATGCCTAATACATTCTCTTTGCCTAACGCATCCACTGCTATGCAAGCTGTCAAAGCAGAATCAATTCCACCCGATATTCCAAGGCAAGCTTTTTCAAATCCTAGTTTAACAAAGTAGTCCCTCACACCTAATACCAGTGCCTGATATAAATCTTTGAATGGATCTGGAGTAAAGGTATAGGGTGTAGATAGGGCTTCTGTATCAAGAAGCATTGTATCTTCCTCGAATCCCTTTGCTAATCGTTGCAGTTTAGCTTGCTTATTTACATAGATACTATAACCTGCAAATACAAGCTGATCATTAGCTCCCACCTGAGAGCAAAGTACAACAGGACATTTTAATGTGCGTGCACAAGCAAGACATCCTTCAATATGAGTTTCTAATTTTTGGAATTTATAGGGAGAAGCTGATAAGTTAAGGACAAGGTCTGGTTGAAAATCAGCTAGATCTAATACAGGATCATGTGTATAAGTACTCCTTAAGCATTGCCACATATCCTCGCAAAGGAAAATACCTATCCTTTTCCCTTTCAATGACCAAATGCGGGTTTTTAAAACCGATTCAAAATAACGCCTCTCATCAAAAACATCGTAGGTAGAAAGTAATTGCTTATCTTGAAAACCTAAAAGTTTTCCATCGTCAATAACCGCAGCACTATTTATCAAAGATTTTTCTACTCTCTCTTTGTTTTGACGAACCAATCCCAAAATAACAATTAAGCCAGAAGATGCTTCAACGATCTGCTTCAAATAATAAGAATGCGCCTCAATGAAATCCCTTTGTAATAATAAGTCTTTTGGAGGATAGCCAGATAAAATAAGTTCTGAGAAGAGAATAAGCTCTGCATTCACTAAACGCGCTTGTTCTAAAGAATAAAGTACTTTATTCGTATTTCCTTTTAAATCACCAATAGTTGGATTTAATTGGGAAACAAAAATACGCATAGATCCCTTTTAAGCTCTTTTTTTTAAAATAACCGATTGCATCAATTAGTCTCAATTATTGCTTCATATGTCCATCCTTTATCTAGGAGTAGGATAGTTTTAATCCTATCGCATAGCCTTTTATCTCGTTCATGGCAATGTCGAGCTCTGAGAATATCTTTTTGGTTTCTTGTTAGAAAGTTCGCTTATAAGTTACATATGAACAAGATTTATAACTCAACTAGGGCACTGTTAACAAATGATTTTTTTGGTATGATCTAACAACCATAAAAAGAAGAAAGAGGCCAAGTTAGATGAATAAACGTTTATACCCCATAACCTCTGTACAGGACAATTTTTT
>JAITFW010000079.1 GCA_031281085.1 Chlamydiales bacterium | reverse complement strand
TACAATCCGGCCCCAAAGCTGCACTCGCTTCAGTAATGATGCAGTGCCAAAGGTCTATGCGCTCTTCAGAAGCTTCTCCATCGTAATAGATGCGCATGTATAATCGTTTTTTTTCTTTACAAACATCTACAAGCACGGCTCTTAATTCAGGAGTTATCTCATCTAATAAAGCATTTTGGGTAGCTAATAAAGCGTACCCTGTTGAAAAAATTTCCATTTTTAGAACCTGGGCTTTGTAGGAACGATATGAATCCCATCTTTGGCATAGTGAATCTTACCCCAATTTGTAGCAAATTTCTTCTTGGTATCAAAATCCACTGCATAACCTATGAACTCTTTAAAATCGACTATTTCTCGATAACCTGGCGTTCCTGCTTGTCGATTTCCGATTTTGATCCCTTTTCCACAAAAATCACGGGCAAGCTTTTGAGGATCTGGGTGTTCCAATATGCTTTTGTTTTTCTGAAAGTTTTTATGTGTTTGTATGTGTTTTCCTTGTTTATCCCACTGAATGTTTATCTTTGCATGCTGAAGAATCTTTTTTCTCGTCTGTGCTCTTTTTGCAGCTTCTAATGCAATAAGGATTTTGTTTTTTTCACTGGTGGCTAGTGCTTCGAGGGTTAAAAGGGTATTCGCTTTTTTAAGCTCTCTATATACTTTCATTCCTTTTACAAGTCCAACTCCTGCAAAGATATCGACTCCATACTTCCCAATGATCTGTCCTGTAAGTTCACCGCGCTTAGGTTTTTCAAGGGTGTCCCATGTTTCTATAAGCTCTTTGAGCTCTGGTACGAGATGGGTTACTACTTCTGTGGATGTGTGGTCTTTCACAAATTGTACACAAGCTTGTGCAGCTTCAGCAAATGCAGTAGAAACTTGTACTGGATCTCGAGCAAAGGCCCATAACCCATGACCAAGACCCTGCATAGAGGATAATAGGGAAGGGATATATTCAACTCCTGCTTGTAATCCTCCTTTTAGGATCCCTTGTACTAATCCTAAAGAAAACGATATCAGATCCAATGGCTCTAATAGGTCTGACTCGGGTCTTATCTTAGAGGCTAGGTAATCTTCTAGTGACACATCAAATTGACCTAGCTCAAAATAAGCTGCAGCTCGTTCAAAATAGGCTTGTTTATTATGGGGATCCTTATGGATGGAGTGATTCAGGCTTACAATGGCTTGATCGTATAGGCCTACTTCTGCATATGCGATCCCTTCTTGAAGATAGAGCTCAGAAGTAAGGAGTTCTTCTTGGTGATGTTTAGCCCAAGTAATGAGCGTACGGATATCCCTTAAGGAATCTAGGGTTTTTCCTCGATGGAAAAGAACCATGCCTCTTTCGTAAAAGATTTTGGGATGGGGGTGTTCTTCAAGGCATTTTGAGTAGAGATGTAAAAAATCAGGTTGCAGTTCATCAAGAATTTGATCTATGTTTTTTGGATGGTTTTTAAACTCTTCCCATTGAGTAAGTTGAAGTAAGATTTGTCTATATTGAGAATAAAAGAAGGAGTGAGTAAACAAGATAGTTAAGATATCATGAGTAGTATAACCAAGGAACTCTGAGCTAGTTGATTTACTAAGAAATGCATGTTCAATTAAAGGATGCACCTTATGATAAATAGCATCGCTGATTTCACAAGCTCTTTTAGAACGGTAAGGCCAATAACACAAACAAGTGGGATTTTCTTGACAATACTTCAGGTATTGTTCAAAAAAGGAAAGATTTGATGCAATGGTAAAATACTTATGTGGCACGGCTTTATGGCTGCAATTCTCCCAATATTCATCGACGATTTCTTCATCTCGTTCATCCTCTTCATCTGCATCTAAATTATTTGGATGATACCAGTTTTTTAAACATCTACATTTATAACAAATGACTCCACAAACATACTCTTCTTCCTCTGTACACATATCCTCATCTATAAATTCTCCCCTTACAACGAGAGATTGACATCGCAGGCAAAAACGAAAATCACAGTTGTTTATAGTTCTAGGAATCCGATCTGCATAAAGCGATAATCGAGCTATATTCTCTTGATTCATTTTTGAATCTTCACGAGAAAAGAACTCAAGATGCTCTAAACAAAAATCAGGCCATAGGTTTTGATGCAGTTTGGGATAAAAATACGCATATTCGTCTGCTTGCAGAGATAAACTTGTAAAAAGAGACAAAAACAAAAGAGGAAAAAAGTACTTAGCCATAAGTTGTCTTTCAGCTTCACATCCTAAGGATATTCTACGATTTACATCTTAATGACAATTAAAAATTTAGATTTTCAACTGTTCCTCCTCTAGAATTTTTCTTATTTAAAGGAAAAACCTACAGCAAAAAGTTTAATCGAAGAGCTAAACGATCACGATAGGACTGCGGCGTCTTATACTGCAAAAACACAAGGCGGTATTGCTCGTAAAAAGCCTCTATAAAAACTCTTTCAAGAGCTAACAAACTCAAACAGTACACTCTTATTTCTAATGAGTTTGTATTTAAGATTTAAGTTATGTAGAACGTTTTTTATCGATATGAGAAATCCAATTGAGACAAGGCTGTTTGTGACACTGCATAAGCCATTTTTGACCCTATCTACAATGCCACATCAGCTAACAAACTCCGGGTGCAAGATTCGAACTTGCGACCAATAGATTAACAGTCTACTGCTCTACCGCTGAGCTAACCCGGAATAGAACAGCCATTCTATAAAGAGTGGTATTTTAGAGCAATAATAGCTTTGCGTTTCTGACAAAAAAAGGTAAACTGAATCTTTTTAGGAGTGACCATGGAAGAGATCTACGGCTTTATCGATACCATTGTTTTTGCAGAAGAAGAAAAAGGATTCACTGTAGCTCGCTTAAAGGAACCTAAAAAAAAAGAATTCACTTGCATCGTAGGGATCATGCCCTCTGTCCAGCCAGGAGAAACCCTTCGCTGTAAAGGTGTTTGGCGTATGCATCCTGAACATGGACAACAATTTGAAGTGAAGGCTTTTGAATCACAAGCCCCTTCAGATCTAATAGGGATTCAAAAGTATTTAGAATCAGGAATGATTAAAGGAATCGGTCCTATCTATGCAGAACGCATTGTCAAACTCTTTGGACTAAACACACTAGATGTAATCAACCAAAGACCTGATCGCCTATTAGAAGTAGCTGGTATTGGGGAAAAAAGAGTCGAAAAAATTAAAACTTGTTGGCACGAACAGCAAGCTATTAGAGACGTGATGATCTTTTTAAGAGGCCATAATGTGAGTCCCTCTTTTGCACAAAAAATTTTTAGAATGTACGGTGCTCAAAGTATTGAAAAAGTGCGTTCTAATCCCTTTCGTTTAGCTAAAGATATTCACGGAATTGGCTTTAAAACAGCGGATGTAATCGCACAAGGACTAGGAATTGCAAAAGATGCTAAAGAGCGAATTTACTCAGGAATCGAACATACTCTATGGGAATTGAGTCAAGAAGGACATGTATGTTACCCTATCCAGGATTTAGCTTCTAAAGCGGAAGAAAAACTAGAGGTTTCTAAAGATCTCGTTACAGAAGGTATTTCTTCATTAATCCAATCAGAGGAAGTTGTTAAAGAAGAGCAAATGATATGGATAAAGCCTCTTTTTTTAATGGAAGTGGGAATTGCTCGAGAAATGATGCGTTTAACACAGCATCCTTGTCGAATACGTAAAGTAAAGTTAGATAAGGCCTTAACCTGGGTCCAACAAAAACTCCTAATCGATTTAGCGGAAGAACAACTAACAGCTGTAGCATGCGGATTGGAAGCTAAGGCTCTCATCATAACAGGTGGACCAGGAACAGGAAAAAGCACGATTACCAAAGCCATATTAACAATTACCGAAAGGATTGCAAATCAGATTGTTTTAGCAGCCCCTACAGGAAGAGCAGCTAAGCGAATGAGTGAAATCACTGGAAAAAAAGCATCTACTATTCACAGTCTTTTAGAAATGGATTTTAAAATAGGAAAGTTCAAACACAATAAGGAAAATCCTATTTATTGTGATTTACTGATTATTGATGAAGCAAGCATGATAGATACTCAACTCATGTATAGCTTGCTCAAAGCGATCCCTGACGATGCAAGGCTCATTCTTATCGGAGATATCGACCAATTACCTAGTGTTGGTCCAGGAAATGTGCTTAAAGACCTGATTGCTTCAGAAAGACTTTCTGTGACGGAATTAAAAAAAATCTTTCGCCAAGCAGCAGGTTCTTTCATTGTCACCAATGCGCATAGGATTAATCAGGGACAGTTTCCCGATCTTTCCTATCATCCACGCAGCGATTTTCAATTTATAGAAAAAGAAGACTTACAAGAGGTCATTGATACTATTGTAAATCTGATTGTAAATCAACTACCTAAGGTATATCGCTTTCATCGTTTTGACGATATTCAAGTACTATCCCCTATGAAAAGAGGACTTATTGGCAGTGAAAACCTCAATGTTGTTCTACAACAGAAACTCAACCCTTCTCCTACAGCTCTACATCGCATGGGACGCTCTTTTCAAGTAGGGGATAAAGTAATGCAAATTCGTAATAACTACGAAAAAGAGATTTATAATGGAGATATAGGAAAAATTACAGAAATAGATCTTACAGAACAAACGCTTAAAGTGGTCTTTGATTTAAAAATCATCCATTACGATTTTACAGAAATCGATGAACTGATCTTAGCCTATGCAGTATCTATCCACAAATATCAAGGGAGTGAATGTCCTTGTGTGATTATTCCCGTACATACATCTCATTTTAAGATGCTTTATCGCAATTTGTTATACACAGGCCTTACTCGCGGTAAGAAAAGGGTGGTTTTTGTAGGCACAAAAAAAGCATTAGCTATTGCTGTAAAAAATGAAAATGTCCTAAAACGCCACACAGGTTTAAAACAAGCTATGCAAAAATTCATACAACCTTAAAAAAGCACCTGGATGAGCCAGAACAAATTGCACAAATCAGTTGGTTAAAACGAATTTTTCAATCGCAAAAAGTAGGGCTAGATGATCTTGTGATTTATTGATCATTCTTAGATTCCTATAAACTTTAGGTAACCGCTCCTTAATTTTTTGGATAAAGATCTCTGAATGTGCATGTTTAAAAATTCCACTCCATAGATGGATTTCACAATCAGAAAGAGAAGATAGATCGATCACAGTAGTCAGAAAATAACTGAGATCTCCTGCTGCCCGATCGATAATCTCTTTTGCTACTACATCTTGTTCAAATGATGAACTTTTGATTATGCAAAAATCGCTGGACTACGATTTCTCTTTGTCCAAGAGTTGTTTCCCAGTGGACTTTTTTTTTCCCTGTTTTATCGTTGTCGGATGTTCTGCTGTCCAGTTTGCGCTAGTCGCTTTTTCTCTCTGCGTAGCCCACTCTTGCAATGTAACAGCGCCGAATTTACGCATATTATCTACAACTTGAATCTCAGCATCATTTGCTTTGTCCGCCTTCCCTTCAATATTCTCAACGACATCGAGCTTTTGCTCGATGTGTCGCTTTAGTTCCGGGTGTGCTTC
>JAITFW010000082.1 GCA_031281085.1 Chlamydiales bacterium | reverse complement strand
AGTGGTCTATGCCTCTGCAAGAATGGAAAACAATCATCTCCTACCTATCAAGTGCTTATGGTGATAGATTAGGCTTGGATATATGATTAAAGCTATTTACACAAAAAAATGGTCAGTCTCCGTGATCGGTAGTCTGAAGCGGTTTAAGATCATATCCGACCGGTATAGAAATAGGCGTAAAAGATTCTCCTTACGCTTCAATCTAATTGCGGGAATCTACAACCTGGAGCTGGTGCAATGAATAATGAATTTCGAAAGAGGTCTATTATTCTTTGTGGATTTTTTTGTGGATGCAATACAATCGAGGAAGTTATTGAATATGCTTTGCTTCAAGAGGAGTGGTTTTCCTCATTATTTGAGGAATCAATGCCTAGTCCTTCTTATGGAGCTATTTGGTGGTTTCTTGTTAAAACTCCCCCTGAAACTTTGAAAGATTGTTTTCAAAAATGGTTTAGCAAGATACTGGATTCACTTCGTGATCAATTGTTAACTATTGATGGCAACAGGCTTAGAGGAGCTAACTTCATGGGCCACATAACTCATGTAGTAGAATGATTTGCAACAGACGATCGCCTGTGTCTTGCTATAGAAAAAATTCCGAATAAAACGGTAGAGAAAAGCACATTGCCAATGATCTTGAAACAAGTAGATGTAAGAGGGGCTATTATTTCTGGAGATGCTCATTTTACTGTAAGCACAGCAGCAGAACAGATCTTAGATGCAGAAGCTGACTATTTGTTGGCTGTTAAAGGTAATCAACCTATTCTTTATGCTGAGATGGAAAATTTTTTTGATCAAGCACATGCGGTTGAGTGGGATGAAGTTCCTCATGTATTTCATGAGTCAATCAATAAAGATCATGGACGTCTTGAAATAAGGCAAATTCGAGTTGTAGAAGATCTTGATTGGCTGCCGGATTCTTGCAAATGGAAAAATCTGGCCTGTTTAAACGTCCTGATTCTCAATTTAGCTTCAAACCAAATAATGCCTATTTGAATCAAAAAAGTGTTTTTTGCATTTATTCTACTGCGTAACTCCTATGTAATTCCGTAATTTTAAATCAGTTGAGTATAACGGTTTACTTATCTTCTTTACGAGATGGATAAATTTTTATTGAAAAATCTCTTAAAATAAGATACAAAAAGATAAGCTAAAAACAAGAGAGGTTTTTATGCGGTTTTTTCTTTTAAGTAGTTTAGTGTGTATTCCCTGTTTATTATGCGCAAATATCATACTAGATGAAGCTATGAGCCTAGAAGATCAGCGTAAAATCGGTATGGCTAAACTGAACCGTAAACAAAAACTAGCTTTAGAAGCTTGGTTGAACGATCATTTTATAGCTAAGGAAGAACATCCCTCTCAAGACAGCGAACCTCTTTCCCTATCGATTAACATAGACAATGGACAAAAATTACAACTTTCCGATAACTCTATTTGGGAAGTACATCCTCAGGATGTCGATATTTCCGCAGTTTGGATCACTCCCTTCCCCTTGCAAATAGAGAAAAGCACTAATCCTACCTATCCATTTTTATTGAAAAACACGAGAACGCAAATGAGTGTAAGAGCTAGAAAAAGCAGCTCTAACCCTATGCTCATGCCAAAGGAACCTGTCAGAAAGAATACTATGCCTTATCAGGAAGAATTTGAATAAGATGTTCATTAAAAATGAAGCATACGACTTACCAAGCCGCTTACAATTGCAGAAATAGCTTTGTTTGGCCAAAAAGAACTTCCAAAATACTCTAGACCACTGTTACATGTTTTATACGCTAACACACTAGAAATTCTCTGTTCTACAAATTCTTTTACTTTTATTTTGCTTCCACACATATGAGCTCCTATATAAGCAAAAGCACTTATAGCAACTTGGTTAAATAAGCTGTTTATGATATGCAGTAAATAGGAACATTCCTCCTGCTTTTCTTCAGTACAGCTAACCTCTAAAGCATAAGAAGCTGTTGCTATTGTTACATTTTGCAAAACAGGTATCAAAGACATGCTTTCTTGGAAAAGGTTTTTCCACAAACTGATTAAATAAGGCACACCATCAATGGTTATCAAAGGAGTAACCACCGATCCTAATGCTATGATTGTAGGAGAAGCCACTTTAGTCACTAAAGGGTTGTTTTCGATTACATCTTTGGCAAAGATCCTATCCTCTTCGCCCATAGGTTTATTTATATCTTTTTGATATTCTCCTAAAAGACTTTGCAGATCGCTTATAGACCCAAGCGCGTTTACTAACATACAACACTCATTTTCTGACAAATCTATTTCTCTTACTATAAACGCCCGCACACTCTTATCGATAAGTTTTAATTGTTTGGTTATACCATCTACATTTGATAGAGTAACAGTTTTAGACAGCTTAAAATAAGGAATCTCAAAATGTTGCAAACACGCCAACAGAGATTCTAAGTTTTCTGTTATCTTTTTTTCTCTCTTATTTCTATTAGTAAGATGTAAAAATTCTTTAGGAAAAAACCTTTGTGTCACTCGTAATGAAGAATTTATTAATTTTCCAAAATCTACTCGATCTAAAGAAGGAAGGGTTTCTATAGAGGGTTTTTGATGGATCGTTTTTTCCAAAAAACGGCCTACTTGATTTATTGCTCTTTCTGCTAAATCCCCAGATTTACTATTCAGTTGTTTATAAAAAACGACTATTTCTTTAACATTTTGGGAAATATCCTCCATCAGAGGATTAGGACCTTTAAAAGGATCTAATCTAACTTCCTGCTGCGTAAGAGGTAGAGACTGATTTATAACCCTTTTTTTTATAAAAAGTTTTTTTAATAGAAAAGAAGATTTTATTGTTTTTTTTAAACACAAGCTCGAAACATGAATCGTTGTATTGCAAGCTCTTAGAAATCGATAACCGCCTTGCTTTACCCCAACGGCTAAAGCAACTTGACTTCTATTAAACTTAGATGCAACTGTATTAAAATTAATAATCATAAAGCTATTATGACATAACATTCTTAATTTAGAATAATAAAAACTAGCAAGATTAGTAAAAAAAATGACAAGATCAGTTTATTTCTTTAAATTAGATAGAACTTTTTAAGTTAAGGATCATGAAAATGCCTAACCAGTTTACAGACAAGGTTCAACAAACTTTTGAAATAGCCTTTCGCCATGCTCAAAAGCATTTAGATATAGAGGTCACCGAAAATCATTTATTGTATTCTTTTTTTGAAAACGTAGAAGGTCTTTTTTATTCTATTGCCCTTTCTCTGAAGCTAAATCCAAAAATGCTTCTTAGCCAATTGGAAGAGACGTTAAGTAAACTCCCTAGGTTTACTAAAACAGGCACAAAACCTTCCTTTTCCTCCTCGTTGCAAAAAATATTTAAAAATGCCCAAGAACTCGCTGATAAATGGGGAGATTCCTACATAAGTAGTGAGCACTTTTTTTATGCTTTCTGGCAATCTGCTCAAGAACCCTTTGCTAGCTGGAAAAAGCCATCTAAGCTATCATTAGAACAATTAGAAAACTATCTCAAAAATTTAAGAGGTAATATGCATAGTGATTCTCCTACGTCAGAAGACCAATATCATGCACTAGAAAAATATTGTAAAAACCTCACCCAGTTAGCTAAAGAAGGGAAATTAGATCCTGTAATTGGCAGAGATGAAGAAATCAGGCGTACTATGCAAGTTTTGAGTCGGCGTACTAAAAACAATCCGTTATTAATTGGAGAGCCAGGTGTTGGAAAAACAGCTATAGCAGAAGGCCTGGCTCTTCGAATGGTTCAAGGAGATGTTCCAGATACTTTGCAAAACAGAGAGCTTTTTGCCTTAGCATGGGTAGCTTAATCGCAGGGACTAAATTTCGTGGAGAATTTGAAGAGCGTTTAAAAAGCATTTTAAAGAAAGTAGAAGAAGCTGAAGGCCAAAATTGTCCTATTTATTGACGAAATACATACGCTGATTGGAGCAGGAGCTACAGAAGGGGCAATGGACGCAGCTAATCTATTAAAACCTGCTCTAGCAAGAGGAACTCTGCACTGTATTGGAGCCACAACTCTTGGTGAATATAAAAAATATATTGAAAAAGATGCTGCTTTAGAAAGACGTTTTCAACCCGTTCTTATCAAAGAACCTTCCTTAGAAGATGCTATTGCTATTTTAAGAGGATTACGTGAGCGTTATGAAATTCACCATGGGGTTAGAATCACAGAAGAAGCGCTACATGCAGCTGTGTTTTTATCCACTCGTTACATCTCCGATCGCCATTTACCGGATAAAGCTATTGATCTAATCGATGAAGCAGCAAGTGTAATCCGCATGCAAATTAGCTCTCGTCCTTTGCCAATAGACATTAAGGAAAGAGAATTGTCTTCTCTCATTGTAAAGCAAGAAGGGTTAAAAAGAGAAAGTTCTTCTCTTGCACAAGTAGAGGGGAAAAAACTTCAAAAGCTCATTGCACAAATAAAAGAAGAACTCTCTCTTCTAACTAATGACTGGAACCTGGAAAAGCAGCTCATCGAACAAGTGAAACAAAAGAAAAACGCTTTAGAGAGTCTTCGTTTTCAAGAACAAGAAGCAGAGCGCAAATTCGATTACAATAAAGCTGCAGAGATAAAATATAGTCTTATTCCACAAATGACACAAGAATTAGAGCAGGCTCAATCGAGCTTAAACGAACTTCCGCACCGACTTTTACAAGAAGAGGTAGATGCTTCTTTAATTGCAGAAATCGTAACCAAATGGACAGGTATTTCTGTACAAAACATGCTAGAAGAAGAAAAGACACGCCTCTTACATTTAGAAACCTTGCTTAATGAAAAAGTTATAGGGCAATCTTTTGCTGTAAAAGCAATAAGCGAAGCTATTCGCCGATCTAGATCTGGGTTAAACGATCCTAAAAGACCCATTGGTGCTTTTTTATTTATGGGACCAACAGGAGTGGGGAAAACAGAACTAGCTAAAGCACTTGCAGAAATTCTCTTTAATCAAGAAGATGCGCTATTGCGCTTTGATATGTCTGAATATAAGGAAAAGCAATCCACAGCAAAATTCATTGGTTCCCCTCCTGGCTATATCGGTTATGAAGAAGGAGGGCAATTAACGGAGAAATTACGTCTTCGTCCTTATGCTATAGTTTTATTTGATGAGATCGAAAAAGCGCATCCAGAAGTCTTGCATATATTATTACAAGTGTTTGATGAAGGCCATATTACAGATAGCAAAGGCAGAAAAGTGAATTGTAAGAATGCTTTATTTATCATGACTTCTAATTTAGGATCGGAGGTATTAAGCACATATCTTCAAACACAAACAAAGCAATCTTCTAAAGAAGAGCTCCTTCAAATATTAGAGCCCGTTTTAAAAGATCACTTTCTCCCAGAATTTCTCAACCGCTTGGATGAAATACTCCCCTTTTTACCCCTACAAGAAAAAGATATGGAACAAATTGTGGATCTTCAATTTCAAAAAATCAAAGAACGTTTAGCAGAAAAAGGAGTAGAGCTGGATTATACACATGAGGTAAAAGCACTGCTTGCAAAAACGGGCTATGATCCCATTTATGGAGCACGCCCTTTAAAACGCTTCATTCAAAAAGAAGTGGTCAATCTACTCTCTAACGCTATTTTAGAAGAGAAAATTACCAGTCATTCTCAAATTACCTTAATCGTAGATAGAAATGGATGCATCGCACTTAAAAATCCTGCAAATGAGTTAAAGTAGCCATTTTAATTTTTGCGATTTTTGCAACAAATAAAAGACCCATTAAACAAAGACCTCCTCCTAAAACAAGCACGAATATACTGCCAAAAAGCTGACACAAGAGACCCCCTAATAAAGGCATAACAATTCCTCTTATCCCAATGAATAAAATATTAACCCTTGTAAAAGGAGCACTATCATGTTCTCCTGCAAAGATTGTGCCAGAAAGGTTCCAAATCAAATGACTTCCTGCTTGAGCCACCCCATACAGCATAAAACCTAAATAGAGAAAAGCAATATGTATTTGAGCAAAAAGAAGCATAATAGGAAAAATTCCCATCCCGATGAGAACCCACAAGCTGAGCTTAAGGATATCGCACACTCTTAATCCTTTTTTCCATAAAAAAGTAGATCCAGCTACTCCTAATGCCATAAAAATAAAGCGGGCTGTTGCCATGTTCGTATAAGATAGAGATAAGGTATCTACATAAAAACTAGAAAATGCAGGTCCCATTAGCATCAAAGCGCTGCCTCCAAACATAAAAATCCATTGTAGATAGCGAAAGCTTTTATGCTTATGCAATAAGTAAAAGCTTTCTTTCCAAGGCTTTATAGAATTGGGTTGTTCTGTTTCTTTTTCCTCTATTGCAGGAATTTTTCTAAAAAATAAAATGCTGCTTAACCCAATGAGCGAGGCACAAGAAAATAGAGCCTTCCAGTCCATAATGTGAGAGCGCAGAAGGTAGGCAAATAAAAGCCCTAAAATACCTGATTCTATGAAACCGAATAGATAAAAGAGAGAAAAAGCATCCTCTCTTGGTCTTTTAGGAATATTGCATTTAATGATTTCCATTAAAGAAGGAATAGCAGCTCTACTGAATAGTTGATAAGAAGCAGCAGCAAATAGAAAAAAGGGGAAATTTTCTATCCAAGGCAAAAAAATAAAAGGTAAATAGGTCAAAAAGAAAGCAGCTATTAAATTAGCTATTAAATGAGATCGCCCTTTTTTAAAATAAGCGCTCCAGAAAAAAGAAAGGAGCGACAAAACAGGACGTAGGGTAAGAAAAAGAGAAAGCTGGAATACATTTGCTACATATTCTTTACGCAAGATAAATGGTAACAAGGTATACAATGATATAAGAGGTTCACTAGCAAGATTTGTCCACAGCATAGCTAAACGCGTTTGAGGACAGCCTTTTGTCATGGGTAAAATAGCCCTTTTCTTAAAAAAAATTTGAGTCTATTTTAGCATAGTACTTGGGTTTCTCTCTAGGAAATAGCAAACTTAAAGGTGATCCCTTACTTCTTTTGAAAAAAATCATTAAATTGCGAGCGCAAAGAAGAAGGTATTACTTCCTCAATTCCTGACTTGTCATACATTAAAAAATACGTACAAGCAATCATAATTCCAAATGCAGGATTAAATAAGGCGATAAACAAAGAGATCCCACAGACCAGAGCTCTTTTTATAGTTAGCCGCGCTGTTGCATGAAGTTTAGAGAAACTTTTCACTCTACCTAAGCTAAACAGCATACCAACTCCTGATACGACAAATAATAAACATGCATAAATAATCCAAAGACAGTTCCCCAAAAATAAAAGCACAAAAAACAATCGCGCTAGGATTGCTGAGAAGAGACGATCTTTTTGCTTAAATGCCTTACCTACAGATTCTTCTGCGTTTTCAAAAAATTTCTTGCTTGAGAAAGGCTCTTCTGTAGATTCTACTTTTGTAACTTCAGAAATATCGTAAATTGCCATGATATCCTACTTTTTGTGCTTGAGCTTATTAAAACCATTTAGAGCTGCAATGCGATAACCTTCCGCATAAGTCGGATAGTTAAACACTTGATCGATAAAATAATCAATCTTTGCGTTAAAGCTCATCGCTACTTGCCCGATATGAATTAACTCTGTAGCTGCTCGACCTATAATATGAATTCCTAGAATTTCCAATGTATCCGTATGAAATAAAATTTTAAATATACCTGAATCGTTTCCAATGATTTGATTCCTTGCAATTTCGTAATAGTAAGCCCTGCCTATCTCGTATCTAAAATCAAGCTCTTTCAGCTGATTTTCAGTATAACCACATGAAGAAATTTCTGGAATTGTATAAATACCAATTGGGTAGAAATCAGGAAAATGATGGGTTTTTGTACCAAAAGCATTTCGCGCTGCTAATCTACCTTGCTCCATGCTAGTAGAAGCAAGGGCTGGTCCTCCAATAACATCTCCTACAGCATAAATATTGTGCAGCGTTGTGTGATCAGATCTTTTTACTTGAAAAAGAGCATTCACAGGAATGTAGCCAAATGAATCAATAGAGATGCCTAGGTTCTCAATACGCAAATGTTCTACATTTGCACTTCTTCCCAGAGCATATAGCAACACCTCTGCTTGCACATGCGTCTTATCTTTAAAAATGACTCTTACAAAAGAGTCTCTCTTTTCAATTGTATCTAATTCTTTATTTCCCAACATTTTAAGACCAATTGCATTTAAAGATTTTTGTAAATGCAAACCAATTTCCATATCTAAAAGAGGTAAGAGATGAGCTTTTTTATCAATAACTGTCACCTTTGTTCCTAAAGCAGCAAAAAAACTAGCGTATTCAGAACCAATAATCCCTCCCCCTAATACAAGAAGAGTTTTTGGCAAACGATCAATCGAAAGCAATCTGGTAGAATCTAAAATTTTCTGATCATCAAAAGGAACAGAATTGGGATTACGTGGTCTGGAACCGGTTGCTATCAAAAAATATTGTCCTTCTACTTCGTATAAAATCTTTTGATTTGAACCCAGTATATCGACATGCTGAACATCCCTAAAACAGGCTGTCCCATGAATGACTTGAATGCGATTTCTTTTAAATTGCTTGAATAAAATCTTCCTTTGTTCTTCTAAAACAAACGTAAGTCGATGGTTTAAATCATTAATGGAAACCTCTTTTAAAGGGTAATTTTGTCCATAAAAACTTCTTTTATAAAAATCTGTAAGATCTAAAATAGCTTCTCTTAAAGATTTAGATGGAATTGTGCCAGAGTTTAACGATGCACCTCCCAATACGGAGTCTTTTTCAATAACAATGACTCTCTTTCCCATTTTTGAAGCTTGAACAGCTGCTTTCTGTCCAGCAGGACCAGATCCAATCACAACAAAATCTGCATATATTTTTTTCATGTTTTTCTCCTAAAGTTAAATTCACCCTAGCAATCTGAAATATTCTTGTTCAATAAGTTTTAAGTTGTTAAGATCTCTTCTTTTATAAGGATCATCAGGAGTAAAGGAAAGATGTCTAAGAGATGTCAAGTCACTGGTAAACGCCCTGTTCGAGGAAAATCCTATGCAATTCGTGGAATTCCAAAGAAAAAAAAGGGGATTGGTTTAAAGGTTACAGGTATTAAAAAACGCCGTTTTCAGCCAAATTTAACGAAAAAACGTCTATGGTTTGCAGAGGAAAATCGTTTTATTAATTTAACCCTGTCAGCAAACGCTTTACGTACAATTAATAAAAATGGCTTGCCCTCTGTTGTTCGTGAGCTTCGTAAAAAAGGTGAAAAGCTTTAATTTTTTTTTTACTTGGCGTAACCTATCAGGCTTTTCCTCTTTTAGAGTTTCCCTCTCCCTCCTGATAGGTAGCCTTTCTTTATTTTTCGTTTGGCTTGTATTTGCCTCTACTACTACCACTTTTCCTTCCGCTGAAAATCCTCTGATCTTTTATTCCAATCAAACAAGAGATGATATTAAAGCTGTATTTTATCGATCGATCAAAGAGGCTAAATCGCATGTTTATTTAAGTATCTATGGACTAACAAATACAAGTTTCATTCACATACTCAAGCAGAAAGGACTAAATACCCCTGTTGAAGTCTATTACGATCCTTCAGCATCCCCCGGTCTAAATAAAAAACTTAACGCATCTTGCTCTCTTTATCCAGTTAAGGCAAAAGGGTTGATGCATAGAAAGATCTTGATCTTAGATAAAGAACTGGTTTTTTTAGGCTCCGCTAATTTTACTCCCTCTTCTCTTCTTTACCACTCCAACCTTGTAATTGGCTTATATCACCCACCTCTTGCTCACTTCTTACAGAACCCTCTTAGCTCCTATTATTCCTTTAAAATAAATCAACAACAAGCTGAGGTCTTTTTCTTACCAACAGCTGGGAAAGAAGCTCTTGCTCGTATATTGCAGCTAATCGACCAAGCAAAAATAACAATCGATGTGGCGGCATTTACCCTAACTCATCCTCTTATTTGCGATGCTCTGATCTCTGCAAAAAATCGCAATGTACGCTTAAACGTCGTCTTAGATGGCTATAGCGCAAAAGGAGCTAGTAAAAAAACATTAGAAAAGTTACAGGCTCAAGAGATTGCCGTTTGCACAAGTCTAGGAGCCCATCTACTACACCACAAATTTTGTGTAATAGACGAAGAAATCCTGATTACAGGATCTGCTAACTGGACAAAAGCAGCTTTTAGCAAAAATGCCGATCTTTTACTGGTCCTCCATCTAAAAGACCCTAAACTCAAGAAGTTTTTAAAAAACCTTTGCAAAGTAGTAAAAGTAGAATCAAAACTTATCGAAAATAAGCAAACCCTTCCTTTTATCTCATGCCCTCAGACCTAGATTCCTAGAAAATGAACCTCTTGCGTTAAACAAAGAGTGCGGTAAAATATTTCATCATCTAAACTTCAAGGAGCTTCATATGAGTATGAATCTATCTGCAATATCCACAGCCACATGTTCAAACCTCGTTAACCAAACAGAGCCCGATTGGTATGAAAGCTTATGGCAAGCCTCAAAAGAGGGCCATCTTAATAAGGTTCAATCAATCACAAGTCATTTTCGTATAGAAAATTTCCCAAAGCATTTTGGACAGTGTTTTATAATAGCAGCAGAAAAAGGCAGGGCGTTTTAACTAAAATTTTTTGATAGATTTTTGCAGAAAAAAAATAGCCAAAATCCCTTGCAAATATCCTTTA
Organism: Chlamydiales bacterium; assembly: GCA_031281085.1. Taxonomy (GTDB): domain Bacteria; phylum Chlamydiota; class Chlamydiia; order Chlamydiales; family Rhabdochlamydiaceae; genus Rhabdochlamydia. The sequence continues at coordinate 41 of JAITFW010000082.1, read as the reverse complement.
CTAAATGCAGCTGCACGCCTAACTAAAGCAAGACCACTATC
>JAITFW010000078.1 GCA_031281085.1 Chlamydiales bacterium | reverse complement strand
GATAGTGGTCTTGCTTTAGTTAGGCGTGCAGCTGCATTTAGTAAAGGATATTTGCAAGGGATTTTGGCTATTTTTTTTCTGCAAAAATCTATCAAAAAATTTTAGTTAAAACGCCCTGCTTGCGGATATGTCCATCCCTCATCTAATAACAAAATAGTTTCAGTTCTATCGCATAACCTTTTATCTCGTTCATAGCAGTGTCGAGCTTTTAACTCTATCTATGTTAAAATTTCAATGAATTCATCTCTTGGAATGTCTTTTTTCTAATTCTCTTGATATATCTTAGCTAATTCTAAAAACATACCCTTGAGGGGTAGGAATGTAAGATACATCTTTTTTTTTAAAATCTTATTTAAAAAAACTCCTAAATTAAGTTAATTAAAGATTACATACTTAAAACCCGGAGTTTATATGAAAATAGGATCTAGAGACTCTTTTAAACCAGATAATTACAATAGAAAAAATATATCCGCTCTTATGCAAACAAGAGATAAAGTTCAGAAAATTACTAAAAAAATTCCCCATGCCTTTACAGCGGGGAAAGTACACTTTTCCAAGTTACAAACGAATAGAGTCTCTGAAAAAACCAATCGCTTATTTACGCAAAAAATGAAGACCTTTCACAGCTAACAAGCGCTTAATAATATCTCCACATAGAAAAGGAAGCACCCCTAAGACGATCGCTTGTGTCCAACCTATATATGTTGCAAGCCAAATAGCCCCAAACAAATAGATAATTCCATCTCCGATCGATAAAGTCCAAAAAAGGGTACTTTTAGAAGCAGAGCGACTTAAAAAACCCACTACCCCTGCGGCTAGTATATACCCTAAGAGATATCCGGCATTAGGACCTAGTAAATGGGGAAACCCTCCTATACAGGCACCAAATACAGGAAATCCTAAGGCTCCTTGCAAGAGAAATCCTATTACAGCAAGTACTGTTCTTTTAGCTCCAAACAACACAGAAAGCGATAAAATCAGAGTATTCTGCAATACGATAGGCACAGGGGTAAAAGGAAGAGGGATAGAAATAGGTGCAACTAATGCAATTAAAAAACTCATTCCCAATATAATAAGTACTTCTTGCACATAAGTTTTTGCTTCAAGCTGTATGCTCATTGTATTCATAAAAGTCTCCTAATTTGACTTTTTAGTATGTGATAAAACCAGTTCCCAATCTGTGCAAGGAGAAGCGTATTTAGGCTCAGCATGAGTTGCCCATCCAGGCATAGCTGAAATGAGAACAGATCCCTGCTCATTTAGTTTAAGAAATTTACCATGATCATCGGTAACGCTTCGATTCAAAGAAAAACTTCTATGGATTTCTATATCTCTGATTAAGGTTTTATACCTCATTGCATAGGTATTGGTAGTAGAAGGAGTAGTACGCCAATGACAGGAGTTAGTATGGAAAATTTTTGCAGATAAATTCTGGTATTCAGGTAGAAAATATTTATCTTTATGGTCATACAAAGTGACATAGTCAACTCCTGGTAGAGTAAAAGATTCTCTCAATATTCTACACCAGTGAGGCAAGTGGACATAATCATCTTCTAAAAAATAGATAATCGTTTGATCGGAAAACTTTTGTGAAACTACATAATCGAGCATCCATAAGAAGGAAGCTGTTTCAGTTCCCCCTTGTATTTCAAGCACAGGAAATCTTTTTTGCTTATGAATAAAATGCGGCATTTCACAAGGGTGAAAAGTATCCAGCAAAAAAGTGACTTTAATCTTAGGATCGTCCATTGTGTTTAGCAAATTAGCTAAACAAAGCTCTTTATCAAAAGAGCGATATCTCTCTTTATACTCACTTATTTCTGAATAATGACAATGACGTACAAATACCTGGATGCTTTCTTGAGTAGGCTTTTTTATCCATGAAGCCCATTTACGTATATATCCATCAAGATGCTTCCTTGCTTGTTTAAAAACATGTTGCGATTCTGGAAAGGAGATTTGTTTCATCGCTTCATCTAAATCAAGCCACTTTGCTTGCATAATCTCATCTGGTTGGCATTTCAAGCCTCCGATTACAAGAGCTGAAAAATAACGAACGGTCTTGCTTTTCTCTTGGTTATCATAGCTTTCTGTAAAAGGCTCTAGAGAAAGAAATTTCTGAACATGTAAACCAGTCTCTTCTTTTAATTCACGAATAGCAGTCTCTCGTGCTGTTTCTGTTTTTTCAGTTCTGCCTTTTGGAAAGCCCCAATGTTGTCCATTTACATGCTGAATCAACAATACTTGCCATTTTCCTTTTAATTTACGAAAAGAGATAATTCCAAAAGAAGTGATCATCGTCTAATCATAAAGAGCAAAAATTAAACTGGAGTTATGCCCCCCAAAACCAAAAGAATTCGTAAGCGCTGCAGTCACTTTATGGGGCGTGGCTTTTACAACAATATCTAAATCTTGCACTTCCTCTTCTGGTTCTTCTAAATTAATAGTAGGATGTAACATTCCTTGGCGCATTTGCTCAATCAGAGCCACCGTTTCAATGCCGCCTGCTGCACCAAGACAATGCCCAATCATTGATTTAGTAGCGTTTATTTTAATATCTGCAACATGCGATCCAAAAGTTTGTTTAATTCCTCGTATCTCACATAAATCCCCTACTCGCGTAGACGTTGCATGCGCATTGATATAGTTAATCTGCTCCTTTGATATGCCAGAATTTTTAATCGCCTGTTCCATACACAACTGAACTCCCCATCCATCTTCCCGAGGAGATGTCATATGAAAGCCATCACAATTAATAGCACCACCTAGATACTCACACAAAATAGGCGCATTTCTTGCCCGAGCGTGTTCTAGTTCTTCTAAAACTAGCACACCAGCCCCTTCTCCAATCACAAATCCATCTCTTTTCTTATCCCAAGGCCTCGAGGCTTTCTGAGGATCTTCGTTGTATTTTGATAAAGCATGGCAAGCGATAAATCCCCCTACTCCAATGGGATTAATAGGAGCCTCTGTTCCCCCACATAATATAAGATCCGCTTCTCCACGAAAAATATGCTCTGCTGCTGCATAAATAGAATAGTTAGCTGTAGCACAAGCCGTAGAAATAGAATAATTAGGTCCCATAAAACCCAATTCAATTCCCAATAAAGCACCAGCCATATTGGTAATAATAAAAGGAACAAAAAAGGGAGTAAGGTGTTTAAATCCTGCTTCTATAAGATCTCGAGTGCCATTATAAAACATATGCATTCCACCCATACCAGAACCTATAATCACACCACAGCGTTGTTTATTTAATTCTGATAACACGAGATTAGGTGTTAAGAGCTGTGCTTGCTGCAGGGCTTTTTTCCCCGCTACAATCGCATAGCGAATAAAAGGATCTGCTCGCCTAGCTTTTCTTTTGTCTAAGTAGTCGCCTACTTCAAAATTGCGAATGCTAGCAGCAAATCTAGTTGGATAATCTTGACAAGAAAATTCTTCAATTGAGACAACTCCGCTCTTTCCTAGAAGAAGCTGTTGATAAAATGTTTCTACATCTGTGCCAAAACAAGACGCAAGGCCCATTCCTGTAACAACAACCCGTTTTTTTGCCATAAAAAAACTCCCTATAAAATAAGCAATCAGGATATACAAAATGGGCTAATTCTTGCAACTTGCAAGAAGTGAGTTCCGTTAATAGAGAGCTGTTCAAAAAAGACAATCATTTTTTTCACTCTTTTACGCCTGCTTATCTGATTCAACATTGATTTTTACATCAATAATGCTACCCTTATTCCATAAAGCCTCTAAACAGTATCTCTCCCTTAATCCAGGTCCAAAAATATGAACCATAATATCTAAGTAATCGATAACGGCCCAGTCACCATTTTGCAAACCTTCTACATAAGAGGGTTTAAGACCTGTTTTCTTCAATTCATCAACGATAGAGCTTGCAATAGCACTTACATGTTTATCTACATTGCCTTCTGCGATAATGACAAAATCAGTAAGAGAGCTAATACCTCTTATATCAAGCGCTAAAATATTGCTGCCCTTCTTATCAAAAAGAACCTGAACAATTTGATTAAGGTATGAGGGAATTTCTTGAACATTCATGATCCTTAAGAGTATAGGTGATTTACTTGAATATAGTCTAGTATCTTTGAAGGTAAAAGATGTTTACAAAATTTTCTTTGCTGTAAACGCTGGCGTATCATTTTAGCGCTAATTTCCATTAAAGGAATTTTTACAAATCCTTTCCCCAATTTGATCTCTGCTTGAGAAGACAACTTAAGATCTATAGGTTGAGAAGTGATAAATCGCGATGCTACCAAGGGAGTTACTAGGTGTAAAAGATCTTCTACCCGGTGCCAAAGATGCAAGTTAGGTAAAAGATCTTCTCCTAATAAAAGAAAAAGGTCCATTCCCCCCTTTTTTTTTAACCTCTCGGCCGTATCTATCGTATAAGGTTTCTGCATTTGAATTTCCCAGTCTAGCAAAGTACATAAAGGAAACTCCTCCATAACCAATTGCAGCATGTTAATACGATGTTCTATAGAAGCATGAGGGGTTTTAAAAGCAGTACTTTTGGCAGGACAAATAAAAACCTGGTCTAGATGAGCGTGTTCTAGCAAATGAACTACCAGATTTAAATGGCCAAAATGAAAAGGATCAAAACTGCCGCCAAATAAGCCAATTTTTTGCTTTTTCAAAGAATATCCCATCCATTTCTATTAGCAATCTTCTTAAGCACTCGATCAGGATTAACACCAATTGCTGTTCCTGCAGCTTCCAAAAAGGGTAAATCTAAATGGCTATCTGAGTAAGCTGTAATATTTTTATGATCAACACAGAGTTTTTTTGCTAATTCTAACATACAAAAAGCTTTCTGCTTCCCTGCTAGAATAAAACCAACAGCAGAGAGTTTTCCTTCAGAATCAATTGTATAGTCAGTGGCTTTCCAAGCATGGAACCCGAACTTTAAAGCGAACTTTTTGACTAAAAAATCAGGAGAGTTTGATAAAAGAAGGGTATAATGCCCTAAGTGTTGAGCCAGCTTTAAATGAGCTATAGATGGTAAATAGAGCAGCTGATTAAAATATTCTTCAACAAATAAATCAGCTGCTTGTTCTAATAGAGATAACTGAAGCCCGGATAACGTTTGAAAAAAGATGGCTCGATGTAATTCAAACAAATTCTTTTCTAGCATATAGTAACGAAAATAAGAATAGAAAGCATAAAATAAATGATTATAGCCTAACATGTTTTTTCTAATTAAATAGCGACAAAAAGCCAAGCAGCAATTACAGGTCGTTAAAGTGTAATCTAAATCAAACACGCTTAAATACACCCAGTTCTTATGTAGATTAAGCATAGACTCCTGTCAAATCTCCATCTCCGCTATCTTTTGTATTTTTTTCTTTATATCCATGATGGAATTGTTAATTTCTTCTAGAACACTTTTATCAGCCTCTTCTAGCTCTCTATACATGATTGCTTTTCCAAGATCAAGGCCAGAGCCTCCTAACAGTTTACGATATTGCTCTAGTTGCTCTTTCAATTCCTTACGCCTGTTTTTCTTTTCAGAAAGAACAATATGTAGCTGTTCGAGCACTTTCTGGTCATCTTCAGACAATAACATTAAAGTTTTTTCTTTGTTATCGTTAATGAGATCTTTAACCCGTTTAAAAAGTCTTTCCAACATTTGCTTTTCAGACTGCTTCCACTGATTTTGTTGAAAAATTTCCTCCAAAACCCTATTCTGCATAGTTAATTGCTCAAGACTTAATTCACTAGCTTGTTGTATCAAAATCTTCAAATCATAACTCAGTTTTTCTAAACGATCTTTTTTCTCTTTTTCTTTTTCTTGTAGTTTTTGCATGTGTATTTTTTCTGCTTCACGAGTTTTTTCTAAAACAGGCTTTTTTACGCTATATAGCTGTTCTTTGAGTATCTGTACTTCTTCTCTTCCCAATAAAACAGTTTTCATAAAAGCTAGAATTCCCGCGATTTGTCGATCGCACTCTTGAAGTGAACTCCCTTCATGAACAGAAGCTGCAAATGCTTGGATTTTTTCTACTACTAGATCAAATCCTTGCCTAAAGAGCAGTTTTTTCTCTTGGATTTCTTTTTTTCTTTCTTTTTCATAATTTTTGATCTCATCCCAACAAGCGCTTAATTTAACACGCGTTTCAGTAAAAACATATGTATTTAGAGTTAAAACTTTAGCAAGTTGCTGTAAGTGCTTAATTTCTTCTTTTAAAACATATCCCGGAAACTGTTTCAGATCTCCTTCACGAAATTGAGAACACACAAAATATTCTATATCTTGACTAAATTGTTCAGAAACTTGTTTAATTAATTCTTTACGCCTAGGAAAAATTTGATTTCCACATAAAGATAGCCTTTCTAGCAATTTATTTCTTACGCGAACGCGCACCTCTGTTTTAAGAAGTTCTTTACGCAAAGAATTAATTTTTACAGCTAACGCATTTAATAATTGCAATTCGCGCTGAGTGGTAGCATAAAATTCTCTATTTTTTTGGAGAGAAAGACATTCTTTAGAGATGACAACATCTGCAATCAACTCAAGCACTACATTCATGTCTGCTACATCTTTTTCTAGCGCTTGAATGGCTAATTCAATTTGCTCAACTGCAAATGCTGATTGCTGATCTACAATCTCCTTTAATCGCTTTGCTTCTGAAGCAAGTTCAATATAAGAATTCCATAAATCAGCACGAATTGAGACAGGCAGATCTTCCTTAAATAAAGAAAGACAAAGTTTTCTAACTTCCCAGAAATCCTTAAAACGAAGGGAGTTTCCTTGAGATAAGGTGTGACGCATAAATTCTAGACTTAATCGAATCTTTTTTTCACTCTTTACCTCAACGTGAAATTGCTTAAGAAACTCCATTAATGAATGGGTGCTATTTTTTTCCTTCATATCGTTTGGGTAAGCATCAGACACGTCTTCTTGAGAATTATCTTTTTCGCTTTGTTTCTGCTTCGCAGTAAGTTCAACAATACTGTCATTGCTGAAGTTCTTTCCGGATTCGCCTTTCATATCGTGATCTGAATTCATTATACTGATGGTTGTGTTCTATTTCAGAAAAAATTGGTTTTAAAGTTATAAACAGAAAAATACTAAATCATCTTAGTTTTTTGGTGAAGGATGAACCTGTCATTAACAAATTTATTTTGCAAAAAAATAGCAAAATAGATTATGTAGTATTTTTTTTTGTATATAAAAAAAGCAAAAAATTTAAAAGCTTTGTTCATAATCTCTAATGATTATTTCAGCCGCTATTTCTACTGAGACTTTATTAAGGTTTAACCAACGAAATAAAGGCTCTTTACGAAACCAAGTAAATTGTCTTTTAGCATATCTTCTTGAAGCTTGTTTAAAAAGTGTAATAAATTGTTGCAAATCTTCTTGTGTTTTAGTTGACTGCAAATAGCTTAAACATTGACGATAACCAATTGCTTGAGAAGCGGTTTGATTTTTGCTTAACCCTTGTAATTCTAATCGCTTTACCTCTTCAACGAATCCCTTTTCTAGCATTTCATCGCACCTTTTTTCAATTCTAGGATATAAAATCTCCTTTGGCATGTATAAAAACCAACAGCGAAAATCATAAGTCTCTGATAATTCTGAAATCACCGGTAGCAATGCTGACACCTTATTTTTAGTCACAGAAATAATCTCTAAAGCACGCACAATTTTTTGTCTATCTTTCGACGTAACAGTCATTGCATAATCTGGATCCAATGCTTTTAAACGCTCGTAAAGAGCTTCTGTACCAAGAGCATCCATCTCTATTTCTATTTTTGCCCTCAAGTCCGATTTGGACGGAGGACCACTGGGAGGCCCATAGATTAAAGAATGGATATAAAAACCTGTTCCGCCGACTATAATAGGAACAGCACCTCGATCTAGAATCTCTTTAATTGCTGCATTTGCTTCCTTATAAAACTCTACTACATTAAATGTTTCATCTAAGCATCGGCTATCAATTAAATGGTGAATCACTTCGCTTCTTTCTTCTAAACTAGCTTTTGCGGTACCAATATCCATCCCTCGATACACTTGCATAGAATCTGCTGAAATAATCTCACCGCCAAGTGCCTTAGCAATGAATAAGGATAATGCGGTTTTACCCACTCCGGTAGGCCCTGCAATGATAATTACCTTTTTCTTTTGAGATCTCGGAATCAATTTATAGGTTTGTTCTAAAGGGAACTGCGTTAATAAAATCTGGAGTTCTTTATCTTCACAAATACCTGCAGCACCCACATCTACTCTCTTTGTAACTCATGTTGCAACTCTCTTAAAGTAACAACACCTCTTTTTTTTTGAAAGCATGCAAAAGGATCGCTTAAGCTCTAAAATCAAATCACCTCTACTCGTACCCGACAGTTGAAACGCGCTCCAATAGCACCAACAATAACCCTCAAGGAACGAATCGTACGCCCTTGTCTACCTACTACTTTAGCCACGTCATGAGCAGAAACTCTCACTTCAACTGTTGTTTCTTTCTGATTGTCAATTATTTGAACATTTACTTCTTCAGGAGAGTCAACTATATTTTTAATAATATAAGCAATAAATTCTTTCATAATTTTAATGATTCCTAATGGTTTTATTTGAAAAACACTGGTTAAACGCATTCTTAGCTAAGATATTAATTGAGTTTCAATAAGATATCACTAAAAAATAAAAGGGAAATGTCTTTAAAAAGATAAAAAAAACCGAACTCTTGCTAAGAGAACCCATTTAAGAGTATAGCTTAAGTTAGATCCTCTCGCGTCTTAAATCAGAAGACGAACCAAAACAGCGCTAGCTGTAATCGTCCCGAGACTTAAGGCGCACTTTGTATAAAAGCTAATTTTGATAAACGTAGATCGATTACCTTTTCTCTTAGCCGTAAAAAAGGTTGGTTCATCTGTAATTGCATGCTTTTTTTTTCTTGCTCAATCAACTCCCCCCTTAAATTCAAATAATTCATAAGTTGTTCTCTATAATTCTTTGTACCTAAACGAAGAAGATGAGGAAAAATCGTTTGTTGTTCTAGTCCATTTTGCCACTGCACAACGACATAATCCACTGTTAGAACAATCTCTCTTTTACCATAACTAGAAGCAAACGCACGAGAAAGATCGATACGCACTACATTGGACAATCCCACCTCTTGGATCAATTGAAGCAAAGAAAAAGCTAGATTTATATAAGTACCAGTCATAGCTTCTTTCCATCTCACAACAGGTTTATCAGGATCTGTGGATCTTTCACCAAAAGAAGGCAATCCAAAGTAGATATAGGGCAGATTTTTAGGAGAAAGAAAAGGATAGAAAGGAAAAGGATAACCTGCTTTATCCATTACCACATTTTCATAGTCCTCAACCCATGCAATTGGTTGACGAATGGTATAATCTATGTAAAGGGCAGCAGGCTTTAATACCTTTACATCCGCCTGAACGATTAAAGGAGAAGAAAGCAAGCGCTGTTTCGCTACCTCTTCATTAAAAAAAACCACACTAGTTGGAATATCTCGAGAAATTTGCAAAATTTCCGCTAAATATTCTGTTTTTAAAGCTTCTTTTTGGGGACCTGTTTGGATAATGGAATGGATTTGATGATCATAGCTAAAAGCTTTTTGGTATTTTTTTTTAAGATAATGCTTTAGATAAGCAAAAGATCCTCCCGTACATAGAAGCGTAGAAACAATAATCCAACCAATTGCATAAGAAAGAGGCAGTCTTGTAGAGAGTTTGAATCGAGATATCATTTAAAGCTTTTCCATAATATCATAAGATAGCTCACTGATATCTCCAGCCCCCATAGTGATTAGGCAATCCCCCGCTTGTAGGATTTTTACAAGTTGACAAGATAATTTGCTACGAGAGAAGTAATAGGCAGGGCGTCTAGCTCCCTCGTTAATCTTACGTAATAAAAGCTCTTCATCAACCTCTTGAATAGGCATCTCTCCAGCTGCATAAATGTCTGTAACGACCACTACATCAGCGGCTTCAAAAGCAACCCCAAACTCGTCCAAACAAGCCAGGGTACGTGAATAACGATGGGGTTGAAAAGCCAAAACAATCCTTGTAGACCCCACCGCACTTTTTATAGCTCTCAAAGTGGTAAGGATTTCCGTAGGGTGATGAGCATAATCATCATAAAAAAGAATCCCTTTTACTTCTCCCTTATACTCTAGGCGCCGATTTACCCCTTTAAAGCTGATAAAAGCACTACGGATTTTTTCCTCCCTTATTCCCAATTTAAGACAAAGACCAAATACCGCAGATGCGTTAAGTATATTATGTCTGCCTATTATGGGTATTTCTATCTCTGTATAACGTTGATTTTCAAAACGAATAGTAAATATATTTTTCCATTTATCCTGACGATGATTTTCTATAAATAGTGCATTTTTTTTATCAAACCCATAACTATGGCCTTGAGTCACTATCTCCGATAACCATAGGTTATCTCCATGCCAAAAAAAATGTTCTAAAGAGAGGATCGAATCAATGAATCGCTTGAATCCTCTAACTAATCCATCCATTGTCTGCCAATAATCCAGATGGTCATGATCGATATTTGTGATAATGGCTCCAAAAGGGTTATATTTTAAAAAAGACCCATCGCTCTCATCTGCTTCTGCAATAAAATAACACCCCTTCCCATAACTTGCGTTAGCGCTTGAGCCACGGATAAATCCTCCTATTGCAAAGCTTGGCTGCATCTCTTTTTCAAGCAAGATATGAGCTAGAAGAGAAGAACTTGTGGTCTTCCCATGAGTTCCTGATACCAATAGGGCTTCTTGAGGCTGCATAAATAAGGCGAGTAAATCAGATCTATGCAAAATGCTAAGCTTATGCGATTTTGCAAATATAAGCTCTGGATTATCAGAAGAAATAGCACTGCTATAAATAACAATGGCGTCTAAAGGAATTTGCTCTTTTTTATGCCCAATGAAGATCTTAGCTCCTTTTTTTTGCAATCCATGTGTAATGTAAGAGTGCATGGTATCGCTTCCACTAACCATTGCGCCTTTTTCTAGAGCAATTAACGCCAAACCACTCATTCCAATACCACCAATACCAATGAAGTAATAGTGTTTGTTATGCATGTAGAGCCTCTATAATGAGATCGCTCATCTCTCTTTTTTCATTTTTGAGATTTTGTAAAGAAATGCGCATTTGCTCTCCTATTCTTGGATTTTTATAGAATGTGTCAAGAAACTCTAAGATGAATCTTTGCATATGGATTCCTTCTTCGACCACATAAGCTGCAGATAAACGCTCCAGAAACAAAGCATTTTCCCTTTGATGCTGCTCTGTTGCGTAAGGATAAGGAATAAGCACTGCAGGCACTTGATAGTGGATCAATTCAGCTATTGTGGCAGCCCCTGATCTACAAAGAGCTAAATCTGCCGCATAGAAAACCTGGCTCATATTTTTCTCAAAAGTTTTAATCCATGCAGGAATATTATGCCTTTTACAAAATTGCTCTATTTCCATAGATGCCGACCTGCCAGTTAAATGGATGATCTGAAAAGGCATACCTTTAGCAAGGAATCGCTCACAAATACTCAAAACTACATGATTAATAGAAGATGCACCTTGAGAGCCTCCAAAAATCAAAAGAGTAAAACGATGAGGAGCTAATCGAAGTTGCTCTCTTGCTTTTACTTGCGATAAAGTAGGATCTCTTACTTTTAAAGGCCAATTCACTTCTATCAAATTCCCTTTAATTTTTTTTGTAAGAGGCAAATGAATTGCAGTATGAATAGCAAAAGAGGAAAAAATCCTGGTTACTTTTCCTGCTACTGTATTCGACTCAAATAGCATGAACGGTTTTTTTTGCAATTTTGCTGCACATAAAATAGGAAAAGCATGAAAACTGCCAAAACCGATGATCAGGTCTGGTTTAAAACCTTTAAGAAAAAAACAGCTTTGAGCAACTGCTTTAAGCAAAGCATATAGAGCCCCTAAACGTCTAGTCAACCCTTTCTGAAAAGGTGTTTTAGCTAAAATTTCATAAAATCTAAAATTTTTTCGGTCAAAATAGACATTTTCTTTTAACTCAGATCCAACAAAAAGAACTTCTATATCTTTTTCCTGCAGCTTTTTAGCAATCTCCTGTGCGGGTAAGAGATGCCCACCTGTTCCTCCTGCTGCAAGGATCACTTTTTTTTTAATCATCATTTTTCAGTTGTTGTTTAGTTTCTTCTGCTACTTTTACAATAACGGTTAGTGCGAGCATATTTGCAATTAAAGAAGACCCTCCTTGACTAAAAAAAGGAAGGTTTGTGCCCTTACTAGGTAACAATCCTGAAACTATGCCTAAGTTTAAAAAAGCTTGAAAACAAATCAAAAAGGTAAAACTTGTCACAAGATAAAACCCACCGATTTCCTTGACTTGCAATGCAATGGCAAAACCACAAAATGCTACCATAGTATACAGAAAAATCAGAATACTCATCCCGATAAAACCACACTCCTCTGCAAAAATGGCTGCAATATAATCACACCTCGCCTCTGGAAGATACTCCAGTTTTTGCAAACTCTCACCTATTCCTCTACCAAATAGTCTACCAGAACCCGCTGCTATTCTTGCCTGATAAGGCTGATGTCCCTTCCCTCTCAGATCCTGTTCTGGATGCAAATAAATCTTTAGTCGATCTGATACGTGTGGCATTTGTGAAGCAATGACAGCTCCCATGCAGCAGATAATAGCTAAAGGCAAAGCCCAATATACCCATCTAACTCGGCTTAAGATGAATAAAACAATTAAAACAGAGAGGATAATGGCCACCGTTCCATTATCTGGTTCGATTAAGATTAGACCTAAAGGAATACAAATCACACTGAGTAAGCGCAAGAACCCTATCCAATCCAAAATTTTTTTTCGTTTGATGACTACATGAATATAATACAAAGGGATTACATATTTAACAAACTCTGAAGGTTGTAAAGAATTCCCAAACAGACTAATCCAACGACGAGCTCCATTGAGTTTAGGCCCAAATACCAAAACCAGGATTAAACCTATAACTCCTAAAAAAAGAAGCAATGGACTCAGAGATAAAAGAGATCGATATCCCACCGACCAAATAGCAATCACACCGATTGCGCTTACAGCTGCATAGAGAAGTTGCTTGACTAATGCAGTATAAAGGCTGCGGTCTGAAAAGCGATCTAGAATTTGTGCAGAGGTTGTATTAAAGACCATAACAAGGCCTAATACAAAAAGTACAGAAATAGAGCTGAGCATGATAAAGACGTAACGATTCATAAAATCGATCCTTGAAAACAAAAGCTATTAACGAATACGCAATTTATCTCCAGGTCGCAGTTTTCGAGCCTTTTCCTCGCTCATCTCATTTAGATTCAAAAGATGTTCCAGCTTAATGTTATTTTTCTTTGCAATAGACGAAGGATTATCTCCTTCTTTTACGATATAGTATTGGCTCGTTTCTTCTAAAACAGGGCTTACAGCACGATGAGAAGGGATTTTCAAAACCTGGCCAATACGCAAATGCGATGTTTGCAATTCATTGAGCCGCATAATTTCACGAACCGTAGTACAATATTGGCGTGCAATTTTTGCCAACATATCCCCTTTTTTGACAGTAACCTCTATATGTTCAGTCCATTTTTCTGTATCATTGTCCAAAACAACAGTTTGTCTAGGTTCCTCTACAACACTAGGATTTTGGATGAGTACAGGTTGTTCTATAGTATTTACACGTTGCTTCACAAATTGTTCTAAAGCGTGATCTACAGTATCTCCTTTTTGGATCATGACTTCCTTTTTAAGAGGAACATCTACAATAGGCTTAAATGGCTCTACTGGCTGATAGCAAGTATCATGCACAGGAGATTTCAAAGCGCTGGCAAATAAAATAATTAATAACCCTGCATTCACCAATACGGCAATAATAATAGTATCTTTACGACTCATAACTCTTAAATCTCCCCGTCCCTTAGCAAGCGTACTTGATACTGAAATTCTTTCCCTCTATGAGCATAGTCACAAAACATGTCAAAACTTGCACACCCTGGCGAAAGTAAGACACTCTCTTTTTCCTTGGCAAGCTTTTTTGCCATAACCACTGCTGATTGCATAGAGTCAACGCATATAACGGGAATAAAAGGATGCAATTCCTGCCGTATTTTTTTTGCTGCTAAGCCCATTGCTATAATTTGTCTTACTTTTCCTAAAAAAGGCTTTTTCCAAGCTACATATGAGCTTCCCTTATCAACTCCTCCAGCAATCAGAATCACTTCCCCTTTCATTGCGCGTACAGCAGAAATCACCGCATCTACATTTGTACCCTTACTATCATCATAGTAATCAACTCCAGCAATGGAAGCTATATATTCTAATCGGTGTGGAGGCCTACAAAATGTGGTTAAAGCTTGTGTAAATTGTATATGAGAAATACCAAAAGACTTACAAAGAACCCAAGCTGCTAATGCATTTTCCCTTTCATGCTCTGCATATTTTCTATATAGTAATGAGGGAAAACATGCAAGATCTTTTTGATAAAAACTGAATATCTGGTATTCCTTTTTTTTCAAAAGGAAACCAAAGCGTTCTACTACTTTTTCATGTACAAATAAAGAACCTCTCTCTTTTATGCAATTTTGCAGACGTAGTTTTGCTCTAGCATAGGTCTCTATATCAGGGTAACGATCTAAATGATCTGGTGTAATATTAAGAATAACCGCTTGATCAAAAACAGAAGAGCTCAGGGTCTCTAATTGAAAAGAACTCAATTCCACTACAAGAACTTCTGCCTTTTTAGAACCAAGCGCGTAAGAGCAAAGAGGCAAGCCTATATTCCCTACTGCTCTTGCACAAATTCCACTTGTATTAAAGATATGTTCTACTAATAGAGTGACAGTGGTTTTCCCATTGGTTCCTGTCACCGCTATTAAAGGCTCTGAAATAAAAGGCAAGGCCAATTCCACCTCTGTGATAATAGGTATACCCCTATCTTTAGCTTCTACGTAGATTACATGCTTAGGATTCACTCCTGGAGAAACTACACATTGATCTATTTCTTCCCAACAAATAGCTCTAAGATCGGAAATACGTTTTAAACCTAGCTCTTGCAAATAAGCAACTTCTTTAAGATCTAAGTCATCATCAAAACCACATACATTTCGTTTATGAGATAGAAGAAGTTCGGCAGCAGCTCTTCCGCTTTTTCCTAATCCTAGAATAAGAGTCTTTTTCATAAAATATTCTAAACATCAAAAGATGATGCTTATTTTCCTCTAAAACTACAAGATTTGTGATTTAAAAACTATACCTGCTTTGGTTGAAAGAGACCCACGTATATAGACAAGCTATATTTTGGAAGAAATCAGGTTTTTGGGATCTTGTATTAAATTGGGAAGCTCCTGATTTGAAAATAGAGACTATATCCTAGGATATTGCTAAGGCTGAAGGTCAGAGCTTTAAGAGTAGTGGGGTCTGTTTAACTAGGGTAATAAGATAAGAGCTCTATGAATTTAGAATAGTATCCCAGATCTGATAGGAGTAGATTTAGAAAGATATAGAAAGCAACCAAGTAAGTCCTGGATATGAACGAGCTCTATTACATAAATTGTGCAAAACAATATATTATTTAAGTTTATTGGTTTTATCGGTATGCTTTTACAGTAGATGATAGAAAGAAATCCTAAATTGATCTAGTTTTAACTAGTGAAGTTTTTTTTGACATAAGGATTAATAAAATGACGATTTCAAAATATTTGGACCCAAAGAACGATATAGCTTTTAAGAAGATCTTTGGTACCGAAAAAAACAAAGACATTTTGATTCATTTTTTAAATGATGTCCTCGGTTTTTCTGAAGAGGATAAAATTATCAATATAGAATTTTGCTGCCCATTTCAAATTCCTGATAATCAAGAACAAAAAACAAGTATTGTGGATATTTTATGCGAAGATGAAAAAGGTATAAAATATATTGTTGAAATGCAGGTATTAAAACATAGAAGCTTCGAAAAGCGTGCTCAGTACTATGCATCTAAATCTTATAGCAGCCAAGCTATGGTTGGGGATCAGTATTATAAACTCAAGAAAGTCCTTTTTATAGGCATCGCTAATTGCGTTATTTTCCCTAACAAAACTGCGTATAAATCCAGACACCTGACATTAGATGAAAAAACTCTAACGAACGATCTAGAAGACTTAAAATATACTTTTATCGAACTTCCTAAGTTCAATAAAAACAAGGAGGAAATTTTTTCCCTAGAGGAAAAATGGTATTATTTTTTCAAGCACGCTCAAGAGACAACAGAGCAGGACCTACTGAAGATTATAGGGAACGATACAATTATTAGAAAAGCTTACACCGAGCTAGATAAATTCCATTGGACGCAAAAAGAATTATTGGCTTACGAAGAGATTAGACGTATTGAAATGGACAGAATTGCCCTTAGAGATCAAGAACTTTACGACATCGAAGAAAAGAAAAAAAAATTTAGAGAAGAAGGCAGAGAAGAAGAAAGAGAAGAAATAGCAAAACGCCTATTAAAAGCAGGTTGTGAAATAGGAATGATCGTCGAAGCTACAGGCTTATCTAAAGAACAGATAGAAAATCTTAGAGACTGTTTAAAATCTATTCAAGAGTAGAGCCACAAAAGCTCAGGGTTAGCGCATCAAAATTTTAGTTATCTATAAGGAGCTTTGCGAGGTAGAATTTTTCTCCTTTCGGGAGGTAAAATGTCCACTCAAACAAAATTACAATCGCGTATGATTCATCATTTCAGTAGTTGCGAAGATCCACGAAAACATCGAGTTCACCACCACTTAACTGACATTCTTGTCATGACTGTACTTGCTGTCATGTGTGGCGAGGATGGATGGGAGGGGTTTTCATGAATGGGCCTCCGATAAACAGGAATATCTCAAGCGATTCCTGTCACTAGAGAACGGAGTGCCATGTCCCGATACCTTTTGACGAGTCATGGAACGCTTAAATCCGCAACAGTTTTTGGCAGCGTTTACATCATGGATAAAAGAATTAGGAGAGCGAATCCCTGGGCAAATTTACCTGGATGGCAAAGCATTTCGAGGGGTGGAGGACAAGACTAACCTTTTTCGTGTTGTGTCGGCCTGGTGTGAGAGCAATATTGCTAGGAATACGTAGAGTAGATTCCAAAGGTAACGAAATCGTCAGAATTCATGAGATTCTAGACACGTTGTTGCTCAAAGCAGGGGACTTAAGTCTCTATTGATGCAATTGGACTCTGTACAGGACAATTTTTTTACCCTAGGACACTGTTAACAAATGATTTTTTTGGTATGATCTAACAACCATAAAAAGAAGAAAGAGGCCAAGTTAGATCAATAAACGCTTATACCCCATCAACAGAAGACCCTTTCAAAAGACATCTTCATCCTTACTTACTTGCATGTAAAGATGGAAGAGGAAGACCAGCGTTAATAAGAGATTATATGTTTTTTTGTGCTATTTTATATGTGATGAGAACAGGAATTTCTTGGAGAGACTTGCCAGATTTTTA
>JAITFW010000067.1 GCA_031281085.1 Chlamydiales bacterium | reverse complement strand
TAGGGTTAGTGTATTTTTGATAAGTAAATAATGTCAAATTTAAACTTGTCGAAACAGAAAGAATCTGAGCAGCCATGCAAGCAGGATTCAACAGAGCCGATGAAACCGCAACAGCAGGCCTTTTCCAATTAGGAGGAGATGCTATCCTCGCTGGAAATGGTGTCAAAGTATCAAAGCCAGGCCTAAAGAGCATCTTTTACTTGAATGTCAAATTTTTTTTAAATACTCTAAAATTATTCCCTGCGTTTTCTCTAGGTTTTTTTGGGTATGGCCAAGAGATAGGAAATTCACCTCATAGGGAGAAGGAGATAAATAAATCCCACGGTGAAACAAATATTGAAAAAAATCTTTAAATTGATCTGTATTTATATTTTTTAGATCTTCTTGGTTTTCTACTTGGGTTACCTCAAAGAAAAAACTAAACATGGAACCTAAATGGTGCAGAGCAATAGGCAAGTTTTTTTTAGTGATTAGATCTTTAATAGGAGTTAAAAAATCGTTTGTCAATGCTTCAAGATAGGAATAGATTTGGGGTTGTTTTAAAGTGAGAAGCGTTTCTAAACCAGCACACATAGCAATAGGATTACCTGAAAGAGTCCCTGCTTGATACACAGAGCCAAGAGGACTTAAGCAATCCATGATCTCTTTTTTTCCTCCAAAGGCGGCAGCGGGAAATCCTCCTCCTATGATTTTTCCTAAACAGGTAAGATCTGGCTCAATTCCATAATATCCCTGAGCTCCATTAAGTCCTATGCGAAACCCAGTGACTACTTCGTCAAAAATCAGTACGATTTGTTTTCTTTTCGTTTCTTCTCTTAGCATAAGAAGAAATTCTTCCTGAGCTGGGATAAGTCCCATATTAGCTGCTATGGGTTCAATGATTACAGCGGCAATATCTACGGTTTTTTGCAAAAAACAACGACAGGTCTCTATATCGTTAAAAGGAAGAGAAATGGTATGAGAAATGACCTCAGTAGGAACCCCTGAAGAAGAAGAAGAGGGCATGTGTAAAACACCTGATCCAGCTTGAACAAGCAATGCATCACTATGACCATGATAATGCCCGTTAAATTTAATGACTTTATTTCGGCCTGTATAGCCTCTAGCTAAGCGAATCGCACTCATGACAGCCTCTGTTCCAGAAGAGACAAAACGTATTTTCTGGATAGATGGCATGCAGTTTGTAATTTGTGTGGCTAATTGGCTTTCATAGATATTTGTGATACCAAAGCTAGATCCACAAGCGATTTGCTCGGTTGCAACTGAGACAATATTAGCTGGTGCATGGCCTAAAATAAGGGCTCCCCAGCTCATACAAAAGTCAATCCAGCTATGACCATCGATATCCCAGATTTGATCAGCGTTTCCTTTCTGAACAATTAAAGGCAGTAGATCTACTGCCTGAAAAGAACGAACTGGGGAATTTACACCGCCTGGTGTGAGAAAGCAGAGCTCTGTATAGATTTTTTTTGTACGAGGCCGCATAAGTACCATAAAAGTCCTTTTTGCTAAATTTTTGGGAATTCTTTGTTACAAAAAGAATAAAAAGTTGCAACGGAAATAGATCGATCTCTAACCTGGAAAATCATGCTTTAGTTAATTTAAAATATGTTCCTTAAAAAATTAAGCACTTTTTTTTGCCTTTTACCGATTGCCACTTCTGCAGCGATTAGTTATAACGTTGAATTTGAAGGAATACAAGATATTCGTTTGTTAAAAGCGGTAAAATCCGCTTCTCAACTCAGCTCGCAAAAAAAACGGCTTCCTAATTCTATTCACGCCCTACGTTATCGCGCAGAAGAAGATGTTCCTTCCATTCTCAATGTTATGCATTCCTATGGATATTATGAAGCAAAAGTAGATATTCAAATCCATTCTTCCCTAGATCGCAATCTGGTTTCTATACTTATTTATCCCGGCGCTAGATATCGATTAAAAAGCTTTGATATTCATTTAGACACAGATATAGAAGATCCTTGTGCTTTTATGCAATTACATCATCTAGGGATTGAACTAAATAAACCCATCTATACACGTGATGTATTAAATGCTGAATTAAAAACGCTTAGATTATTGGCAGAGCACGGGTTTCCTTTAGCTGAAATCAGCAGAAGAGAAATTGTTGCTGACGGTCGCACAAAAGAAGTAACCGTTGACTTATACATTAAAACTGGACAGTTGGCTATGTTTGGGCCTCTGACTATTACAGGAGCACCCGGTGTAAAATCCCGATTTTTTCGCAATAAAGTAGCATGGAGAGAAGGAGAAGTCTACGACAGCCGCCTAGTGGAAAAAACACAAAGCAAATTGATTGATTCTGAATTATTCAGTTCTGTGTTAGTCAGGTACAAAGGAAAGGTTGATGCAGATAGCTCGCTTCCTATGCAAATTGACACAAACGAGGCGAAGCATCGCACAATCAATATAGGTTTAAGCTACCAAACAGTGTTTGGTCCTGGTGTTACTTTTGGATGGGAAAATCGCAATATTGCTCGCATGGGAAGGCGTTTAAGCCTACAAGGCGATTTCACCCATCTGGTTCAAACAGGAATAGCTAAATACTGGCATCCTGATTTTTATAAGATAGACCAAGATTTTATCTCGCAAGCAGAAGCTCAACGTGATTCTTTATACGCTTACTCCTCTAGATCCTATAATGGACAAGCAAGAATTGAAAGAAAATTTAATGAGCATCTAAGCTTTTCCTATGGAATTCGTCCAGAACTGCTTTATGTATCAGAGAGCGTAGAAAATGGAAAATTCTGGCTATTGGAAGTCCCTTTGTATTTAAGATATACTACGACGAATTCCTTATTAAATCCCACAAAGGGAATCACTTTAGAATATGTTGCAGTTCCTACGTTTAATATGAAAGACTCAAACGAAAAATATGTATACCAACAAATGAGCGAAAGTACTTATTGGCCATTGGATAAAAAAAATAAAGTCATCTTTGCACAAAAAATAAAAATTGGCTCGATCTTAAGCCATAATTTATCTGAAGTCCCTGTGCCTAAAAGGCTATTAGGTGGAACAGATGAAGATTTAAGAGGATACCGTTATCGCACTGTTAGTCCACTTAGAGGGAGGAAACCCATCGGTGGTAGATCTGCCATTTATTTGAATTTTGAAGTTCGTTTTCAAATCACTAAATCCATCGGATTAGTCCCTTTTTTAGATTTAGGTAATGTACAAACAGGTGAACATTTGAGCTTACATGGGAAATGGTTTAAATCCGTTGGACTTGGATTGCGTTATTTTACTTTTGTAGGCCCCTTTCGTTTGGATCTGGCTTTTCCTTTAGATCGCCGAAAACACATAGATTCTGTATATAAAATCTTAGTAAGTATCGGTCAAACCTTTTAGAGAAATTATGCTTAAATTCCTTCTTTTTCCTCTGCGTTGGATCATCCGGTTGCTTTTTCTATTGATCTTTTTGATTTGCTTATTTTTTGCATTGATCCAAATAAAGTGGATCCAGGCGGTTGTTCAAAAAAAGATGAATCATTTACTAGATGAAATGGGCATACAGATCAGGTTAAAAGGTTTAAGAGGAACACTGCCTTTTAGCTGGCACATTGATCAAGCAACTCTATTTACCAATCCTTACGAATCTTGGAATTTACAAGCCATTAAGTTGCGTTTTGCTATCACGCCTCTTATCAGAGGACAACTTGTGATTGATTACTTGCATATAGAGCAAGTGGGATGCACGTTCACGAAGGGATCTTCTGCTTCTCCTGTTGCTAATTTATCTATCGATGAGACAAGAGCGCACTTACAAAAAGCTTTAGATAAGATCTCATTCCCTATGCCTATTCGCGTCAAACACGCCTATATTTCTGACTTTTTTTGTTCCTCTTTATATCCGATCCATTTAACAATGCAAGCAAAAGGAATGCTCAAATACACACGAAGGTTTTTTTTCGATGCATCCATACTTTCAAAATCAAATAATAAAGAACTTCTTCATTTGACCTTTGCAGGCAATAAGAAACGCAATCAAATCAATGCATATATAAAAATCCAAAGCCCCGTCTTTGAACAAGAACTTCTAAGTGAAATTTCCTTAAAAGGGCTCTGGTCGAGTTGGGCTTCTCTTTTATATGATGCTCTTCCAAGCACTTTGCCTGTCCAAGGATTTTTAAAGGCGCATCTTTTGCCACAAACTCCACCGGTGGAGAAATGTTTGGAACCATCTCAATGGGATTGGAAATGCGCTTGTTCTTTTTCTATCCCTAAACTGGATACTCTCTCTCTCTATAACCTGCATATTTATAGTCCTCTCATAGATATCCGTGGAGAAGCAATTGTGCATCCTACTCTCAATGCTTCTTGGTTTACATTTGATCTAAACTCTCAGAATTTATCCTTATTTAGTTCTTATTGTAAATACCCAATGGAAGGCTCTTTGCAAGCACATGCTATGTTTGATTCTGGTGTTTTTCAAGCTCAATACAGAGTATCTGAAGGCTCGTTTAATCATGTGGATTTATCTGCTGTAAAAGGATCAATCCAAGGAAAAATGCAACAAGGAATTTTTTTGGCAAACACAGATCTTTTCTTACAAATAGAAGAGCTGCCTTTTAGAGCAGAAGCATCTTTAGAGTATGTTCCTTCCCAAGAACTTTTTATAGACGAAGCCATTTTTACAGGAGCCTCTGCAAAAATGGAAGGTTTTTGTAGATGGGATCTAATGAGCAATATTGTAGAAGGATCTATTTTTGCGAATGCGGATCAACTCTCTCAACTTTTTTCTTTCACTTCTTATGATTTAGATGGAAACTGCGCATTAGAATGCAAGTTGTCTCAAATAGATCAAGCACAAGCAGTCACTATTTCAGGCTCTGTAAATCGCTTCCGTTTTCAAAATTACTATGCAAATGAGCTTTTATATCACGTTCAGCTGTACGATCCTTTTGCAAACATGCAAGGCAATATGCATCTGATTGCGCATCAAGGACGCACTTCATTAGGCACCATTGACGTTTTAGAAATAAAAACTCGTTCTGAAGATCATGTTTGGCCTTTCAGCTTGGAAGCAACTGGGGATCTAGATGGAGAATTTTTTTGTGAAATACAAGGATCTTATCGATTTGATCCCAATTTTCTTGCCTTTGAATGCACATCTATAAGGGGACAGTTGCTCAATATTCCTTTTGTATTGCGCTATCCCTTTGAATTAGAGCTGCAACCTTCTCTTTATACCCTTTCCCCTTTTTCTTTATCGGTTGGTGAAGGAGATTTCTATGCAAGAGGTGAAATCAGCACAACCCACCTGCTAGGCAAATGCGATATCGCCCATTTTCCCTTGGAATTTGTTCGACCCATCACTCGTAATCTTTCTTTAAGAGGAAATCTTTCCATGCAAAGTTCTATTGACGCTACTTTGGAAAATGCAGAAGGAGCTTGTAATATAGTCATTGAAACAGCTCGTTTATCACAAGAAGATGAAGCTACACCCATCCTAGCTAAAGGATCCTTGCAAGCGCATATACATCAAAAGAGAGTACAATTTTTTGTAGAAGTGCGCACAAAAGAAGCGGAAATGATCGATTTTTCAGGTTTTATCCCTATTGACTACAGCTTCTTTCCTTTTAAAGTGCAAATTGATGAAAACACTCCTTTTTCAGCAGAAATCATCGCAGAAGGAAAATTGGAAAACCTCTTTGATTTTGTACAACTAGGTTCTCATTACGCTACAGGTTTAATTTCCACTCGACTTTTTTTCTCTCAAACCCTTTTTTCTCCTCGCCTACAAGGATCTGTAGAATGGCAATCAGGCAGTTATGACAACTACTATACAGGAACCTCTTTAAGAGATATACAAGCAAAGCTTATAGCAGAAAATGATAAACTGCATCTTACCTCATTTACTGCTCATGATCAAGAAGAAGGTTCTGTTACTGCAACAGGAAATATTCTCTTAAGCGTCCATCAACATTTCCCCTTCTTATTTGAAGCCACTCTAAGACATGCCCATCTCTTAAAATTTCCTGTTTTTGATTCGACATTTACTGGATCTGTTATTTTAAGCGGGAATCGTTTAGGGGGACTTGCTCAAGGAGCTCTTTATGTAGAGGAAGCGAGTATTGAAATCCCCGATAAGCTCTCTACAGACTTGCCTCCTTTGCCTGTTAAATTTATACATATTCCCCCCTCTATTACTTCTTATACTTTTCATACTAAGGCTCTTTTTCCAATAACACTGGATTTTGATCTAACAGCAGATGACAAAATCTTTGTTCGCGGTAAAGGAGTCAATTCTGAATGGGAAGGAAAAGTAAAGCTCAAAGGGAATCATACACATTTTGTTGCTGATGGCTCTTTATCGTTGATTAAAGGAGAGTATCTTTTCTCAGGAAAAATATTTAAACTCACCGAAGGACAAATCATATTTAACAACACAGCTAAATTCAGCAGCTACTTAAGCTTAAGCGGGCAACTTACCCTTCCCGATGTTGTGATCACAGCGCAACTAAGAGGCCCACTACACTCTCCCCAACTCACCTTCCAATCCAATCCTCAACTGCCAACAAGCTCTATCTTATCTCGAGTTTTATTTGATAAAGACATCAGCGATATTTCCCAATCAGAAGCCAGTAAACTCGCTACAGCTTTAATGGCCATATCTAGTAGCGCAGGTCCTGACATACTCGATGCGATTCGTAAAACCATTGGAGTCGATCGTTTAAACCTCGTCTCCAGCTCTTCTGGCTCAACAGAAGAAGTTGCCCTACAAATTGGTAAATACCTAACAAAAGGTGTCCTCATTACCCTTTCTCAAAGCACAACAAGTAGCCATGTCATCGTGGAAATAGAACTTCCCTACAGATTTGTGTTCCAGGCAGAAACCCAAGAAGAACAAGAAGGCAAATTTTCGCTCAAATGGACTAAAAGTTATTAAGGCTATTTAAAAAAAATAAAAGATTTGCTAGATACTGTCCGATAACGCTCTAATTTATTTTTTTATCAAGATTGCTAAATTACCTTCGATTTGATATTCTGTTATCTGAAATTGAATTTGATCGCACAAAGGGAAAAATTATGAGTTATGTAAATGTTAGTTTATCCTATATCGATTGCTTCTCAAAAGTAGAAAATTTCACTACGGAACAAACTAAAAAAAAAATCGAAGAAGCGGAATTTTTAGAAAAAGTTCTTAAAAGCTCTATGAAGCTTATCTCTTTGCTTAGCACTTCATTTTCTCAAAAACAAATAGATTTTTCAGAAGATAAAAAAGTGTGTAACTATTTTAACCAATTGTTTATCTATAATCCCGGTTTAATTATTCAATTACATCCAAATGCAAAATACGATGAACAACAGTGTAAAGATATCGTAAATGCTCTTAAGGAAGGAAATCTAGATTCTATCCCTTCAGCTTTATATCTTTTTGATGTCGAAGCTTTTCCTCGTATTGTCGATATCCTGAATAATGAAAAAGAACTCATTCCTAATAAAATCTCTCAAAAGACCTCAGAAGTGAGCCACAAGGCTGATAATATAACCGACTTTTCTAGAATGGCTAGTAAAGCCCTTGACAAAGAAGATCGTTCTAAAGCACGTATGGTTGGAAATCAACGCGCATAAAATATATGAGTCCTGTTATAACCCATTTACTGCAATCCTGTGAAAAGAATCTCCAAGAGCTTAAAAAACTAACTGCAGATGAAAAGGAAGAGCTGTACAGAACAGGATCTGTTCTTTATTCATCGGGAGAGTATAGGAAAGCTTCTTATTTGTTTTCCTATCTAGTTTTATCAGATCCTTTAATCAGTTGTTCTTGGTATGGCCTTGCAAGTTGTAAACAGCTTTTAGAGGAATATCCATCTGCAATTGAAGCGTGGAATATAGTTTGTAAATTACAACCACAAAACCCTCTTGGTTATTTTCACGCAGCTGAGTGTTATCTTTCTATTCAAAAAAAAAAAGAAGCTCTACAAAAGCTTGATAAAGCAGAAATCTTATGCGATAAAGAATCTTTATTACATAATAGAATTCAAATACTTAAGACAACCCATGGTAACTAATATGACCACAGTTTTCTTTCCTAACTCTCAAACGCTTTTTGAAAAAAGTAGCTTAGCCCCTTCTTCAAAAATAGAAGCACATGTTTCAACACCCCAGATTCATTTTGAAAAAAGCAGTTTAGCCCCTTCTGTACAAATAGAGATAGAAAGGTCCTCTAAACCCCAACTACCTTCTTCTTTTTCTCCTCATAAATCTTATCAAGTTTTACTCATTAAACATGTAAAAAGCTTAGATGCACTGCAAGGCAGGCTATTGAAATTTGATATGGAACGAGTAGAACAGGTTTCTGAAAAAATAAAAATGATTTTTTCTAAGTTGCTTGAAAAAACAGGATACTCAAGAGAAAAAGCAATGGAAGCTCATAAATGGAAAAGAATTGCTACATTTACAGGTGATTGTATATTAATCACTTATTTTTGGACTCCCTCTATGTTTGCTTCGCTTCCTATTGTTTTAAAAGTTCTTCAAGGAATTTTCATAGGTCAACATTTCGCAAATCAGGCTCGTTTTTTGCACGCACAAGAAGAAATCGTTCGTTTAGATCATGAACTCAAAAAGGGAAAAAATGAGCACTTACGCTTAATCCAAGATAGTAAAGATAATATTTTTACAGAAATAGAAGAACAGGTTCATTTACTCGCAATAGCCTTAGAAAAGCAAACTATTAATTTTTAACAGCTAACAAAAACATCAAAGAGAGGTTTTATGACAGTTGCTTTGAATCTATCAGAACAAATAAGTTCTTTAGAATATAATCTATATAAAGGTGTGTCTCGTTCAAAAATAAACATTCAACAAAAAATGGAAGCTTGCATATTAGAGACAGATAAAATAGTAGAACAAAAATGCGCTGAGTATCGAAGAGAAGCTTTGATTATGAGTGCATGTGCTATAGGCATGATTGCATGCGCTATAATTGGAGCAACTATTGATCTGAAACTTGCATCCGTTGAAGGTTCATTAAATCAATTGAAACATAAGACTCTCTCAATGAGGGAAAATACTCAGATAAAAGATCTTACTATTGAAATGGGCGAATATAACGCTTACAAGAATATTGTGAACATTACATCACAAGTTTTTGATAGAGGATCAAATACCTACTCTTATTTTTCAAAAATATCCCATGCTCAGCTAGATCATGAAAATCAAAAAATGCAGATGTGTTTGCAGCAATTACAGCAAGAGCGGGCTAACCCACTTGACCAAATCCTATTAAACGACGCAAAAGATATGAGAAGACGTCAGCAGCAAGCTAAAGCAGCAGCTGGTTAATTCTTATCTATCCTCTTAAGCTGCAATCTATTCTCGATTGCAGCTTTTAATCTTATCTTTATTTGACCCCAAATCCGCTTTTACTTATAGTCCAGTTCATGGGTAAAATGGCAAAAGTTGACCTTACAAACTTCAAAAATAGACTTTTTATGCATGCTAAATGGCAAAATCTTTTACCTAAATTAACCATGCTTTCCCTTGTTGGAGACTATGTCCTTTTCATTTTAGCGGTGATTAAAGCAACGTTAAAGAAGCCGCCAAATTTTTCTCTGATTTTAAAACAGCTATACGATATTGGAGTAGCTTCTTTGCCGGTAGTTGCTATCACTGGTTTTTCTACAGGACTTGTACTGGCTGCTCAATCCTTTTATCAATTATCGGATAAGGGGCTAGCCTCTATTACAGGCTTGATGGTATCAAAAGCTATGTTAACAGAACTAGGGCCCGTTCTCACTTCTTTTATGGTTACAGGAAGAGTAGGGGCTGCTATATGCGCGGAATTAGGGACCATGTGCGTTACAGAGCAAGTGGATGCCTTAAAAACCATGGCTGTTAATCCCAATCGCTATCTAATAGCTCCTCGTTGGATAGCGGGAATTTCTATGATGCCCCTTTTAACTATTTTTAGTATTTTCATGGGGATCTTTGGGGGTTATCTGCTCTCTGTTTATTATTTTCATATGCCTCCTATGACTTATTTAGATCCTATTCCTATTCATATGACTTATTTTGATTTAGTGGTTGGAATCACCAAGGCTTTTGTTTTTGGTTTTTTGATTATGACCATTGCCTGTTTTAAGGGAATGCGCACATCTGGTGGCGCAGCAGGAGTAGGAGAAAATACAACAAATAGCGTAGTTATCACCTATTGTGCTATTTTATTGGTGAACTTTCTTCTGACTATTGTATTAAATTTAATTCACTTAGAACTGTTTGAGACTTCATTATGATTTCTGTTCGCAACTTATCTAAAAAATTTAAAGACCTTGTGGTTTTCTCTGATTTAAATCTAGATGTAAACCAAGGGGAAACCCTTGTCATTTTAGGCCCTTCAGGGATTGGAAAAAGCATTTTACTCAAGCATCTCATTGGTTTAATAAAACCAGATGCAGGCACAGTGGATGTGAATGGGATATGCATCACCGATTTAAAGGAAGAAGAACTATCTAAGGCTATTGCCAATATGGGTATGTTGTTTCAAGGAGCTGCCTTATTTGACTCCATGAATGTGGAAAAAAATGTAGGTTTTTACTTAAGTCAACATCTAAACCCCTTAACTAAAAAAAAATACACCTCTGAAGAAATTACAGCTAAAGTAGATCAAGCCCTAGAGCTGGTAGGATTAAAAAGTACACAGAAAAAAATGCCGTCTGAACTATCTGGGGGTATGCGCAAGCGAGCAGCATTAGCTCGCTTAATTGTCTATAGACCAGAAATGATTTTATATGATGAACCAACTACTGGGCTAGACCCTATTATTGCTATGGAAATTAATAAACTCATTGTAAAAACACAACAGGAGCTAAAAGCTACAAGTATTGTTGTTACACATGATATGTTTTCCGCATTATACGTCGGAGACCGTCTAGCACTGATTCGAGACGGTAAGATCGCACATATAGCACCTCGGGATCAATTTCTAGAAATTGATGATCCTTTGATTACATCTTTATACAACAGCATTTCACAAGATCCGAGAAAGCTAAGGGAGAGAGTAAACCATGAATGAACAAACAAAAAGTGTATTAATCGGTGTTTTTTTCACTGTGGCATGCATTCTTCTCATTTGGATGGTTGCTTTCTTAAAACCTAGCATAGGAGATGGTAAGCAAACCCTATACGTACGTTTTTCTAACATTGATCGCATTAATGTAGGCACTCGTGTGCTTTTTGCAGGTAAACCCATTGGAGAAGTAACCTCTATTGAAGAAATTCAAAATGCCAGACAAAAGCCCTTATCCGATCTTCTACAGCGCTTATACTACTACCAGCTTGTGCTTAAGATAGACTCCAAGGTCAAAGTATATGATACAGATGAAGTTATAGTTCAAACAGCAGGGCTTTTAGGAGAAAGATTTATCGCTATTATCCCCAAAGTTCCCCCCAAAGGTACAATCCCCAAATGCATTTCCAATCAACCGATCTATGCAGATTCTGTGAACCCGATTGAGAGTGCTTTCATAGAATTAAAAGATCTTTTTGCCGATCTACAAAAAAAGTCAGATGCTTTTAATAACTGGTTCTTTGCTAATCAGCAATCTTTCATCCATGCAGCTGACTCCTTTGCAAACGCTATGACACAGGTCAAATCTACCCTACAGGAATTACAAGACCAAGAAATCATAGAGAAGACAAAAACAGCTTTGAATCATTTCTCTTGCATAGCAAGCCAAATTTCCGATGCTATTGATCGGTTAAACGCTCATAACTCTTTTGATAACGCAGGAGCAGCTATTGCTCATATAAGAAATACAGCAGAGTCTTTTGATCGCTTAAGTTATGATCTTGAGTGTGGAACAGGAACGCTTGGCAAGTTAATCAAGCAAGACGATGTGTATTGGCGCCTAACAACTATCTTGGGTAAAGCAGATACCATGATGAATGATATTAATCACTATGGCCTTCTATTTAATTCTAATAAAAGCTGGCAAAGACAAAGAGCTCAGCGCATTTGTCTCATGAACTCTTTAGATACTCCACTAAGCTTTAAGGAATACTTTACTGCTGAAATTGACCTGGTCAACACCGCAATGGCAAGAATTTCTATGTTAATTGACAAAGCCAAATACAATCCTCAAAAACAAGACATCTTAGATCATTCTCAGTTTCAAGAAGAATTTATGGAACTCATGCGTCAAGTAGAAAATCTGACAAATGACTTGCGCCTTTATAAAGAAGAACTTATACAAGCACAATAAAGGAATTGTATGACAGATCCTCTTTCTTTTACACATTTAAATAAGGGATTTTTCCTTATTGCCAGCCCCAATATAGATGCTGATATCTATTTTCGGAGCGTGATTATCCTTTGTGAACATAGCTCCATCGGTTCATTTGGGCTTATTGTGAATAAACGTTTAGAGATAGATCTGCCAGAAGAAATCCTCAATCAAAGCGATCTGCACAATGGCAATATGCATATTTGCGCAGGAGGACCCATTCAACCCAATCAAATGATGCTGCTTCACTCATCACAAGAGCTGTCTGAACAGACGCTAAATCTTTGTGAGGGCGTTTACCTAGGAGGAGATTTGCAATTTTTACAAGAAGCTTCTGCAAATTCTCAGGGACCTGCTATTCGCCTATGTTTTGGATATTGTGGATGGGGACCAGGGCAGTTAGAAAGAGAGTGTATTAGAGGAAATTGGTTCGTTCATCCTGCTTCCTCTTTGTTTACTTTTAATACACCAGAAGAAAAGATCTGGCAAACTATCTTAAGAGAAATGGGTGGCAAGTATGCCACCCTATCTATGATTCCAGAGGATTTAAGCCTAAATTAGCCCTCTTGTACACCTGCTTTCTTGAAAAAGTTCATTTGATATAGCTGAGAAAAAGCTTCTTGAATAACAAATCCATTATGATTGAGCTTTTCAATAAAAACATGCATCGCACTGGCCATTCTTTGAATTCGATCTTTATCTACGCTACGCCCTCGTAATGTCATGGCAGGGGCATATAATAAATAGAGTAAAAAATCTCTTTTTGATTTAGGCAGACCTTCTGGATGATTCATCACATGCAGCCAAGCAAAAACTTCTGCACTAAATACAGAGCTTGTATCTACACCATCTTTGCAAGTAAAGCTCAAAATATCCGGTGCGAGTTGATCTATTATATGTAAAAACAAAAAGAAATGAAAAATCTCGATATAATCCAATCTATTTTGATGAGAAAATTCTTCTTTTCCATCAAAAAAGAGCTCGTGAACTAATAAAAGAGCTTTATTTATAAAAAAGGTTAATTGACTACTATTTATCGCCGGAGGAAAATAGAACCCATATTCCTGTCCACTCAACACTTCTTGTGCACATTTTAATAAAAAATCACTTGCCTTTGAACTGCCTTCTCTTTGATGATAAAAATTGCTATCTTTATCAAAAGTAACGACGCTTAAATGATCTGAGAACTCTTGCTTGTATTGAGATTTCTCCAAACAAGTAGATCGCATCTTTTCTTGCCAAGAAGATCTATTTTGCAAGTTAATCACTACATGTTTCTGATCTCTGCTCACTAAAATCTGCATAAAGCCTACAAATTCGGGAATAAGCTCTACATCTGTTAAAGTCGTTTGCATTGTCATGCAAGCAATCTTCATACAGCTAATCTTTAACTCCTCTACTAGAATTGTATAGACTTGTATAGGCCAATTCTTTTGAGTGCATAGATCAAAACCCTGACCTAAACGCTGTTCTCTTACCAAAGCCAGAGCTTGCATTAAAGGACCACTTGGGTAGGTTTTAAGAGCTGTGCGAATGGCTATATCTTGATAAAGGATCACACTATCCAATTGGATTTTTTGTGCTGAAAGTAGCTCATTTCTACTATGTCCCATAACAACCAATTGTCTAATTAACTCAAGAGCTTTTTCGTAGCCACTACAAGCTTGCGTAAATAATAGATAAGAGAGCTTATGGTATAAAGGATCGATGAAAATAGCTAAAACATCAGATCTTGGTTGGGAGACAGCCTGGCGTAAAAATACACAAAAATCCACTAAGTATTGTTCACAAACTTTATCGGCATCATTTTTCCTTAAATTATAAGGATTTGCAGCCAACATTAAAGCAATTAACGCTTTACTCATACAGAGTATACTCTCTTCTGTTTTAAACTCTTTTACCCGTTTAAAAAAATCGTCTATAGAGGATAGATTCTGTTTTACCATTTCTTGGGCTATCATATGAGCCTGCAAGTCTTTTGTAGCTCTTAAATGCGAAATGAGCTCTTGATATTCAGAATGCAATAAAAGCTCGTCGCTTTGCCCTACTAATAGGATATGTCTTAATAAAGAGGCAGGCGCAAAATATCCTCCCCCTTCTTTGCGTAGCAATAACACTTCATAATTCGTATCTGAGCGTATGGTTTCTAAATCCTTAATTAAGAAACTATTATCTGTAATACGCTGCTCTTCTATCCCTACTTCCAAAGCCTTTTTATTAAAACGAACGACTTTTGATTTAAAAAACTGCTTCAGATCTCGGTATTCTTTTAGAAGCTGTACGCTTTCTCTATCTTGTGTTTTCTTAAAGAGTAGAGTGTATTTATCCCATTTTTTAACAGCTTCATCTGCTAGAACCATAACAGCATAAACCGATTTTTCCATTTGTTGAGGATGGAAATACTCCCGATCTGATTCATATACTTTTCGCAAATAGTTTAAAATTGTACGGAAAATCTGCTGAACCTTTTCTCTTTTTAGCAAACCATCTTGTTCGTTAAAATCATGTTTTGTTGCAGCTTCTTTTTCAAAAGGTTTTAATTCAATAAGATGCGATAAATAATTCACCGCTTCAATAAATTCAGACTCGGAAACAGCTTTAGAAGACATGCAGCACCTATTATAGTATCATTAAATATAGACTTATTATTAATAATAACCTAATTTTAATTCAATTATTATAAATTATACCATGTTAATATTAATATTAATTTAATAAAATGCTATTTACTTTAAATAAAACGATTGAGAACCTATCCGAATACATTTTTGATTTGGTATACTCTCTTGCGTTTTTTGATCAGAGGATTATGAGTTCTAGTTTTCAACAACTCTCTGACGAGCAGTGGTTTTTGATACTTAGCTTAATGGATCTACATCTGCCTCCAGAACGAGGAGTTCCTCGAAGAGACTTACGTAAAGTCTGGAACTCCCTACTTTTTGTTCTTACTCGAGGATGACGATAGGTAGATCTTCCGAGAGATTTTGATATTTTTGTCCCTAGATCTACTGTTCATGGTTGGCTTAAAACTTGGAGTATAACTACAGTCTTTGACAAAGTCATGAGTAGCCTTTTGCAGACAGCTTTTCAACTGGGTCTTTTTTTCCCCCCTCACCAGGAGGAGGTCAAGAAGACAATTACGGGCATAAGGGCAAGGGCTCACTGCTTCATCTTCTGATCGATGGGATTGTGGTAATCCTCTGGCTATCATAACAACAGGAGCTAATAGAAACGAGCGCGAGCAAGTCGAGCTACTACTAGCCAAGATAAATGACGTCCGAATAAAATCTCTAAAAAGAAGGATGGTTGTTTTTGAGGCAGGCAAAGGGTACAATGCGGTTCTTGCAGATATTCTCTTTGATTCCTTACCGAAAAATCAAAGGCAGAATCACTCCTGAAATGTCTGAAGTGTATCGGGTATTCCATTTGACGCGGAAACGTTGGATGGTGGAAAGCTCTTTTGCCTAGCTAAAGTGCAGATGTCGGCGTCTAATGCTTAGATGGGAACGTATAGCTAAAATCTGGAGTGGACTTGCAGTAATGGGAGTGATTTATACATGGCTCAAAAATGTATTCGGATAGGTTCAACTACTTAAGGATAGCAAGAGTTTCGATAAATGACTCAGGCTCAATCCCGTATGATTAGATTTTAATATGCCGTACTCATTAGAAAGCTGATGGAAGATAAATTTTTAACTCATATGCAAACTAGAGCGAGCTTTTAACAAGAAACCAAAAAAACACCTTCTCAAGCTGATCATCTTTAGCAGTTTACGAATAAAAAAGCACGTAATAACTAGGGCGTGAGGCAGCTAAGTAAACTAAAGTGACAAGAAGTCTCATCATAACGGGAAGCAATGGCTCGATATTGTTTCAACTTAGCAAAAAAATTCTCAATAAGATGCCTGGTTCTATATAAATGCCTATCATAATTCCTTGGTTTTTTGGCATTGCTTTTTGGAGGTATCACAATTCCTT
>JAITFW010000023.1 GCA_031281085.1 Chlamydiales bacterium | reverse complement strand
TTTAAAATCCTAGCAGAACGATATAGAAATCGCCGCAAACGCTTTTGTCTAAGATTTAATCTTATAGCAGGGATCTATAATTGGGAACTTTGAAATTGAGGTTATGCAAGAGCTCTATTAAAAAAAAGATCATTCAAACCCTAAATTTATGGAAATTTTCCTTATATTAAATCTTAATTTAAAAACAAACGAGTGTAGGAACTATATGAAATATCTTTTAATTGTTCTTTAGTTAAATAAGAGTACTTTTTAAAGTAAAAAATAGATCTTTTATGCGCTGTATCTCTTTTTAAGAGCTTTATTCTACAAATAGAACCTCCTCATTTTGTAAAAAATTTAAAAATTGAGTGTAATTGTTATTGCCGTGCAATCTACTTTCTGACAGAATTGGGTTTGTTCGAAACAAATATTCTCATGAGCTATCTTTTCAGTCTGCAACATCCTCTCGTTAAACATTTAGTTAAATTGCGACGAAATCGTGTATATCGCTATGAACAAAAAACCGTTTTAATTAGCGGAATAAAGTTGATTCGCGAATTATCTCAAAAATTTTCTTTTAAAAATATTCTGATCGCAAAAACATATCGTCCTCTTTTTCCCTATCAAGCAGAACAAACTCATACCACTTCTTTAGCTATCCTCGAAAAAATTACAGGTCTTGAAGCTCCTGAACCCATTGCAGCTGAGATCTATATGCCTATCTTTCAAGACGTAAAGTCTAGTAAGCGCCTATTGATCTTGGATAGAGTGGCAGACCCTGGAAACCTAGGAACTCTTTTACGCACCGCTTTAGCATTTGATTGGAACGTATTTTTAGTAAAGGGATGTGTAGATCTATATAATGATAAAGCATTGCGTGCTGCTAAAGGAGCAACTTTTTTTTTAAATCTAGCCCAAGGAAACCTTATCGATCTACAGAGTCTATTGCAAAAAGGGTCTTTTTCTATCTATGCAGCAGATGTTAAAGGGAACAAAATCCAAAAAAATGGACTAGAAGGACCTATTGCTTTAGCTTTGGGAAATGAATCCCACGGATTAAGCCCTTTTATTATCCAACATGCTAAAAAACTAGCTATTCCCATTAAAAAACCTGTTGAATCTCTGAACGTAGCCATTGCTGGGGCTATTTTCATGTATTTACTACAGAGATCTTAAAAATGAGTAAGCAAGATCACTTCCTCAATTGGGAGGAGCAATACTGGAGTTCAGATAGAAAGGCTTCACGCAAACAAAGAAAAACCGCAGAAAAAAAAGATCGGTCCAAATTTAAAAAAAGCAACCAGAACCAACTGCTCAAGCAAAGCAAAAAGGTTATTAATACAGCAGATATACAAGGTAAAGTTCTCACTATTGCAGCAGATGGAATTACGGTTTTTGCAAATGAGCATTTCTATCTTTGTTCTTTAAAAGGCTCTCTTAAACAAGAGCGCGACCTCATGAAAAACCTCATAGTGGTTGGAGATCTTGTATCCATGCAAATCATCGATAAAACCCATGCTGTGATTACTCAAGTGATGCCCCGTATCTCTATTCTGTCTAGAGCAGATAATCTCTCTCGCAATAAACAACAATTGATAGCCGCTAATGTGGATCAAGTTTTTATTACAGCTTCTGTTTGTAGCCCTAGGTTAAAACCTTTGCTTATCGATCGTTATATTATAGCCGCACAAAAAGGAAATATTCGTCCAATTATTCTCATTAACAAAGTGGACTTGTTAGATCATCCTCCTGATAGACTTTCTTTAGAAACAGTTAAAGAAGAGAAGAGATTCTATGAAGAATTTGTTCACATCTATAAATCCCTTAATTTCATCGTAATTCCTATAAGTGCTATTACTCAAGAAGGCATCGATGCATTAAAAGCACAAATGCACAATAAAACATCGGTGTTTTCTGGACAATCTGGAGTAGGCAAATCCTCCTTGATCAATTTGGCTACAGGTCTTTGTTTTGCAACGAGAAAAGTGATAAAACGCACAGGCAAAGGCTCACATACCACAACACAAGCTCGCATGATCCCCTTAGAAGGAGGAGGATATTGTATTGATACTCCTGGCATCCAGAGTTTTGGAATCTGGGATGTAGATAAAAAAACACTATCTTCTTACTTTTCTGAAATCTTTACTATTTCTTCAGAATGCCAATTTCTCAATTGTGCTCATCAAGAAGAACCTAATTGTGCAGTAAAAAAAGCAGTGGAGGCAGGAGAAATTTCGAACTTGCGCTTTGCCTCTTATTGCGCTTTAATGTCTTCTCTGTCTAAAAAACATCAAAACCGTTAACCATTAGGCATTTTATATGAGCAACATCGAATCTATTGATGCTTTAGAAGTACTTGATTCCCGTGGTAATCCCACAATTGAGGTTTCTGTTTTTGCTACAGATGGTAGCCAAGGTAAAGCTATTGTTCCTTCCGGAGCATCTACCGGCGAACATGAAGCTATTGAACTAAGAGATAAAAATCCCAAACGCTATCAAGGTAAAGGCGTTTTACAAGCTGTAGAAAATGTGATAAACCCCCTTGCTAAACTTCTAAAAGGAGAATCTATTTTTGCACAAAACAAAATCGATCAGTTAATGATTCAAGCAGATGGAAAAGAAAATAAATCACGCTATGGAGCTAATGCTATTCTAGGGATTTCTCTTGCAGTAGCTAAAGCCGCTGCTTGCTCTAAAAAGCTACCTCTTTATAAGTACTTAAACACTCAAACCCATTATACCATGCCTTGCCCTATGATGAATATTATCAATGGAGGAGCTCATGCAGATAATCTACTCGATTTTCAAGAGTTTATGATTCTTCCTATAGGAGCACCTAGTTTTTGTGAAGCATTGCGTTGGGGCGTGGAAATCTACCACACATTAAAATCGCTTTTAAAAAGTGAAGGATACTCTACATCGGTCGGAGACGAAGGAGGATTTGCTCCTAGACTAGAATCCAATGAAATAACGCTCGATTATATCCTAAGAGCTATTAGACAAGCAGGGTATGAACCAGGCAGCCAGATAACTATTGCCATAGATTGCGCAGCTTCTGAGTTTTATGACAGTTGTAATAAATCTTATATAGAAAGAAAAAAACAAGTAGCTGGTATGTCTTTTAATACCCGCTCAGCAGAAGAGCTTATCGCTTATCTTAGTGAGCTATGCGAAAAATACCCTATTGATAGCATTGAAGATCCTCTCGATCAAAATGACTGGAAAGGCTGGCATAAATTAACAACCACACTAGGGAAAAAAATCCAAATAGTCGGAGATGACATCTTTGTAACCAATCCAAAATTCCTACAAAGAGGGATTGATCAGGAAGTTGCTAATTCTATTTTAATTAAACTTAATCAAATTGGAACTCTATCAGAAACTCTCGGAACTATAGATTTAGCCAAAAAAAACCAATATAAAGCCGTGATTTCACATCGCTCAGGAGAAACAGAAGATATAACAATTGCTGACTTAAGTGTTGCTTTTTCAACAGGACAGATAAAAACAGGAGCACCCTGTCGTACAGATAGAGTTGCTAAATACAACCGCCTACTTGAAATCGAGCATGAACTTAAAACTCATGCGCATTTTGGCAAATAAGCAACGACTGTCCTGCAAATAATAAAGTATGCGCAGCTAAAGGCTTTAGCTGCGCATCTATGGATAATATAGACCTATTTCCAATGAGAGAACCTACCTTTGAAACAAAATCTCCTTGTGCAACATAAGTAATAAACCGCTGTTTGATTTCTTTTCCAAGTTGATTCCAGTTTTTTTTTACTTGTTTAAACATTCCTGGAGGATGAAAAGCAACAGAGGATTCTTTGCTTAATAAATCGTAATATTCGATAAAGGTATGCCCAGCTAATGCTCCTCCTAAGCTACAGCCCATTACACGTGCAGCATTTTCTTTACGATGAACTTCAGCTAACCATTCTTGAATCTGTGACCTTGCCTTTCTAAACACTCTAAACCCAGGACCAGAAAAATCTAAATCGCTAAAAAGAGAGGCTAAACTTCTCTTAGTAGTTAGACTGCAGTCCGTTCCTCGAAAAATTAACAGAGAAGAGATCTGAGGATTTTTTGGAATCCAACCAAAAGCTGGCATCTGCTGCCAAAGATCAAAAATTCGATCTAGAATAAACGTCTCTAAAACGATTTGATTTTGCAAATTACGAACAGGAATTTTTATCTCATAGTTCAAAGCAACATCACGATAGGCTAATGCTTTGCAAAGAATCTCCGTTACACAAAAATCTATCCAATTCTTATCTATCTGCACAGAGCTTTTTAATACTTCTTGTACAACTTTTAAGTCCTCTTTACTACTAGATACGAAAGAGAGTAGAGGCTCGTTTGAGAAATATCCATGCTCTTTGGCAAATGTTTGTAAAGCTAAAGGGCTTACATATGTTTTGATTTGCTCTTGTGTTTTATAAGAACGTCTTTGGTAAGGGAAACAGATTCTAAGCAAGGAATCTAATTTTGATAAGCTCCAAACTCGCACATTATTCATGAGAAGAAAACACTTTTTGAAGAGCTGGTTTAAATCGTTCCTCTAGGATTTGCTCTCTATTGGTTAATGGATCATCATGTAATGATTTTACATCTATAAGTTGTAATCTTCTACAACTAAAAACACCTTTTTCTGCACGAAAAATTGCTTTATACTCTTTATCGTGAATACAAAACTCTGTCGGAGAGAAACAAGCATTGAACCGGGTGATTACCGTATAAGGCCAATAGCTCTCTTCCAAAACAGATTGTCCTTCATAATTTCCTATAAATGGCTTTTTCAATAAATAATGAAATAGAGTAGGAAAAATATCTATATGCGAACTAAGACGATCTAAAGTGCATCTACTCCACTTAGGATCGTTGCCCAATCGATAATAAAGAGGGATATGAACTTGTGGATAGCTTAAATGAGAAGCGTGAAAAAGACGTCCTTGTTCATAAAATTCCTCTCCATGATCTCCTGTAATTACTACCAGAGCCTCTTTATCCCATTCAAGAGCTGTGAAAAATTTTCCGAACAAGGTATCCACAAAATGCAATGCATTTCGATAGCGATTTTTAATTTTTTCTAAATACTGTTTGTTATTAGAGAGCGCTTTTAGATAGTTAAGTGTTTGATCTACTGGTTCAAAAGTAGATTTTTTTTCAAGAGGCCAGCTATAGTCCAAATGCGTAGAATCTAGAAAAGTAATAAATACCCGTCCACCTTTATTCTGTTGCATATCTTCTATTAAGCAATTGACAACAGCTTGATCTTTTAAATAAGTAGGTACCGCTACAGAATCTTGCGCAACTATTTTATCAATAAGTGCCCGATTACGACCAAATAAAATCTCTTCCATTCCATAATAACCAAGACGTGAGGAGGCATATACGTGGATACGATATCCACTTGCCTTCAATATTTGTAAAAAAGGACTACCGATAGCTTTCTGCTTTAATAATAAAGAATTCCAATGAAACGGTAGTTGAGAATAAAAAAGTGAAAACCAGGAAAGATGTGTTGCATTTGCATTGGCAAGAGCCAATTTAAAAGAAAGCGATTGTTCTTTAAAAGAGTTTAAATAAGGAGTTATCTCATGGTTAATAAAATCTTCTCTTAAAGATTCTACTACGAATAAATAAATATCTGGCTTTGCACCCAAATGGATTTTCTCAATCTCTAATAAATTATGCTCTTGCAGAGCTAAAATAGGTTGATCTACTTCTAAATACTCCTTTTTTCTCACAAAAAAAGTGGTTTTCCAAGGCAGAATTTTTTGATATGCCTGCATATTATCAAGCATTTTCCTATCTAGGGTTACTAAATCCCAACTACATAGTAAAAAAAAACCACTGCCTGCTAATACAGCTAGAGAATTGAAAGAAAGATAAAGAGGAATTTTGTCGCTCCAGTATTGTGTTTTTCTAAAGCATAATACACTAGAAATTAAGATAATAATTATGCCAAAAAATAAAAGAATCCAATTGCTTAAAGAGATATTACTCGCATAAAGCAGCTCTAAAATATTGTTCCCACCTTCTCGGAACATAAAATTTAAAGCAAACCAAAATGAAATATCCATTAATCGAACAAGAGGAAAGTCAATGATATGAGCTAAAATTAAAAATAAGCTCAATCCAGCTATATTAATAGCAAAAGGAATACATAAGTTGAGAATTTTAGCTAATATCGCTAATAAAATAGTTTCAAGAGCACATTGTCCTATTGCATCAACACACCATATAGCTGCGTTAGGTTTGAGCAACAAATGAACAATATGCAATATACTTATCAATAAAAAATAGAAGCTAAAAAACCAATAGTTAATCGATCTTTCTTTCACGGATGATCTTTTAATTTAATAAATCAGCAACAAGCTCTTCCCAAGATTTTTTTCTAATAAAATCTTCCATGCGTTCAGGATGTCGTGGATGTACCTGTTCCACAAATTCTGGTATAAAGTGTATGAGGTTATCTATATCGTATTCTTCATCCATACGACGAGAGAATCCTTTAATAAATTCTTTCCATTTAAATCTGCTAGCCTTAATTTGGTACATACATTTTTTTAGTTTTTCATCGGAAAAAATGTATCCAATAAAACGCAAAGGGTGAATATAATTCACTTGATCTCCCTTTTTTTCCAGATGGCGTTGCTTAAATGCTAATTCTACCAATGTTTTTTCTGCCATTGTCTCAATAATAATCCTAATATTTTCTTTATCCTCTTCTAATAAAGGAAGTTGATAAAAAGATTTTTGTGTAGACATAGAAATAAAAAAAGCTTCCATTTGTGTTTGTATTTTTTCTTGATAAGCCGTTAGCTCTTTTTGTAGATCTTTCCAATTAATCTTCTCAAACAGTTGATAAAAAATGAAAGGGACACTCTCATATTCTCTTGTTAATCTTTCAAAGATTTGATTTTTCATGTTTTGATAGCTTTCATAATCAAATCTTTCAGAAAGAAAAAGATTTTGAGAAATTTCCTGAACAAGCACTGCTTTTGCTTGAAAAAAATCATTTTGATCCATTAGTTGATGAATCGTTTCTTCTATTTGCTCTTTAGATTGCACAGAAATCAATCCCATATGACTAATAATCAAAGATAAAAGGCAAATTATCAGCATCTAATCCTCATTAATTAAACTATTATTTTTTAATAATAAAAAGAATTTACTACAATAACTTTACTCAAAAAAAAGAAAGTAAAAAAACAACCAGACTTGTATTGAAATTTTTTTTGAAAAAATATAAAGAAATAAATAAGACCCTTTCAAAGGAGGAGGAGATGCACCATACGATTTTTTTATTTGGAGAAGCAGAAAAAGGAGAATTTTGCAATCCTAAGTTTTGTGAATCTGTCTATCAACTAGCAGAAAGATTTGGTAACCCCCCTAAAGGAAGCGAAGGATTACCGTATGGTATTCAAATGCTGCTCTACAATAGATTGCTAATCTATTTTAGAGTAAAAGAAGAAGGTTTTAGCTTACCAGATTATAAACAAGGGCTAAAAATGCTTAAGAACCCAAAAGCATTTCCCAAGCTATCAGCTATTTGTATGCCTGGAGTGGGAAATGCAGATATCATCAAACGCGCCATTGCTATTTGTTTTTTATACCAAAGCATCTTCGTCACCTCTCAGAAAGACCTCTATGATTTCTTAACCAGCTACACTTCTTAGCTAAAGTAATTAACCAATCCCATCATATCTGGTTGCATGGCTTTTTTACCCACACTCCAATTAGCAGGGCAAACCTCTCCATGTGCTTCAAAATAGATGAGCGCATCTAAAATACGTAAAGACTCTTCTACAGAACGTCCAATAGGAAAATCATTAATTAAAAGATGGCGTATAATTCCTTGACGATCGATTAGGAATAAACCTCGATAGGCAATTCCTTCTTCTTCATGCAATACACCATAATCACTCGCTATTTTCTTATTCAGATCAGAAATAATCGGATACTCTACGCCTTCAATACCGCCTTTGGCCTTAGGAATAGAAAGCCACGATAAATGAGAAAACCCACTATCCACCGAGCAACCAATTACTTGAGCATTTCTTTGTTTAAATTGTGGAAGAGCTTCTTGAAAAGCATGTAATTCGGTTGGACAAACAAAAGTAAAATCTAAAGGATAAAAGAAAAGTACAACATATTGCCCTAAAAAAACATCTAAAGAAAATTCATCCATTATTTTTTTCCCTTGTACGGCTTTTGCTCTAAAAGAAGGGGCTTTTTTTCCAATCAATAAACGACTCATAATGTCCTCTTGTGTAAAAGTTTTTCCATTGCATGAATGTTTGAAAGTTCTTGCTTAATTGTAGTTTTATCCCCATGTCCTGGATAGACAACAGTTTCTTGTGGAAGGGCTTCCAATTTTTTTAAAGATTTTATCATTGTAAGAGGAGAGCATGCTGTTGGCAAATCCATTCGACCAATAGCTCCTTGAAATAAAGTATCTCCTGAAAAAAGGATTTTCTGTTTCTCTAGATAAAAACATACACCTCCTGGAGTATGTCCCGGAGTATGAATCACTTGAATATGCAGATCTCCTACATCCATTATCTCACCATCTTTTAGATAATGATCTATTTTTACTCCTTGAATAGGGACAAAGAGAGGAATCCCATCAGAACCTGGATTTATGACATTAGTTTCATCATCCTGATGTATATAAACAGGTACATCAAAATAATTTTTCAAGAGAGAAATATCTGCAATATGATCCCAATGAGAATGAGTAAGAAGGATTTTTTCTAGTATTAATTGGTTCCCTTCTACATAAGAGCTAAGTTCCCTAGCACTATCTTGACCCACATCAATTGCAACGGTCAACTTAGAAGATGGGCAAATAAGTAAATAGCTATTAGTGTCTATTGGCCCGGTTAAAAATCTTTTTACGATCATAGATAGCTCTTTAATAGAAAAATGCACCAGAGAGGATTCGAACCTCCGACCTCCCGGTTCGTAGCCGGGTGCTCTATCCAGCTGAGCTACCAGTGCATAGGGGTTACATCATCCTGATTTGCTTGATTTTCAGCAAGAGCGTTTTATTTTAAATGAGCTCTTTAGAAGCTTTTACTGCGTTTATAGTTCATTCGAAACAAGAAAATAAAGATCAGCCCATTCAAGTCCGAAGTGCACAAAAAATGGCAAATAAATATAAAAAGATATCTATGTTGCCCTTATATTTTTCTTAAGCTCTCTACCTTTATAGTACTGTGGTGAACTTTTAGAATTTTTGCTATTGCACTAGCTGAGTCTCCTCTATCTTTTAAAATATAAATCTGGCATCTTTGGTCATAGATTTGGTGATGATAGCTCTTGGACATAATGTCTCTTTGTGTTTCTTGTTAAAAATCACAATAGAGATTTTTTGGTAGTCCTAAACAGGGAGTGATTATCTAAGTTTTCCTTTATAGATAAAGGATATATTATGTTCCAAAACTATTGGAACTGTAAATGAATATTTCTTGCCCTAACTGCAGTTCACACACCGTAAGAAAAAAAAGTTCAATTTTCATCCTATTTACAACATAAATGGTAACACATAGAAATCGAGATAACTCTCGAAAAATCCTATTCTTAGCTATTCTTTTCCCAAAAATACTAGAGTAACTATAATTATAGCTCAACTGATTTGGGAGAAAATATGGACAGCAAAATATCGATGGACGACATTATAGCCCTTTGTAAAAGAAGAGGATTTATTTTTCAAAGTTCTGAAATTTATGGAGGCCTTCAAGGGATATATGATTATGGACCTCTAGGAGTTGAGCTTAAAAATCATTTGAAATCAGCTTGGTGGAAATCTGTTGTCTATGAAAGAGATGATATTGAGGGATTAGATTGCTCGATTATCACCCATCGTTTAACCCTGAAGTACTCCGGTCACGAGGATACTTTTACTGATCCCATGGTGGATTGTCGTCAGTGCAAACATCGCATGAGAGAGGATCATATTGTTGATCATAAATGTGATCATTGCGGGTCTAAAGACTTAACACAGCCACGTAATTTCAATTTGATGTTTCGTACTAATTTAGGACCTATTGATGATGGAACAAGCTTCGCTTATCTTCGCCCAGAAACAGCACAAAGCATTTTTACCAATTTCAAACATGTAATGGATGCAACTTCAAGAAAATTACCTTTTGGTATTGCTCAAATTGGGAAGGCATTCCGCAATGAAGTTACCCCTAAAAATTTCATTTTTAGAGTACGTGAATTTGAGCAAATGGAACTCGAATTCTTTGTCAAGCCAGGTGAAGACGAAACTTGGCACAAATTCTGGGTAGAGAGTCGATTAAATTGGTGGAAAAAGCAGGGTCTTCAGGCAGAAAACCTTCAGTTACAACCACAAAAAAAAGAAGAACTGGCACATTATTCAAAAGCAACCACTGATATTTTATATAGATTTCCACATGGTTTTGAAGAATTAGAAGGAATCGCCAATCGAACAGACTTCGATTTAGGATCTCATACTAAAACTAAAGAAGGGTTTAAGTTATTTGCTAACGTAGCAGCTAACAAAGACTCCCATATCAACCTTAGCATTCAAGATCCTCAAACTAAAGAATACCTCATCCCTTTTGTAATTGAACCTTCTGCTGGTTTAGATCGTGGAGTGTTAGCCATCCTAACCCAGGCTTTCACAGAAGAATTATTACCAGAAGGGCAAAAGCGTATTGTTCTAAAATTAAAGCCCCACCTAGCTCCG
This sequence comes from Chlamydiales bacterium, assembly GCA_031281085.1. Classification (GTDB taxonomy): domain Bacteria; phylum Chlamydiota; class Chlamydiia; order Chlamydiales; family Rhabdochlamydiaceae; genus Rhabdochlamydia. The sequence goes on along the minus strand of JAITFW010000023.1, from coordinate 1,790 downwards.
ATTAAAGTAGCTGTTGTTCCCTTAGCTCGTAATAATGAAAAAATTGTGACAAAAGCTAAAGAAATTAAATATTTTCTACAAAAACTAGGTATTGGTCGTATTAAATATGAAGATACGGGGAATATAGGTAAAGCTTATCGCCGCAACGATGAGATTGGAACGCCACTTTGCATTACAGTTGATTTTGATACTTTTGAAGATGCAGAAGAAACGGTTACTATTAGAGATCGTGATTCGATGCAACAGCAAAGAATTGCAGTGAAAGAGCTCTTTTGCTTCATAAAAACCTACTTTTCTTAAAAACACTTAAGATCGCTCTTGTTATTTCAAGAGCGACCTTTTAAAGATTAAAAAATCATTCCATTCTGCAGTTGCTCACTCAACTATCTGTGGAATACACAGCAGTAGATTTAGAACCAATATCTGAAGTAGAGCATGTGGCTACCGATTTATAGCCACCATCGTATGTGATAGGGCCAGATTTACTGGAAGAAGATGAACTATAAGCTTTTTCAGCATATGCATTATATAGGGAAGGGCTCTTCCATCTCATGACTGTCTTAGCAGCAGCAGACTGTTGCGTGCCCACTTCAGAAGCAGACTGTTGGTTGCGCACTCCGATGGTAGGATCTATGTACATGACATTAGGTACCCGCTCATCAGCAGGAGGAATAGGTCCATATTGTATAGGAAGAACAAAACCTGGAAGGTACTGACTTGCTGGATCAAAACCTTTTTTCGTATCTGGCCTATTTCCTCTGTCTCCTCCATTTTTTCTACTTTCTTTGATTGCTCCTCTACTACTTCCTCCACTTCCTTTTCTTCCTTTAGCTTCTAAAGCCCTAACATCCATTAGACTTGACAAAAACATTGTCTTGGTTATAGCTGACATTTTATTCTCCTTTTCGTAGATTTTTTTGCAATTTCATATGCGTAAAAGAAACCTCTTGTTTCATGCGATTTAAAAGATCTACCCTATAATCTCTATGAAACGAAGACCTTTTTTCCCATAGATCTTGCAGTTGTTTTATACTTTGATAAAGACCCTGCCAAAAATCGATGAGTTCTTCCATAATAGGAGCTTCTTCGTCAAGCAAAACTTCCTGCTCTGCTGATTGGATATAAATTTCTCGCATTTCCTCGAGATTCTTTATAAATCGCTTGCTCTCTTGTAAGAAAAAATCGACTTCTTGTAATTCTTTAACGTCCATATACCACCTGTTATTTTAAGCAAATTTAGACATCTACTTAAACTCACTGTTAAAGGGTAAATTTTTTAAATATTTTAAGTAAATAAAAAATTAATCATTGAGAAAAAAAATATTTTATAGTTCTTTAAAATTTAATTGATCCTGTTTATCATTTCTCTAACAAAATACTGTGGAGGAGCACATGCCTAGACCTTTGTAGACCAATCTGCTGTAGGCCAAAAAAAGAACCAAGAGAGGGGATTTGGCTGGCTACTACACGGCAAGTTGAGGCTATTCAATGCAGTGGACGTCCGGAACAAGATGCGAAAGCGTTTTGGGCGGAGAAGCCAGAACCTTATCGATCAGGATGCAATGTATACACAGAAGAGAGGCATGCATACCAGGGAGCTATTCCTCTAGAAGTGCATTTTGCAGTAAAAAAAAGTCCGGAAAGACAAGCCTCGTTGAAGGAGTTAACTGCATTCTTCGACAGAGAGTAAGTCGGCTTGTAAGAAAGACGGTGGCATTTTCCAAGCAATTTGTGAATCACATGGGAGCAATACGGTATTTTGTGAGCCATTATAACCAATGGGCATATGA
>JAITFW010000025.1 GCA_031281085.1 Chlamydiales bacterium | reverse complement strand
ATCTCTTTTTGATTGGGTGTTAAAAAGTGGGCTTTTGGTTGCATATAACAGGGTTCTTAGCTGAAGTTTCAAGAAACATTCAAGGGTTTGGTTATCTGTTATGTCTTTTTTCTCATTCTTTTGAGTATACCTACTTGTTTACGATTTACGAAAACCTGTACTTTTAAAACGCGTTGAACCACAAGGCGCATTATTGAATTCTTTTTTCCAATGCTTGTAATTGGTGTAACATATGAGGGGGCAGATCTGAGCCAAACAAAGTAAAATAACGATGCATCTCTTTTATCTCTTGACGCCACTGTGTAACATGAATGGTAAAGAGCTGCTTTAATTGATCAGGGGTAAGAGATAATTCAGAGATATCCAAAGAATCTTCTTTAGGAAGATAGCCAATAGCAGAAGTTTGAAAATTATCCTTTTGATCCACTCTTTCAAAAATCCATTTCAATACACGAATATTATCCCCAAAACCTGGCCAAATATATTTACCCTTATTATCTTTTAAAAACCAATTCACATGGAAAATCTTAGGTAGAACAACATTATTTTTCTCCATGCTTAACCAATGATTGAAGTAATCTGCCATGTTATAGCCACAAAAAGGGAGCATAGCAAATGGATCATGACGCAACTTACCTATCTCTCCACTAGCTGCCGCTGTCATCTCAGAAGACATACACGCTCCCAGAAAAACTCCGTGAGTCCAATCAAAAGATTCATAGACCAAAGGCACAGTGTTTGAGCGCCTGCCACCAAAAATAATGGCAGAAATAGGAACTCCTTCTGGGTTTTCCCAGTTAGGATCCATCACAGGACATTGCTTAGCAGCAACCGTAAACCGTGCATTAGGATGAGCCGCAAGATGCTTAGAATTAGGCGCCCAAGGATTTCCTTGCCAATCTGTCAATGGAGAAGGAGGTTGATCGGTTAGTCCTTCCCACCATATATCTTTATCTTCGGTCAATGCAGTATTTGTAAAAATGACATCATGGGTAAGGGTATTCATCGCATTAGGATTGGAAGCAAAAGAAGTTCCAGAAGCAACTCCAAAAAAACCAGATTCTGGATTAATTGCATAAAGCTTTTGATCTTTGATGCGCAACCAAGCAATGTCATCTCCTACACATTCAATTTTCCAGTTAGGAAGACTTGGTAATAGCATAGCTAAATTCGTTTTTCCACAAGCGCTGGGAAATGCAGCTGCAAAATATTTTTTCACTCCTTCTGGATTCGTAATGGCAAGGATTAACATATGCTCTGCTAACCAACCTTCTTCTCGACCCATAACAGATGCAATACGCAAGGCAAAGCTCTTTTTACCCAAAAGCGCATTCCCACCATATCCACTTCCAAATGACCAAATACTGCGTTCTTCTGGGAAATGTACAATATATTTCTCATTAGAACAAGGCCAAGGCACATCTTGCATATTATCTAAAAGAGGCATACCTACTGAATGTAGACAAGGGACAAATTCTCCATCAGCTAATTTGTTAAGAACTTTCTCACCGACTCTTGTCATGATATGCATATTGCATACCACATACTCTGAATCGGTGATTTGTACGCCAATCCGGCTAAAATCAGAGTCTATTGGACCCATGCTAAAAGGAATCACATACATGGTTCTTCCTCGCATAGAACCGCAAAAACGAGCTTTTAATAAAAGCTTCATTTGCTCAGGATCTTTCCAATGATTGGTTGGACCTGCATCTTTTTCGTGTAAAGAACAGATAAAAGTAGACTCTTCAACACGAGAAACATCACTAATAGAAGAGTGGCACCAAAAACTATAGGGACGTTTTTCAGGATTTAATGGGACAAATAGATTTTTTTCAACGAGAACCTGAGAGAGATTGCGATATTCTTCTAAGCTACCATCACATATATAAACCTGCTTTGGCTGGCAAAGTTCTTTAATCTCCTCAACCCAATGAATCAGTTTTTGATTGCCCGTCCAATTTTGATGAAAACTAGGCATGGCTTATATTCCGCTTTGATTCCTTCAAGTAACCGATCTACGCTTTTTAAATTTATCTAAATATTCCAATGCCTTTCCCGTTCCTAAACAAACAGCTAAAAGAGGATTAGGAGCTACAATTACAGGAAGGCCTGTTTCTTTAATCAAAGATTTATCAAACCCTTTAATTAAAGCACCTCCTCCTGCCAACACCATACCTCTTTCAACTAAGTCTGCAGCTAATTCAGGGGGACATTGTTCAAGTGTCAATTTTACACACTCAACGATTTGTTGAATAGGCTCTGCTAAACATTCTCGAATTTCTACTGAATTAATTCTTTTTGTAACGGGAAGGCCTGCTACTTGATCTCGGCCACGTACTTCCATTTCCAGTTCATGCTCTCCTAAGGGATAAGCAGATCCAATGGTAACCTTGATTTCCTCAGCCGTCCTGGGACCAATCATCAAGTTGTAAGTACGACGCATGTAATTGACAATGCATTCATCAAATTCATCTCCTGCAATTCTTAAAGAGCGAGATTCAACAATTCCTCCAAGGGAAAGAATCGCAATTTCGGTTGTCCCTCCACCTACGTCGATAATCATATTTGCAACAGGCTCGTGAACAGGAAGATCCACACCAATAGCAGCTGCCATCGGCTCCTCAATTAAAATGACTTCCTGAGCTCCAGCACGCAGAGCAGAATCTTCAACAGCACGTTTTTCCACTCCTGTAATGCCAGAAGGAACTGCAATCAAAATCTTAGGACGAAAAAAACTACGTGCAGGAGTTACTTGTTTAATTAAGGCTTTTAACATCCCTTCTGCAATTTCAAAGTCTGCAATAACACCATCTTTCATAGGACGGACTGCATGTATTTTACGCGGTGTTTTTCCTAACATATCTTTTGCTCTACGTCCAACAGCTAAGACTTCGTTATTTGTAGAATCTACTGCTACAACAGAGGGCTCAGCTAATACAATTCCTTTCCCACGTACATATACAAGAGTATTTGCCGTTCCTAAATCAATTCCAATATTACTAGAAAAAAGACCAGAAACGTTGGTAAATCTATTCATAAACTCACCAGAAGCTGTCTTGAAAACCGTTTTAAACGAACCAGAATTTGCTTTAGCCATACTCTTTGATTTTTTTTACGTCTTTAAAAGCTCTAATACATCTTCCCAAGTGAGCTTTGCTATCACCTCATCATCGCAACTTACCACTTTCTTGACCAATCCTTTTTTTCTTCTCTGCATTTCTGCTATTTTTTCTTCGATGGTATCAAGAGCAATGAGCTTATAAGCTGAAACCGATTGCTTTTGCCCTAATCTATGTACTCTATCTGTTGCTTGATTCTCCAAAGCTGGGTTCCACCACATATCATAATGAATGACAGTATCAGCCCCCACGAGATTTAAACCGGTTCCACCTGCTTTTAAAGAGACCAAAAATACAGAAATAGAAAGATCTTCGTTGAACTTCTTAACCACTTCTAGACGATTTTTACTAGATCCATCCAAATAAACAAAACGAATCCCTTTTGCTTCAAAATCCTCTCTCATGATTTGCAACATACGCGTATATTGAGAAAAGATCACAGTTTTGTGCTTACCTTCTATCAATGTTTGCAAAAGATCCAATAGCATATCATATTTAGCAGAATCGCCAGGTTCTGCTTTTTCTTTTGCAAAAATTGCAGGATGACAACAGATTTGCTTTAACCTGGTCAGAGTAGCAAGAACATGGATTTGTACTCGATCAAAACCATCTCTTTCTACCAGCTTTACCAATTCATCACGAGCAGATTGTGCATAAGATCGATAGAGCTGTTGCTGCAATTCTGAGAGTTGGCAATGGTAAATAATCTCTGAAACAGGCGGGAGATCGTCCAACACATCACATTTCATCCTTCGCAGGATAAAAGGAGCCACTTTTTTGCGTAAATACTCTAAATTCTTAGCTTGCTCTTTGCCTGAAACACGGATATATTTTTCTACAAACCTGTCATAGGTTCCTAAAAATCCAGGCATCAAGAAATCAAATAAACTCCAAAGTTCTTCCAAAGAATTTTCAATCGGCGTTCCTGATAGAATTAATCTATGATCTGCCGATACCATTTTAACCGATTTGGCGTTTCGAGTGCCTCGGTTCTTAATATGTTGCGCTTCATCTAAGATCAGATAAGAAAAACTAGCTGCTTTATAATGCTCAATGTCTTTCTGCAATAGTGTATAAGAAGTGATGACAATATTACACTGATCTAACTGCCCAATCAATTTTTTCCGATGATTAGGAGCTCCATCGACTACAACAGCCTTCATCTTAGGATTAAACTTGGATACTTCCTCTTTCCAATTATATAATAGAGAAGTGGGGCAAATAATCAGAGAAGCTCGAGGACTTTTTGTTAAATGCTGTGTTAAAGCAACAATGGCTTGTAAAGTTTTACCAAGACCCATGTCATCGGCAAGAATGCCGTTTAAAAACATGGTTCTAAGCCTTTCTAACCAATGTACTCCTTCTAATTGATAAGTGCGCAGCGTAGCTTTTACAGAAGGGGGTACATCAGAAAAGACCAATTGTCTTTCACCGATCATTTGTTTGCGGATTTCTACTAGCTGTTCTGTCATGGAAAATTCTACAGGTAAACCTTCAAATTGAGATCCATCAATATTCGCTAAGCTCCAAAGAGGTCTTTCCAATGCATGGTTTTCTAAAACCTCTATACCCATCTCGTCAAATAACTGCACAACTGCATAGAGCCTATCCAGATCTAAAACTAAGATTTTAGGAATTTTATGCCCTTCGCTGCCCTTTTTTACACGACACTTAGGAGAATCGAGCTCGATAAAAGATTTTCTAGATCCTACACACTCCCAAAGCTGATCGAGTTTAATTCCATTAAGAGCACCGTTCACTCTTAACGCAATCATGTAAGTACCAATTCGATCTGTATGAGATAAATCAATGACAAATTGGGTTTGATCGTAGATAAATTGATCGAGTAAATTCTGCGGACAATTAAATTGTATTCTCTGTTGATACCGGGGAATGACATCTGTCATAAACTCAACAATCTTTTTCTCAGATTTTGAGATATACATCCCTGTGTCAGGTTTGAAGAAAAAATCTTGAAATAGATCTTCGATGATTTCTCTCTCTTCTACTAAATTACGAGCCAAAATCCCTTGCTCTGAAACAAAGCAATTCACTCCTTTAAAGGTAAGTTGGGAAACCGCAACAGGAACTTTATATCCATCATAATTAAAATGTAGACTAGCTTCTAGCTCTCCGTCCAAATAAGAAATATCACAAGTTGCTTCCAAATTACCTACAAATGGCAAAGTAATAAAATCTTGTAACACTTCTTGATTCGTAATTTCCGCATAACGAGCCATTTGCGGTAGTGCATTTTCTACAAAAGTTCCAAATAAAGGAGTCGGAATTGTCATATCCCGAATGTGCTTTAGGTTACGTAAATGCAGCCTTGTAATAGGCTCAGGAAATCGATAATAGACATTTTTATAAACCATCCCTGGCTTTGCACATTCAAAAAACCGAGATTCTTCCAATCCAATTGCATGATCTGCAACAAGAATGCGTGGATCGATCAAAATCTTAGACGTAGGAGGAAGGATATATTGTAAGCAAAAACGCAGCTGTGCTTGTGTTGGGGAAAAGCGCAAAGGCATTTCCATGGTAGCTTCGTAGATCCCCGGCAAAAGAGGAGCTTCGTCTTCTTGTGACAATAAGCCAGATTTAGACATTTTCTCTATGGCTATTTCATAGGTTTTTGCCAAAATCATACCAAAAGTTTCTAAATCCAAATAAGCAATTCTTTGTGCTCTTTCCGTATGATTATTTTCATAAAAACGTGCTTGATCGCGTATAATTTGTACAATCTCCTGCTGCATGACATCAAATGACTGCAAAGAGAAGCAATAATTTTTTCCAGCAATGCAGATAGTCTCCTCATAACGCAATCTTTCTAAAAAAAGCTTTGCATTTGGTACATATAAAGGCTTAGATCGATAAGGAAGACGTAGAGCAATCTGCATCTCTATAACCTTATTGTCTTCCTCTAAAATAGGATTAAAGATAAGCGCAAAGTCTGCTTTATCTAACTCCTGTTTTCGATAAGATCTAAAAAAGGGGGATACAGCAAGATGTCCAGAAGCCACTGCATATTCTTGCAAAACCTGTTTTTGATGTTGCTCTTCTTGTTGTTGGAAAATCTTGCTCTCTGCTTGTTTAATCTTTTCTAATAACTGCTCTTGTTCTATTTTGTCGATTCCTATTGTTGCTCCTAATTGCTTCAAGTTGTTTTCCTTTGAAAAAGCAACTAAAATAGAATCGAGATTCTCTTCTAGATAAAAAATCAGCGCAGCTAGGTGTTGACAATCATAATTATAAGGACAATCACAATTAGAGTCCCTAGTTTCACATTCTAATCGATCTATTTCCATTTCGCTTTCATAGCAATTATCATATTGTCCCATCACCTTGGCGGAAATGCGCATTGTCTTTGCATCTAAATGTAAGAGCTTAGCTGACACAACTTTTTGCTTTTCGTAAAGCTCTCGCCCTTCTTTCACAATTGCAGAAGAAAAATCCTGCTTTAATTTTCGAAAATTCAACATAATTATAGTGCAATTGATTAATGATTTCTAAAATCTAACCGAATCTAGTTTATTATTTTTATAGAAAACTTTTTTATATATGTAAATCTATTCGGGTTTTCCATGCTTTTACCTTTTTCTTCTAACCTATGCAAGAAAAATTGCGGTTCATCTTATAAGATTTGCCAAAATGTACAAATCTTGTGTCTTGTGCAAGAAGACAAAGAACAAAAAGAGCAATTCCCCAGTTTGATCCTTCACATTTCTTCAAATGATTGTCAATTTAAACACTATACTCGAAGAATTTAGAATTAAGAATGTACAATAGGAAATTTTTTAGAAAGAAGACCCTTTAACTCTTTTTGATAACAAGAGATGTTTTCAAAAAAACCAAGAATGGCTTTCTTACATTCTATGAATGTTTCATCCTATTGATGATTTCGCATCTTACGATTCATGAATGGCCAAAGACGTTCGATTCGA
>JAITFW010000016.1 GCA_031281085.1 Chlamydiales bacterium | reverse complement strand
TTACTTGCATGTAAAGATGGAAGAGGAAGACCAGCGTTAATAAGAGATTATATGTTTTTTTGTGCTATTTTATATGTGATGAGAACAGGAATTTCTTGGAGAGACTTGCCAGATTTTTATGGTTCTTGGCACACAATGTATACTCGTTTTAAACGTTGGAGTACATCAGGATGGTTTTGGAAACTATTAGAGAAACTTCAAGAAAAGAAAAAGTTAAGAACAGATTTTACATGGATCGATAGCACTACGATGACTGTTCATAGACTAAGGTTTAAGGAGCTTTAAAAAAAAGGGAATCAAATGATGGGTTTAGGACGAAAAGGGTTAAGCACGAAACTCCATTTAGCCCTTTCAACAGATGGAATTCAAAGAGCTTGTTTATCTGAAGGTCAGCGTGCTGATAGGAAAGTATTTTCAAAACTTTGGGAATTTAAGGAAGTGGTCAGGAATTCGATACGTGATTGCAGATAAAGGATACGATGATTTTGATGTACGTATCTTGATACGATACGATGCCTAGATCGTCCAAACTCTAATCAAGGGTTTTTATCTTATTTTGCATCAAGGTGAACTACTAAAAAAATGTCCTGTTGTGCCATAGGCTTTTGCAAAAAATGAGTAGGCAGTTTATATTCGAAATCACATCATTTATCTTAAAAAATAGCGGAGTTTATTTTCATGTCTGCATCTTATATATTACCCGATCTCCCTTATGATTTTTCTGCTTTAGAACCGTACATTTCTGCAGAAATTATGAAATTGCATCATTCTAAACACCACGCTAAATATGTAGCTGAATTGAATGTTGCTCTAGAAAAATATGCAGAAGCGGAGAGGAACAACGACTTATTTACCATGATTAAGCTGCAGCAGGCGATTAAATTTAATGGCGGCGGTCATCTCAATCATAGTATTTTTTGGACCAACTTAGCTCCTGCAAAGGATAAAGGAGGGAAAGGAGGAGAAATGCCCGAAGGGGAGCTGTTAAAGGCTATTATAGGACAATTTAGTTCATTAGATCTTCTCATAAAGCAACTTAGCTCTATAACTATTGCTATTCAAGGCTCTGGTTGGGGTTGGTTGGGCTACAATCCGGCAGAAGAGAAACTTGTAATTACTACCTGTGATAATCAAGATCCTCTTTGTCTAAAGAAATATATACCATTGCTAGGGATTGATGTTTGGGAACATGCCTACTACCTAGACTATAAGAATGTTAGAGCTGAATATGTAAAAAATATTTTTAATGTGGTCAATTGGAAAAATGTGGAAGAACGGTTTCTTTCTATAAAAAAATAAATTTAAATAGAGATTTTTTAATTTTGGTTATTGCTTAAAGAATAGCTTTAAATATATAATTGTTTTCTGTTTACAAATTAAATGGTTGCTTATGGGCCTTTTTTCAAAGAATAAACCAAAAATTAAAGTTCAAACGATTAAAAAAGATGGCTACAGTGGATGGATTAAATGCACGCGCTGTCATGAGATCATCCATGCAAATGAATTACAAGAAAACCTCTCTTGTTGTCCGAAATGCAATTACCATTATCGTTTATCAGGTTCTCAAAGGGTTAAGCTTTTATCAGATCAGGATAGTTTTGAAGAGCTCTTTACAGATTTAAAACCAACAGACCCCTTGGATTTTACAGATACGGAATCTTATGTAAATAGGCTCTTGAAAGCGAGTAAAACCTCTTGTCGAGATGAAGCGGTAATTGTAGGAAAGGCTATGCTATGCGAAACGCAGATTGCTTTAGGAGTGCTTGACTTTACATTTATGGTGGGGTCTATGGGATCAGTAGTAGGGGAAAGACTTACATTATTAATTGAATATGCTGTAAATCACGAACTGCCGATAGTCATTATCTCTGCTTCTGGGGGAGCTAGAATGCAAGAATCCACGCTCTCTTTAATGCAAATGGCAAAAACATCTGCTGCTTTAGCAAAATTGCATGAAGAAGGACTGCCCTTTATTTCTATAATGACAAATCCTACATTAGGTGGTGTTACAGCTTCCTTTGCTTCTTTGGGGGATATTATTATTGCAGAACCAGATGCTTTAATCGGTTTTGCAGGTCCTCGGGTAGTAGAACAATCCATGAGAAAAAAACTTCCTCCCAATGCGCAATGCTCGGAGTTCCTTTTAGAAAAAGGGATGATTGATTGTATTGTACCCCGTTATCAGTTAAAACAAACTTTAAATGATCTTTTAATATTTTTAACGTATCAAAAAAAAACAAAACCTTCTTTGTTAGAAAAGCCTTTAAAAAAAATCCCTCAAAAACTACAAGATCTATTAGAACTGAGTACGATCGCAGGACAAGGGCTAAAACGTTAAATTTAAAGGAAAATGTATGTCTGAGAGATTAGAAGTAGGAATTGATTTAGAAGAAGAAAAATGTATTCCGGAATATGTTTCTGAACAAGCTGCAGGAGCAGATGTAAGGGCATATATAACAAAAGAAGTTCTATTGCAGCCTGGAGCGTCTATTCTTATTCCTACAGGGATCTATTTGGAAATTCCAAATGGTTACGAAGTACAAATTCGCCCTAGAAGCGGACTGGCATTAAAACAACAAATTACAGTGCTAAATTCTCCTGGTACTGTTGACTCTGATTATAGAGGAGAAATCAAGATTATTTTAATAAACCATGGCAAGTCAGATTTTATCATTACTCCTGGTATGCGTATTGCGCAGATAGTTTTTGCACCTGTTATGCAAGCCGTGTTTACTAGAAAAAGCGATTTAGCCATAACTAAACGAGGAGAGGGTGGGTTTGGCCATACTGGCACGCATTAATCATCAAATCTCATTAGGTTTTAGCGATTTGAGAAAGTTTTTTAAACGAGATAGCACATTGAGCATTTCTGATTATCTCGATGAAGATCTCGTTTTATTTATGCAAGCTAATAGTCGTGACGATGCTTTAAATCGCTTAGTGAAGCTACTAGAAGAGAAAAAAAAACTGCAAAATTCTAAGCGGTTTTATCAGGCAATTTTAGAAAGGGAGAAGATTGTCCCTACCGCAATTGGACTTGGAGTTGCAGTTCCTCATGCAAAGTTGCACAGTTATAAGAATTTTTTTATCGCAGTGGGAATTCAAGTGCAGCAAGGCTTAGAATGGAATGCTCTTGATGGTATAGCAGTTCAACTCATTTTTATGATTGGGGGGCCCGATAATCGGCAAACAGAATACTTACGCATTTTATCTCATTTGACAATGGCGGTTAAAAATAAAGAAAGGCGCAAAAAACTGCTTAAATGCCATTGTGCTAAAGAAGTAATTGAAATGTTTAACGGGTGTTAAACTAAAAGGGAAAACCATGGATCTTACAATTAAAGATGTTGCTGAGTTGTTCAATATTTCAGAAACTGCCATTCATAGATTATTACTTCATAATAAAATTCCTTCTTATTGTATTAATGGGGAGCATCGTTTTGGCTTAATCGAAATTGAAAACTGGATGTTAAAATTTGATTTGAAAAAACTTCAAGAAACAGCTTCTTGCGATCAACAAACCTATCCTCTAGCTGATCAAAAGCAGCAAGTACAAATAGAGAGCGGTGGAAGGGTGCAGTTTTGTTTATATCGAGCTCTTCACCAAGGAGATGTCTTAGCAAATGTCAAGGGAAATAAGAAAGAAGAAATCATTTCTTCTGTAGCTAAAATTGTAGCTCCTAAACTCAATGTAGATGCGGATGTGCTAACAGAGCTTTTAATCGATCGAGAAGATTTAAGTCCAACAGCTTTAGGAAATGGTCTTGCGATTCCACATACAAGAGAGATTTTGACAAAAAGATCATTTGATATGGTATTTATCGTGTATCCTGAATCCCCTCTGGAGTATGGAGCTTTAGATTCTAAGTCAGTACACACGCTGTTTTTCTTATTTGCTGGAAGTGATAAAGCGCATCTTCAACTTCTAGCAAAATTAGCCCATTTCAGTAGTCACAAACAGGCATTTCAATTGTTACTAGACGGTTCTGATAAAGCTACTCTATTAGATTTTGTTCGAAATTGGGAAGGACAGCTCCGTTCTATAGGATAGGTTATTTTTATTTTTCTATTCATAAAAACAAACTTATTTTACTCTTACGAGGGCATTTTGAACTTTGCAAACCACTAAAAAATAAAAATGGACATCCTTCTTTTATGTCTAAGCAGTTATTTATCAAAAAGTCTTTGAAAGATTTATTAACTCAAGCTTCACAATCAAATCGTGACCTTACACGCTCTTTAGGACCCATTAATTTAATAGCAATGGGAGTAGGCGCTATTATAGGCGCTGGAATTTTTGTGTTAACAGGACAAGCAGCAGCTCAATATGCAGGTCCTGGAATTCTTATTTCGTTTGTTTTGGCAGCGATGATTTGTACTTTTGCAGCTCTTTGCTATGCGGAGTTTGCTTCTTTAATCCCCATTGCAGGAAGCGCTTATACGTATGCGTATGTTACCATGGGGGAATTAACCGCCTGGATCATTGGTTGGGGTTTGACCATGGAATACTTATTTTCTGCGGCAACTGTTTCCGTAGGATGGTCTGGATATTTTGTGAGTTTGCTAAAAGATTTTGGAATACAATTACCCTCTTTTTTAGCTAGTTCTCCACTCAGTTATGAAACAGGAATAGGATGGGAAACAACTGGTGCTATTGTGAATCTTCCCGCCATGTTCATTGTTGCTATCATGGGAACTTTGGTTTCTGTTGGAATTAAAGCCGCTACTGGTTTCAATAACTTAATGGTAATGATCAAAATGGGAGTGATCTTGCTATTTATTGGTTGTGGGCTTGCTTTCATCAATTTAGATCATTTAATCCCATTTATTCCAGAGAACACGGGGGAATTTGGAATATATGGATTTAGTGGTATTTTGCGTGGAGCGGGGGTCGTCTTCTTTGCTTTTATCGGTTTTGATGCTCTTTCTACTCTAGCACAAGAAGCGCGTAATCCACAAAAGGATTTACCGATAGGAATGTTAGGATCGCTTGGCATATCTACTCTTGTATATATCGTTATTGGAATTATCCTACTTGGCATTGTTCCTTACACTATGCTAGATGTTCCAGATCCCATTGCAGTAGCTGTAAATGCTTTAGGGTCTAAATTTATTTGGCTGCGTTTAGTTCTTAAATTTGCTATTTTAGCGGGTTTAACTTCTGTTGTACTAGTCATGATCTTGGCGCAATCCCGTATTTTTTATACAATGGCAAATGATGGGTTATTACCTAAATCTTTTAGCCAGATCAGTAAAAGGTTTTGCACGCCATTTTTTACCTCTATTGTAGTTACTTTTGTCGCTATGATTTTGGCAGGTGTTTTTCCAGTTGGTATTTTAGGTCAGTTGACTTCAATGGGAGCTCTTTTAGCTTTTGCTATTGTTTGTTTTGGTATTTTGGTTCTGCGTTATAAACAGCCTTTATTGCATCGTCCGTTTAAAACTCCTTTTGTGCCTTGGATCCCTCTAGCAGGGACTTTATGTTGTATTATTCAGATACTAGCTTTTCCAGCTGTAAGCTGGTGGCAGATGTTTATTTGGATGGTAATAGGGTGTATTATTTATTTTACCTATGGTATAAAAAATAGTAAAATCCGTCAGCCGATTAAGAAATAAGGCTATTTATGACTAGCCCCTGCCAGAATGGATAGTTCTGGTAAGGGCTTTTTATTTTTTCCCAAAATAAGTTAGAGCTCATACTTTTCCTTTCTTGCATTAGCTATCGTCAAATCTTTTGGGTTCATTTATTAATATTAACGCCAGTATCATTTAAGGAGACCCTAAAAGAAGCAAAGAAGCTAACTCTGATTGAGAAAAAAACAACCTTGGTTTATGAGGAAGTAAACAATAGGCACCTAAAGCAGACAATAGA
>JAITFW010000087.1 GCA_031281085.1 Chlamydiales bacterium | reverse complement strand
TCTTTTGAACCAATCTCGTTGATCCTATTCCTTTTGCGCTTCTTAAACCTTCGCTCTCAAGGAAGTAAACAACATACATAATATCTCTCTTTTTTTGCAATTGCTTTTCTCGCTTTTTTTTATCCCTATAAGATAAAAAAAAGATAACTTTAGAAAATCAGACGTTGCCAAGAGCCATATTTTTCAAGAATTTTTCCCCTTGGGAAAGATAAGAGACAAATCAAAATTCCTAAAAGGAGATTATGAAAGATCAGTAACGAGGAAATTTCACGATGAAACCAAACTGTGACAAGCAAGATACCTCCAAATAACAGATTCAAAAAGCGCAAAGATCGAAATACTTCTGCACAGGAAATTAAAGAAATAAATGTTACTAAAGGCCCTAATATATAATGAATATTAATTAAAAAACCACTGTTTATATAATAAGAGCTAATAATCAACCAAATACCCAATACAATTAATACAAGCAGATTCCAAGGCAATGTTATCCCAAAAGACTGTTTTAACAATTTAGATTCCTTTTCTTCTATATGTATTCCATACCAAAAAACCTGCCAAAAGCAATGCTCGTGCTTTGCTTCTTTTAAAAGCAAAAGAGTAGCTACTAACTCCGGTGCTGTAAGTAAAATCATGATAGACATAAAAAAAGCTGTAGCTAAACACAAACTACACCATGCACCGACAACTACAGGCTGTAAAATAATTAATAAAACGCTAATGATACTTACAGGAACGACAAGAAAACCAAAAAGACAAACAAGCCATGGGTTTTCCGCCCATCTTTTACTACTGCCTTGCCATCCGAACAAAAACTCTAAAGTATATCCAAAAGCCCCTAAGCCAGCATCAGAAACAGGAAATGCACGGGAAACATCGGAATTGAGTACTTGACTCGTTCCGTCTAGAAAAAAAGGATCCCAAGCATAGTCTATGTACCCTAGCTGGTAAGCTGCCATGTATCGCGAAAATAACCAACACACAAGAGCTAGAGCAATAGTTAAGACTCTTGCACTCCAAGAAGAAGGGTTAAAAGACCATCCTTTAGGGTAAACACTCGTATTCTCAAAAGAAATCTCAGACATTGCCATTTGAAAACCAAAAACAACAGCTAAGGACCCAACTAATGTATCATTTAGGTAAATAATAGACTGAGGGGCCCAGAACACAAGAGAAGCTAATTTTAACCAGATACCAAACCCTGCTACACTCCATGCAAATACTTTTTTTTTTGTATAGAAAAAGCCTATAGCAAATAATGTAATGAGCAATCCTATACAAAGATCATTATACGCTAACAAATCATCTTGATAGGAAAAGGTTAAAGGATTAGCAAATAACCAAATCCCTAAAGCCATACTAAGAAAGCAAAATATTTTTTTCATTGTACCTTATTTCTTCAAAGAGTTGGGTATAGTCAATCCATTGTCTGTGTACCAAGTTAATGGATCTTTTTTTAATTCCTCTGCCCACTTCAAAATAGTTTCATACACGCATTTCTTTGGTTCCCAACCTAAGTACTTTTTTGCTTTTGAGATGTCTAATTCATAATGATCGTCTGCAATTTGAATCATCCAAGGTTTAATAAAAGAGGGTTTCATAAATGGCAGATGGCTTTGAAACCAAGCACCTATTTTAGCAATTGGTTTAGGAATACGCCAAGTTTTCCATTCCTTTTTATTATATAGGGAATAAGCCATCTTTTTCTGTAGCTCATCATAACTAAAAGTTTTAGCCTCTCCAATTAGCAAATGTATTTCTTCTGGAAGCTCTTTACGTTTTTTCACACATAAGCCGATAGCCTCTACTAAATCACTCATATGGACAAAGTTAGATCCACAATGAACGTCCCCAGAAAAAAGATGGGCTGCGATTTGTTTTTCAAAAATTCTCTGCATTTGATTGGATAAAGGGATAGAATGACATTTATCATCATAAACGCCTGCAATACGCAAATTCACATTGCTAAACCCTTCTCTTAGTTCATGAATGAGCTGCTCTGTTTGTATTTTAGAGCGCGGATATCCCCAAGAAGGCGCTATAGCTGAGTCTTCTGTTATCTTAACCCCTGGCTTAGTTGGTTTATACACCAACATTGTTGAAGAAAAAATAAATTGTTCCAATTGGAAATGCACCAAGCCTTTTAGAAGTCTTTGCGTGCCTTTCACAGTAATTTGATCGTATTTTTTACTCTCTGGCTCTGCAAAACTATAGTAAGCAGCAAGATGGATAACCGAGACTATCGTGTCTCCAAATTTTTTTTTTAATTGATCAAACCCTTTGAGCACACTTTCATCCGAAGAAATGTCTACTTTAATAAAATCTAAACTCTGATTTACAGGAGGAGTCCTATCAAAACCAACAACTTGGTAATCTTGAAAAAAATACTCCGCTACTTTCAAGCCTATTCTTCCACTTATCCCTGTGATTAAAATGATTTGTTTACTCATTTGAATAGCTCGCTTTGAACTTAAACTCCCATAAAACATGTAATGTATGTTTTATTTAATTTTTTGCAAGTTTTATATAAAATAAATGGATAGAGATTCCCTTATAGATTAGAATCTGGCAGGCTTTGCATAGCAATGGGTTTATCAACTGTAGTCATTTGTTTAAACTGTTTGCCTAAATAAAAAGCAGATAAAATCCAAGCTATTAAAACAAAAAATAAAAGACTAGCTATAAAAGGAGCTGAAAGAACCACACTTCCCATTAAAATGATACATATCTGATAGGCTAGTGAAGAACCAGACTTACCTAAACTTGAACCAAGACCGTCAATTGCAGCTTTTCCCTTGAGTTTAGATTCGCTGTTAAGAGGTAAAAAAGCGACTTCTTTAGAAGCGTCAAATACCGAATATTTGCAAGCTTTGCTTAAACAATTTTGCAAAGACCCGCAGTATACCGCCATCGCAAAAGGAGCTAGCCCAAAAACAGCCGCTGAAAAAGCTGCCAACGAATCAGCGCAAAACATAAAAGTAAAAAAACCAACAGCGGTCAACATCATAATCATGGGTGTGATAACTGCAGTAAAAATCCAACCAAGTCTTGTAATTAAAATAGAAAAAAACAGAGCCCCACAGGTAGCTAATATACCGATTCCAACAGTTATTTTATTCATGTGTTCAAGCATGACATTAGGATCGTTAAATAAAGTTGTTAATTGAGACTTCCATAAAACATCTGTGAGATTAATACTAATGTTATAACCTAAAACAATGATAGCAAGAGGAACTAAATATCTAGAGCGAAGAATGTATTTTATACTCTCCCTAATGGAGAGTTGTTTTTTAATCTCTTGCTTGATCGAACAAGGTTCTTTTCTTTCTTTATCGGCTAATACATAGCGATTGATCCAAGCATAAAGACCCATGCAAGCAATCCCTAAAGCCACGATTAATAAAATCAGCTGATAGATTGTCTGAGTCCAAGGATTCTCACTTGTAGGTAAAAAAGGAAGAGTAAAAGGTTTGCTAAAAATTAAAGCTAAAGCTCCTCCTAAAATGGGTGCTATATTTGAACCTATATTTAAAATCCCATACGTTCTCTTTGCTTCACCTACACATGTTACATCATTGACAAAACCCCAGTAAATGACTGCCAATAATAAAGTAGCCCAAAGCTCTGAAACTATATAAAAAGAGGTAAAAGTCCAGTTGCGAACTAAAGCTATTAAGCCTTGAAATCCTTCTGGTAAAACGGTAGACAACCAATCTCCTAGTGTATGCAGGTGCAATTCTTCGCTATTTGGATATAAAACAAAGGCAAATACAAGAAAATACGCAAGAAAGCCGGAAATGGTAATATAAAAGACAGCTGATTTGCTAAAATAACGATTCAAACGAGTATATAACCAAGTAGCTCCAATTGCAGCTGGAAAAATCCCCCAAACCTTAATAAAAGGGATCACCTCTGCTCCTGAATGCCTTGCTGTTAGAACCACTGCATCTTTTAAATTTCTTAGCACACTATAACTTACACAAATAAGAAATAGCAAAAGCAACATGGAAAGAACTTTCTTAAGCTCAGAGCGATGAACAGGCCAAAAAATGCTTCTTAAGATACCGAAGGCTTTTACTTCTTCTTTTGCCATAAACCTTATTTAATAAGAGACTTTAAAACTCTCTAAAATAGAGGAGCTTTTACAATCCCAAGTCCGACATTTTATAGAGCTTATTCTTTTTTTTCAATATTTTTTTCTTGTTTATTTTTATTTAAACTAGATAGTATATATATAAAATTATAAATCACATTCTTAACCAAATTAAAATCTATGGATCGTAACCCAACTTGCCCTTTTCATGAATTTTTTCTCCACGTTATCAATCCTTTTTCTTTATTCGAGGAAAAAGGAGGAATGTTTCTTTTCAATCCTTTCGAAGAGTCTTATGGTTTAACTAGAATCAGAAGATGAAAAATCTATTTATATACTCAAGAGAATTAGAAAAAAGACATACATGATTCCTCCCTATTTTGGAACGCAATTTAATAGGAGAATTAGCGGGCTCTTTTTAATTTGTAAATTATTTCCTTTAAAAATCTGTCATTATTTTTCTCTTTAATGCTTCAAACTTAGAATCACTCATACAGGGTATTTGTTGTACCTCTAGGAGATCAAGGTTTTCCTGTGCTTTTCCTTTAAATGAAATTTTATCATTTTACTATAAGTTCAGTTTCTGTTATGAAAAAGTTTATGTAGAGATTTTTAAAGAAGGAGTTATATATGGATTTTGAAGGAAAATGGTTTGATTACATAGGAAAAATCAAAGAAAAATGGGGAAAGCTCACAGACGATGATTTAGCTGAGATTCGTGGAAAGAAAGAATCGTTAATTGGAAAGATTCAGTCTCGTTATGGATACACTAAAGAGAAAGTAGAAAAAGAATTAGCTGAATTTTGTGATAAGCATAAGTCTTGTGGTTGTGAACACAAGTCTTGCGGTTGTAAAGGACCTTGTAATTGTGGGCAGAAACCTCGCCATTAGCTTGATCTCTATTTGTAAATGATTCCCTTGTAGAGATAGGTAAGAAGCTGGTAAGAAATTAGTGAACTTTATACAGAACAGGGGTTACTTGGAAGAAAATGACATCGATTTTTTCATTGTGATGCATCCGATAGCTATGACAGGAGCAACATGAGTATAGCTAAAGGATTTGATCAAAGTTAAGAGATGCTTAAGGTCATGAGTGATTGAGCCTTAAGACGAACCATATGCAAGTAGAATCGAATTCCCCAACCAAACTCTCCCGGAGTTTTGGAAGACACGCATTCCTATCGACATGCTGACTTTCGGATAAAGTATTCCGCCAGCTCGTCCTAAAACCATCATGGGATTTCCTGATTTTTTAAAAGATCCAGAGCCGTAAGTCTATATGAACAGCGATTGTGGTGCGATACTTAATATCATTAGAAAAAGACGTTACAGATAACCAAATCCTTGAAGTATTCTTATAGGTTCATCTAAAATTCTTACGCATATGCAACTAACAAGACACTAGAGTTCTTGCATAACTGTAAATAAACTGTAAAATGATTAAAATTTTAAAAGGATTTAATCATGAGATATGATTGTTTAAAAGAATTTAGAGACGAAGAATTCAGACGATTGACAG
>JAITFW010000062.1 GCA_031281085.1 Chlamydiales bacterium | reverse complement strand
CTGTCAATCGTCTGAATTCTTCGTCTCTAAATTCTTTTAAACAATCATATCTCATGATTAAATCCTTTTAAAATTTTAATCATTTTACAGTTTATTTACAGTTATGCAAGAACTCTATTGAAGAAAAGATTTTCCTGCAATGTAACCTGTTGTCCAAGCATTTTGAAAATTAAATCCACCTGTAATCCCATCAATGTCAAGAATTTCTCCTGCAAAAAACAGTCGAGGGCATATTTTACTTTGCAGTGTTTTAAAATCTACTTCTTTTAAAGTAACTCCTCCACAGGTGACAAATTCTTGCTTATGAGTCGTTTTTCCCTCAACTTGGTAACAATCTTGGGTGAGCTTTTGAGCGAGATTTTTTAAATGTTGTGAAGAGATTTCTACAAGACGCTTTTTATAAGAAATGTCTAACATTTCTAAAAACGCCTTCCATAGATTTTTAGGTAAGTTAAATAGATTTTCCTGTAAAAGTGTTTTATGAGGAAAGTGCATCTTTGTTTCTTGTAATTTCATAAAAGCTCTTTCTTTAGAAAGAGCCACCCAATTGATCATTAACTGGGTTTGATAATTCTGTTCATGTAAATATTTGGATCCCCAAGCAGATAGTTTTAAAATAGCAGGGCCGCTAAAACCAAAATGTGTGATTAAAATAGGGCCTTCTTGAATGAGTTTTGTTCCTGGAATTCGCAAGCGAACAGGATGAATAGAGACTCCGCTTAATGCTTTTAAAGAAGAAGTAGGAACATTAAAAGTAAACAAGGAAGGAACTGGTTTTTGAATGGTATGACCTAATTGTTCTGCCCATCTATAACCTTGAGGGCTGCTGCCTGTAGCTAATAGAAGATTTGTGGTTTGATAGATTTCTTTTTTATGTGTATGCAAGGTGAAGTAAGATACGTGGTTTTCGAGTATCTCAACATGTTCTGTTAGCTTAATGATCACTGCTAATCTATGAGCTTCTTGTAATAAGGCCTGAATGATGGTTTCCGACTGATTTGTTTGAGGGAAAATACGACCATCAGCCTCTGTCTTAAGAAGCACTCCTTTAGATTCAAGCCATTTTGTCGTATCAGCTGGTCCAAAAGCATAAAAAGGACCAAGAAGCTCTTTTCCTCCTCTAGGATAGTTTTTAATGAGTTGTTTAGGTTCATAGCAAGCGTGAGTTACATTGCATCTTCCCCCTCCGGAAATGCGTACTTTTGCAAGTAAAACGGCACTTTTTTCAAGCAGGAGAACATTTGCTGTTGGATAAGCTAATTTAGCATGGATAGATGCAAAAACACCAGCAGCTCCTCCTCCTAGAATTATCAAATCGTAGCGCATAAAAAAAGGATTTTTTTACGTTGGATAGGACAGCTATTTTTTTCTAAGACTTGATACGCAATACACCGACTAAAAGGAGCCTTTAGTGAGGTAAACACGACGAATAGGAGCAAGAAAAACCAACTGCTTTTCCAAATAGAGCAACGGACGAGCGTATATGCCAAATCTAAACGGGGGAATGGATCTTTACATCCTATGTTTTTTTTCATATCTCTTTAAATTGTTGAATGCGTCGAGAATGCAATAACTTTTTTAACCTCTCAATAGTCATAGGAGAGACGTCTCTATTAGGAATGGCATTTATACATTGGCACAATTGTTTGATAAGGAAGCTTCTAACACAGCGATTGATATAAGTTGCCTGATAGCGTTTTAGCTTAAATATTTTTTGAATTTCTGCTATGGTTTTCCCTGCGTTTTGCGCTTCTTTAAAGCGGTATTTTATATCTTTAGTGTACCCTTTAAAATCTTTGATTTTTATCGAAGAGGTTTTACTAATTATGCTATATATTTCATCAATATTTACGTTTAATTTTTCAGAGATTTGTCGTATGGGAAATCGATCTTTAAAGCGCCGTATCACTTTTTTTTCCAGAAGGGTTAAAGACAGATCAAGTGGTTGGTCAGAGAAATCATTCTCTAATGGAAAGGAAGGGGAATAATGAAGACGAAAAGTAGTCATATGTGTGATTTCCAAGTTTTATTTTTTTGTTCAAGTACTTGCCAGCGTATGTAGAGTTGTTCAATTTGATTTTCCTTTAGACTAATTGTCATACAAATCTCTGTAAGATTGTTTGTATCTGTTGTTGTTTCTAACAATGGATACAATTGTTTCATTTCTTCTTCTAAAATCTCAATTTTTTTCCCTATTTGCTGATATTCTTTTTGTTCTAAATAAGAAAGTTTTGATTTGGAAATAAAGGGTTGTTTATTTTCTTTAGATTTAAGAATCGAGTTTTTTTGGGCTGTCTGCCATTGAGCATAATCTGGATACAAAGTAGTTTGATTAGGATCTCCTAAACTAAGTAAGCAGTTACAGACTCGATCCAGCATACAACGATCATGAGTGATTAGTACAATAGCTCCAGGGAAGTCCATTAAACTCTCTTCTAAACTTTCTAAAGTAGGGATGTCTAGATCATTAGTTGGTTCGTCTAGTAAAAGAATATCTGCTTGCTTAAGCATAAGATGAGCAATAGAGATTCGTGCTTTTTCTCCTCCGGAAAGAGAATCAATAGGCATGTTTAATAAATCAGGTGAGAATAAAAATCGTTTACACCATCCATTGACATGGATCCATTGCCCTCGAAATGAAATGTAATCTCCATTAGGAGAGAGAGCTTCTTTGAGAGTAACATAATCAGGAATTTGTGTTTTATGTTGATCGAAGTATACGATTTTAATTCCATCAGCCTCTTTAATAGTTCCAAAATCAGGAAAAAGTTCTTTTGCAAGAATACGTAGAAGCGTTGTTTTTCCAGAACCGTTAGGCCCCATTAAGCCAATGCGGGTTTTAGGGCTCAAAGTAAAGTCCACATGTTCAAAAAGAATTTTACCGCCCATTTTTTTAGAGAGGTTTTTTGCTACAAGCAGCTTATTTGTCTCTCTTTGAGTTGCAGAAAAACAAAGATCTGTTTTTTTTTGACGGTTTCTATCTTGAACAAGAGTTAAATTTTGGAGCACTTCATTTGCTGTATCTATTCTTGATTGTGCTTTTGTTGTACGTGCTTTAGGAGTTTGGCGTAGCCAATGTTCTTCTCTACGTGCTTTAGAAGCCAGTGAGCGCTCTTGTTGGATCTGGCCTTGTAGAAATTGTTCTTTTTTCTCTAAGAAATTAGCATAAGAGCCATCAATGGCAAACATTCCTTTAGGATAAGTAGAATTGATTTCTATTAATCGATTGACTACGTTTTGCAAAAAGTATCGGTCGTGACTCACTAGAACATAAGAAGAAACTTCTTTCATAAGAAGTTTTTCTAGCCAGAGAATTCCTTCGAGATCTAAATGATTTGTCGGTTCATCGAGGAGTAAGAGATCAGGAGATAAGATCAATTGTTGAACCACACTAAGTCTTTTTTTCCAACCTCCTGAGAGCAAAGCTGCTGCTGCTGGATGTTTCTTCTTGTTAAACTCCATTTTACTCAGCCAAGTTTCTATCAGTAGTTGCTTGTCATAGTCTGTAAGATATTCTTTTGATAAAGCATTCATTAACACTTGTTCAACAGGAATGGAGGGAAATTCGCAGGACTGTGGAACATAACCAATTTTTAATCCCTTCTTAGAGGTAACCTCTCCAGAATCGGAGTTTTCTATTCCTGTTAAAATTTTCAAAAAAGTGGATTTTCCAGAGCCGTTAGGACCAATTAGCCCTAGGCGATCTTTAGTAAAAATGCTAATGGATAGATCGGTAAATAGAGTCTTAGTCCCAAATGATTTAGAAAGAGACTGGGAACTTAAAAGAAGCGCCATGATAAAGATTTAAAAAAAATATAAATTATCTAGATCAGATAATAAAGCCAAGAATTTTGAGTCCTTGGCTTAAAATGCAAACTAATTGCGATCACGACGAGTACGGAAAGAACGATCGTTACAGAAAGAACGACTACTTGCTCGATCATCGCGGCGAGTGGAATTGGTTTTTTGTTCAGGACGTGCTTCATTTACAATCAGAATGCGTCCCTCATATGAGGATCCGTTTAATGCTTCTGCAGCTTGTTGAGCTTCTTCAGCGGTTTCCATTTCGACAAAACCAAAGCCTTTTGAGGCATCGTTATTAGATCTATCTACTACAATACGAGCAGAAACGATAGTACCATATGGGGCAAAAAGGTTGCGTAAATCTTCTTCAGATGTTTTAAAAGGTAGGTTGCCTACGTACAGCTTTCTTTTGTTATTTGATTCATTCATAAATTCTCCAAGAATACATACAAATCGTTAAAACAAGCTTAACGATATTAAAAATTAACACTGAAGTTGACTCGCGGAATCTAGAGCGTCAGCTAAAAAACGGGACGCGGGTGACAACACACGGGACCAACACGAAAGTGTGATGAAAAAACTCCTAAAAATAGAGCTTGTTCACTGAAATCCAGTATAGCCTAAGAGAAGATTCTCTGTCCATATTAAACGATAAAAAATCAATCAATTTATTTGTTTACAATATGCCTTGAAATGGATAAAGATTTCCATTCAGGTTGTTGGGTATATTTTTTAAAGGCTTGGATCAGCTCTTTTGTTTTCACTCCCACTTTTCCTGTTCCAATCAAATGATGATCGATTTTAACAACGGGTACGATTTCTTTGTTACTAGAGGTGATAAATGCTTCATCAATTGTAGATAATTCTTCATATGGGATGGGAAAAAATTGAACGGGGAATCGAGAAGCTGCTAATTTAAGGATAATTTCACGAGTAATACCCAGTAATATTTCATCAGAGTTGCAGGTGTATAATGTGTTTTTTTTAAAACAGAAGAAATTACTAGTAGTTGCTTCTAATAATTCTCGGGCTTGATTTAAATAGATAGCTTCTTTTGCCTGATGATTTGCATGTAGGGAGACAATTGCTGGAATATATTGGGTCGTTTTTAGTTTTGGGAAACTACGTACTAGAGAAGTAGTAATGGCCGAAATCCCTTTGGTATAAAAGCATTTAGGGTATTTAGCGAGAGCAAAGACAAGAACGATTAAAGAAGCTGCTTGAGGAGTAAATTGATCGGGGCTAATTCCTCCTGTTACGATGACTTTAATCCCTGCTTCTTCTAAATGGTTTAACACAATTAAAGAATCGATAATTCTTGCAATTTCCTCTAAGCTGCAAGGAATTTTAAGTCCTAAGCTTTCAGCGGAATAGTTTAGCCTTTCCAGATGATCCCAAAGGTGAAAAGGGCGTTTTTTATAAGTACGTAAATAATCAAAAACACTAAACCCTCTTAGAATAGAGAGATCAAAAACAGAAAGCTTAGCTTCGCTCTCTGGTACGTAGTTGCCATTTACATAATAAATAGGTTGATTCATTAGGATTTAAGTTGTTTTAGATTAGCTTAACAAAGTCTTTCTTCCTAGTAAAGAGGTTTGATTTTTTTGTAGTATATAAACATATACATAAAAATAGTTGCGTAATTTCTAAAAACAGTTTATGAATCGTAAATGTGAAATAAACTTGAAAATAGGCTATCTTTTAAGGAGGAAGTGATGGGAGTAGAAGTAACTCAAAAATACAAAGAAGCAACTGAAAGGTTATTACATTACATTACGGACATTCAGGATGATTTGGGAAAAGCGATGAAGGGCAATAAAGCAGCCGCTCAAAGAGCAAGGACCAATACGATTAAATTTTCCAATGCAGCTAAAGTATTTCGTAAAGAGTCTATAGCTAATGCAAAAACTGGAATAAAAAGAGCAGAAAGAGCAGAAAGAGCAGAAAGAGCAAAAAGAGCTCCTATTAAGAAAAAAGCTTCAGCTCGCAAGAAAAAAAAATGAGAATTTTTTAAAGGTTAATTTTTTTTCTCGTTATGATTTTAGATGCATAAAAGAGAAAAAAAATGAGAGAAAGAGTTTGCGTAATTCAAAGATTCCATAGAAAGGGCTATGGAGCAGGAAATAGCCCTGGTTTTTCAAAGCCTCTTCACGTGATAGGTGGAGTGGTTGGAGATGAATTAGTTGTTGAAATCAAAACAAAACAGCGCGCTTTCATCAAGCAGATTACCTGTTTGTCGCCTTATAGAGCAATTCCAAAATGTTCACATGCTCCCTTTTGCGGAGGATGTAGTTGGCAACAGGTAGATTATTTGTTTCAATTAGAGCAGAAACAGCAACGAATTCATGAGTTATTTGCTTCTTTTATCAAAGAGGGGTTTTCTCTTAAATCGATTCTTAGCTGTGATCAGATTTGGCACTATCGCAATAAGATGGAGTTTAGTTTCTCTCAAGATCGGGCTGGACAGCAATTCTTAGGGCTCATCTTAGCTGGTAGTAAGGGTTATGTATTTAACCTACAGGAGTGTTGGCTGGTATCCGCATGGTTTTCATCCGTTGTTGCTCAGATAAGGCTATGGTGGAAACAAAGCGGTCTGCGTGCTTATCGTTTAGATCATACAGGGTCTTTACGAACGTTAATTGTGCGTCAGTCCTTAAATACATCTGATAAACTCGTGATGCTTACTGTTTCCGGTAGGCCAGAATATGCTTTAAATAAGCAACAGATTCAACAATTTGTTCAAGCGATCTTGCTTACAGCTTCTGCATCAGAAAGAATCAGCATCTTTTTACGTATTCAACAAACGATCAAAGGACAACCCACTCAGTTTTTTGAAATGCACTTGCATGGTCCGGATCATATATTAGAAAGACTTATGGTAGATGGTAAAACCTTAACCTTTAAAATTAGCCCGACTTCTTTTTTTCAACCGAATCCAAGGCAAGCGGAAAAGCTATTTTCCTTTGCTCTTCAAGTCGTACAGGGCCCTAAAAAACATATTCTCGATCTCTATGCAGGGACTGCTACTCTATCCATTGTTTTTGCTAAAATAGCTGATAGGGTGACTGCTATTGAGTTAAATCCTCATGCTGTATTTGACGCTAAAGTGAATAAAGAATTAAATCATATCGAAAATCTTGAAATCATCTGCGGGGATGTAGGGCAAAAGATACAGGAATTAAAAAAGGATCCAGGCTTTATCCTCCCAGATTTAGTCATTGTTGATCCTCCTCGTACAGGATTAGATGATAAAGCTATTCAATCTCTTTTAGAATTACGACCTCAAGAAATTCTTTATATCTCTTGCAATCCAATCACTCAAGCAAAAGATATTCAATTGCTTGTGCAAAAAAGATACCAATTGATGATACTTCAACCGGTAGATCAGTTTCCTCATACAGTACACGTGGAAACAATGGCTCTATTAAGACTTTTTTGAAGCCTTTGAATTTTGCTTGATTTATCCAAAGTACTTGGGCATTCTAGGGCAAAAATATCTCAAATGATAAGGATAAAGCCATGAACAAAATATGTACATTTACCATTCCAGCTCTTTGTGCAACAAGCTCTGTATGTGCTGATGCAGAAGCAACTGGTGGTAACAGCAACTTCATGCAAATGCTATTTATGATTGGATTTGCTGTTATTTTCTTTTATTTTATTATCTGGCGTCCAGATCAAAAACGTCGTAAACAGATGGAACAAATGAGAAGCTCCATTGCTAAAGGGGATCGTGTTACTGTTATGGGAATCTTGGGTACAATAGATAAAGTAGAAAAAGATACCGTGATTTTATCCCTCTACCAAGGTGGGAAGATGGAAGTGTTGAAAAATGCTATTACCGATATTCAACCTTCTATTACCAAAGAGAAAGAAGCAGAGCCTACAGAAATGAAATAAGAAGTTAGCTAGGAAGGCAGAAAAGAACTTGTTCTGTTTTTATGTCATATAGGTATTCAATTGCATGAGAAAAAGGGTATAAATCAAAATTTAATTTGATAGAACATTATTAAGTCCTATTATTTTAAAGTAGGTGTCTGTCGGGATTATACAGAATTTTGTGTAAATAAATTTTGAAAGATAGGGTGCTTTTACTCTATCTTTCAAGAATTAAGAAAGCATAAACCGAAGCAAATAGCAAAGATAGAGCAATTAAAAAAAATTTACAGAAAACACTATATGACAATTTTTCAAGAATTTGATCTTAAAGCAGAGTAAAAAAACGCAAAACCGCTGATGACCTCACAGGTAAAAACGGCCTTCTTCAACGGTTATTGGGAAGTATGCTCGAGCAGCTTTTATAAAAAGAAAATGGATGAGCATTTAGATTAAGAAAAACCTCATCAGAGGGTAATCATTCGTCTGGGTAAGAAAGGGAAATTTTCCATTGTGCATGTGTGAGAGTTTTTTTCTTCCTTTCTTCTTTATACTCAAGAGAATGAGAAAAAAGACATACCAAGAGAAGAAACCATTGAAATTGTAACGAAGATAGAGTGATAAGACTTAGAACCTGTCTTCACAATTTAAATGAAATTGTATAAAATCTTTGGATAAGAGGAAGTTATGACTTATCCAAGCGATCTAAACGATGCACAATGGGAACAGATTCAAAATCACTTTAATACCGGTAATTATGGTAAAAACCGTAAGTATAGTCAAAGAGTTTTGATAAGTGCTGTTTTTTATGTGATAAAAACAGGTTGCCAATGGCGTTTCTTACCCAAAGAATATCCA
>JAITFW010000058.1 GCA_031281085.1 Chlamydiales bacterium | reverse complement strand
GCGTGCTCGGATTTTATTTGCCTTTTGATTCATAAACTCTCTCCTTTTTAAAAAACTTGTTCTTTTAAAGATGACAAATTTAATTTTTTTTTAGGAAAGAATCTTTTGAGATTTCACATTTTTCTACCTTGCAAAACGCTCTTTTTTTACAGAAGAGCTAAGTATAAAACTTGCTCAAATAAGGATTTTCTAAAGAAGCGATTGATAAGGTGCTGAATAGGAATAAACCACTCTGTTTTACAACAAGTCATTTTAGAAACAGAAAAAACCCAAATCGTAAGCTTGCAAAAGCTGATTCAAAAAAAATCTCATCAAATTCAGCTTTTGGACCCTAAACAAAAGAATCGATGGATTGCGAAAATGCTCAGACGTGGTTATTGTTATGAGGAGATTGTGCGTTGTTTAGCAGAAGTTTAGTGGCTTTAAATTTCTAGAACAAGGTATAACAACCATTATGCATATCGGAGTTCTAGGAATTAGCTATAAATCTGCTGAGATTGGCTGTCGTGAGCAAATTGTAGCTGCTTATCAGAAATTGACCAATAAAGAGCTTGTGCAAGATGCAAGTTGGATTTTGCTTGCTACTTGTGCTCGTATGGAAATTTATTTTAGCGCAAGTGACTTGAGCATAGCGCACAGCGTATTATTAAACGCTTTGCGCTCGGAACTATGTTTTGATTTAGAACACAAGCTGTACGCTTATTTTGGTATGGATTGTTTTTTACATTTAGCACGGGTAACTTCTGGATTAGATAGCGTGATTCTCGGCGAATCGGAAATCCAAAGGCAAGTGAAAGGAGCTTATCAATTCGCATCTAGAAAAAAACTGTCTCATGATTTGCATTTTCTGTTTCAAAAGGCCTTACGATTGGGTAAGATCATTCGTACACAATTTCCCTTTGTAGAAAAAAAGATAAGTATTGATAAAGAGCTATATGTATTAGCAAAGTGTTTTAAGCTGTGTACATCTGCTATTTTGTTCATTGGTTTTTCAGAGATCAACCGTAAGATTATTAGCTATTTTACATATAAAGGCATGAAGCAGTTATTTTTATGTACGCGGAATAGACAAGCAGCCCTTGAATGGAGTAAAAAAGCAGATGTCTTGCTACTAGATTTTTCTCAAATTGAATTAAGTTCTCAGTTCCCTATGGTGGTTTGTGGAACTTATACAGATCAACCTATATTGCATGCCTATCAGTTTATCGATGCTAAGACGCGTTTAATCGTAGATTTAAGTATGCCTAGAGCTGTAGATCCATTGCTTTCTCGTCATTTTAGTATGAGTTTGTTAAATATAGAACATATGAATGCAATCATTGAAGCAAAACAGCAAAAAAACGTTCTTCAAATTCAAGAAGCAGAAACTATGTTGTTTCAATCGGTTCAGCGTTATGTAGCGGTGTTTCAAAATAGCAAAAGAGGCTATGAATGCGTCGTGTAATTCTATTTTTACTATTAGTTCCTGTTTTCTTCTGTTCTGCTAAGAAACCCAAAGAAATAGAAGATCATAGCATCATTATGATTCCATCTCACACAGTCTATGAGGGAGATTATTTTGCTTCAGGAGATAGCATAGAAATTTCAGGGACAGTGAATGGAGATGTATACCTAGTCGCTGGGCAAGTCGTTGTTGATGGGGTGATCAATGGGGATCTCATTTGTTGTGCAGGAAGTGTGGATATTTCAGGAAAAGTATCAAATAATGCACGGTTATTAGCGGGTCAAGTTTTATTAAGCGGAGAGATCGGACGTAACATTACAGCTGTTGGAGGCAACGTTCAACTACTTAAACAATCCTCTGTTGCAAAAAATGCAGTGATAACAGCTGGAAATGCTGATTTAGCAGCCCATATCGGATCAGAGGTAACCGCTGTAGCCTCTCATTTGCGTGTGTCTTCCACTATTGGACAAGACTTACATGCTGTTGTAGGTTTAATGAGACTTACTTCGCAGGCGCGTATTCATGGAGATGTAGACTACCGAAGCAACTCAGATGCATGGATTGATCAGGGGGCTACTGTAGTAGGGACAATTACCCAACATCCTTCTTTTGTACGTAATTTGGTTAAAGGTACATGGGTCCAAAAGATATTGCTAGGCTCTAAGCTACTCACTCTTTCGATGAATTTTCTATATAGTCTTGCTATTGCTTATTTATTACTTAGACTTTTTCCCAGAAATTTACAGTCTGCTCTTCTTTCTTTACAAAAACAACCGTGGCGTTCTTTAAGCACAGGATTGATTACACTGATTATTTTACCACTTTGTTGCTTATTGTTATTAATGACTGTTTTAGGAGTTCCATTTGCCCTGACACTCATTGCTTTAAATATCGTAGGATTTTATACAGCTAAAGTATACTTTATTTTCTGGGGATCAGATTGGCTATCTAGCAAAATCAAATGGAGAATACATCGGTTAGCTATTTTTGCCGTGGGTTTGGTCATCTATTTAATGATAAGCTCTATACCAGGAGTAGGCAAAATCTTTTCTTTATCTGCAATGGTGTTTGGGCTTGGAGCAGCAGTTACAGCGCAGACCAAACGTTTTATCCCATAGGCCTTTAAAATTCTGCATAACTAAGAAATTTAGGAAAGGGAATTACATCTTTAGCATTCCTCCACTCTGATGCTTTAGCAAACTCTGCAGCACCCTTACATCCCGCTACGCCTTGAACCAATCCTGTTCCAGTAAGGCCATCATTACCCTCTCTTTGAAATCTTCTTAACCATAATCGAATCGTATTTTTTGACATGTTCAGTCTAAAGGCTGTTGGCTTAATGCCTCTTTCAAGAGCTTCCAGTACAATAGATTTGCGAGTTGTGAAATGTTTATCTTTACTAGGGCGTGTCGTCAATTAAGCCAGATCACAGAGGCAGCTAAGTAAACTGCAGATAAAAAGATACAAGAAGTCTTATCATAACGGGTAGCAATGGCTCGATAAAGCTTCAACTTAGCA
>JAITFW010000055.1 GCA_031281085.1 Chlamydiales bacterium | reverse complement strand
GTTTAAGATCATATCCGACCGGTATAGAAATAGGCGTAAAAGATTCTCCTTACGCTTCAATCTCATCGCGGGAATCTACAACCTGGATCTGGTGCAATGAATTTCGAAAGAGGTCTATTTTTATTTAGTGTTCCTCTATTTTGAGAGAGGTAAAATTCTTTGCTGTAACTCAGAGCTTAGTTTGCGTATGGCTTCTTTTTTCAAAACCTACAACAACTTCGTGAAAACCTCTTTTGGAAAAATAGCCTCTGCTGGTAGATGAGGATCCGTTTCTTCTAACAATACTAAGATGGGATCACCATAAATAGCAAAGAAAAGCCAATTAAATCAATGTTGCACTTCTTCAATTATAGTAGGATTCAAGGAAGCCCTATGGCTTAAAGCCCCAGTCCATAAAGACAGTACCACGCATGAAACAACAAAGATAATCCCTAAATAAGCTGTGAATTTCTTCAAAACATCTGCTGTAGATGTACCAAACAAAGAATCTCCAGGATCTCCCCCAAAAGAGGCTCCTAAACCTAAACTTTTGCTCTCTTGC
The DNA here is from genome assembly GCA_031281085.1 of Chlamydiales bacterium. GTDB lineage: Bacteria > Chlamydiota > Chlamydiia > Chlamydiales > Rhabdochlamydiaceae > Rhabdochlamydia. Next base: position 5,762 of record JAITFW010000055.1, on the reverse strand, counting down.
ACTAATACCAGAAGACATAAAACAGCGCAGAGCAAGATAAATAAAAAAATGACAAGATAAAAAACAAAAGCCATAAAATTCCTCTAAAAATTAACAATCTGGGCAAATGAGCTCACATCTAAAGAAGCTCCTCCAACAAGCACTCCATCAATGTCAGGCTCTATCATTAAGCTCGATATGTTCTCTGGTTTTACCGATCCACCATACAATATGGGTAAATCATCAGCTATTTTTTTCCCCATAGAAGTTCGAATAGAATCACGTATGAATGCATGCACATCTTGCGCCTCATCTTTAGTTGCCGTTTTACCAGTACCGATAGCCCAAACAGGTTCATAGGCAATTACAATCTGTTTTACTTCTTCTTCTCTTAAACCCATTAGACATTCTTCGAGCTGGGTTCCCAAAGCAACCTCTGTTAATCCCCCTTCTCTTTCTTGAAGTGTTTCTCCTATACATAAAATGGGTATGAGTTTCTCTTTAAGAGCAGTTTTAATCTTGCGGTTAATCAATAGATTGCTTTCTTGAAAGCCCTCTCTTCGCTCCGAATGGCCAACAAGAGAAAATTGAGCTCCACATTCCTTGATCATTTTTGCAGAGACTTCTCCTGTAAAAGCGCCCTCTGTTTGATCGTGAATATTTTGAGCACCGATCACAATAGAGCTATCACCTGCAGCCTCCACAGACGCTGGAATCGCAAGATAAGAAGGAGCTATAAAAATGCGTCTTTTTGAGGATGTGATCAAAGGGATCAAACCATTGATAAAATCTTTTGCTTCTTTAACAGATTTATACATCTTCCAATTTGCAACAATAAGGGGTACGCGCGACATAGGGTTTAACTTAACTTAAAGGTTTTAATAGCCGTAATTTTAACTGATTTTGGAACTGAAGGCAAGCCTGAAAGAACAGAACTGTTTAACCTCAACCTCAGATTAAGACAAATCATTTTGTAGTCAATAAAAAATCGTTTAATTAGAGTTGAAATATTTTTTATCCTATCATTATTGTTGAGTTCTTGGAAAACCGATGTTAAGAAGATTTGCTACAAAGGTTTATGTTTTGAGATTAGCCTCTTCAAAGATGTCTTTTTTCTTCTTTTTCTAAGATTCTTTTAGAGAATTGATCTGTTATTGTATTCTTCAAGTTATGGAAGAGATCTTTACCGTTTCTACACTCACTACTGCTATTAAACACACTTTAGAATTAAAGTTTTTTTCTATATGTGTTAAAGGAGAGATTAGCAATTTCAAAGCGCAATCCTCTGGGCATTTGTATTTTACTCTGAAGGATTTAGAAGCACAGATTTCTTGTGTTTTATTTCGTTCTAGCGCCAAAGCTTTAACCCGTCTTCCGCAAAACGGGGATCAGGTGATCGTTCAAGGAGAGCTGAGCGTCTATCCTCCTAGAGGTAATTATCAGATTATTGTTCGTAGTTTAAGCCACATGGGAGTAGGCGAGCTTTTGATAAAATGGCATCAACTGAAAACCAAATTAGAACACATGGGATTTTTTGAAAGAGAAAAGAAAAAGCCTCTGCCCAAATATCCTAAGAGAGTCGGAGTTGTTACTTCTGCAACAGGAGCTGTTATTCAGGATATTTTACAAATACTCAAAAGAAGAGCTTCTAGTGTATCTATTCTATTGAATCCTGTCTCTGTACAAGGAGAGATGGCTGCAAAGGAAATTGCTCAAGCTATTGAAGATTTCAATACATATCAACTAGCAGATGTGCTTATTGTAGGTAGAGGTGGTGGTAGCTTAGAGGATTTATGGGCATTCAATGAAGAAATCGTAGCTTGTGCTATTTACCATTCTAAGATCCCGATCGTTTCTGCAGTTGGTCATGAAACAGATACCTGTATCGCCGATTTTGTAGCAGATCAAAGGGCTCCTACTCCATCTGCTGCGGCAGAACTTGTAACCACTGAAAGCGCTCAACAAATCGCCTATCTCAATAGATCTTATACCCAACTAAGAAGTGCAATCACTAGCCACCTTAAGTATTGTAGAGAGAAAGTGCATTTTGTTTTAAATCACCCTTTTATTAAAAACCCTCATACTTGGTTGGAGCCTCATTTTCAACGTATAGATCATTATGCAACAGATATGAATCGCTCTTTTACTCAAATCACCCAAAAAAAAAGATGGGAGATTTCTTTGTTAACATCCAAGTTACATCACTTAAGGCCTAGTTATCAGTTACAAGAAATAAAACAGAAAATAAAAGCTATGGAACCTTTGCTTCAACAAGCTATTTCACACAAACTCTCTAAATACAAAAGTAAACTATCTCCCGAATCTTGGCATAAAAAAATAGATTTAAGTCAAAATCAATTCATTTACGAAAAAAAATCCTCTCTCGCTAAAGTAGTTGCTTTATTACAAGCTGCTGATCCTAAATACTTATTAATGAAGGGATACGGCATTCTCTTCCATGAAAAAAACGATTCGGTTATCCTTTCCTCTAAGGAAGTAATCCCTAATCAACAAGTCCGCCTAATGCTACAAGATGGGCAATTAGGCTTAACTATAAATACTATTAAATCTCTATGAAAGATCATGTCTTTGAAAATTCTTATTTGCGTTTAGAAGAAATTTTAGAACAGATGAATTCTAAAAAAGTTTCCCTAAAAGAATCTGTAGCTCTTTATGAAGAAGCTGTTTGTTTAATTAACTCTTGTAATGAAGAGTTGAAAGAAGTAGAGCAAATAGTAGAGAAATTAAGTAAAAACCGAGAAGGTGGTTTAGTAATAGACTCAGAAGGAAAACCAGAAACGGCTCCCTTTTTACACGCTAGCGAGCATCCCTTATGAGTTATCCCCTATTGAGCCAAATTTCTTCTCCTGAACAAATCAAACACTTTTCTCTAGACTCTCTTAAATTACTAGCTACAGAAATCAGACAAAAGATCATTGATGTGATGGCTATTAACGGAGGACACCTAGCATCTAACTTAGGAATTGTCGAGCTTACAATTGCTCTACACCGAGTGTTTGACTCTCCTTACGATAAATTTATTTTTGATGTAAGCCATCAATCTTATCCGCACAAGCTTTTAACAGGCCGCTACCATAGATTTGATCAAATACGTAAATTTAAAGGATTATGCGGCTTCTGTAATCCTAAAGAATCTAAGCACGATCACTTTTATGCAGGCCATGCAGGTACTGCTTTATCTCTTGGTTTAGGCGTTGCCAAAAACCGCGATATAAATAAACGTAAAGAGCACGTTCTTCCTATAATAGGCGATGCCACTCTCACCTGCGGCCTTACATTAGAAGCCCTTAACAATATACCTAGAAACTTAAAAGATTTCATTGTGGTCTTAAATGATAATGAAATGTCGATTTCAGAGAGCGTAGGAGCAATGAAGTATATTCTAAGCAGATTTTTTAATCATCCTCGCTCTAATAAGATCTATCATGAAGTAGAATCTTTGCTCTCTAAATTTCCTGGCTTAGGCACACAACTTGCCAAACAAGGATACAAACTTAAAGAGTCTTTAAAAAATCTCTTTAGCACAGCTCCTTTTTTTGAACAATTTCATCTTGATTATGTAGGCCCTATCGATGGACACGATATTCATAAACTCACCTCGGTTCTTGAAGCGCTTAAACATAATCCGCATCCTGTCTTATTGCACATATTAACGGTAAAAGGTCAAGGTATGCAAACCGCTACTTTGAATCCTGTTTCCTGGCATGGATGCAAACCCTTTGATAAAGAGACCGAAAAGTTTTTAACCACACCTTCTCAAATCAGTTTTCCTCAAGTATTTGGAAAACATATCCTTGAAATGGCTAAAAATGATCCAAGTTTAATCGCAGTAACTCCGGCTATGCCAACTGGTTCTTGTTTACAAGAGTTCATGAAAACCTTTCCTGAAAGATGTTTGGATGTGGGTATTGCAGAAGGACATGCTGTTACTTTTTGCGGAGGGATCGCTTATGGCAAAAAAATGAAAGTCGTTTGTTCTATCTACGCAACTTTTTTACAAAGAGCTTTCGATAACCTGTTTCACGATGTTTGCCTGCAAGAGTTTCCTGTTGTATTTGCTATTGATAGAGCTGGTCTTTCAGGGCCAGATGGATCAACCCATCATGGTATTTACGATGTTTCTTTTCTCAATGCTATGCCTAACATGGTGATTTGCCAACCTCGTAATGCCCAGTTGTTAAAAGAGCTTCTCGAAAGCTCTTTTTCTTGGGGTTTACCAACGGCTATACGCTATCCAAATATGGCAACAGAAGAAACAGATGCTGTTTTAAAAGCCCGCCCTCTTGGAGTTGGCGAAATCGTAGTTACTGGTAATCAATTAGCTATTATTGCAGTGGGGCATATGTGTTTTACCGCGATAAAAGTACGCGAGATCCTTTTGCTTTATGGAATTGATGCGACCATAGTCGATCCCATTTTTTTGAAGCCGCTCGATCAAGATCTCTTATACTCCATTTTAACTAAACACACGTATATCGTTACTTTAGAAGAACACAGCATGAACGGAGGATTTGCTTCTATCTTTAATCAATTTATTATACGCAATAAATTCTATCAACTGCAGGTCCTCAATCTAGGAATCCCTGAAGCTTTTATTGAGCAAGGAAACTATCAAGATTTGATACAAAGCTTAAACTTATCCCCTAAAGCAATTGCAGAACAAATTAAAAAAGAGTTCTTCTCTTTTTCCGAACAATTAAACCCTTCCTTTGTATGATTATTGCTCTTTTCCCAAATATCCATAAACAACTTTCCAAAGACCTAGCAATCGATATTAGAGAGTTTTTGAATAGCCAAAATATCACTGTGGTTGCAGAAGATGAAAAAGCACAAGTTATCGGTGCCATTCCTTTTTCAGAAATAGATCTAACAATGATTTCCTTTATGATTTCCATGGGTGGCGATGGCAGTATCTTAAAGCTGGTCCATAAATATGCACATCTTGACATTCCAGTCTTAGGGATTAATTTAGGGCATTTGGGATTTATGGCAGATGTACCGATTTCAGACCTTTATCCTAGTCTGCAAGACTTGATTAAAGGCTCTTTTCAAATACATAAAAGAGTAGTCATTGAAGGAAAATCGACAAGTCACAAGCAATGCTTTGCTGTAAATGATATTGTTGTACACCGAGGAAGCAACCGCTGCTTAGTAAAAATCGCTATTCACATAGATGGAGTATACTTAAATACTTTTGAAGCCGATGGAATCCTTATAGCGACTCCAAACGGTTCTACAGCTTATTCTTTATCAGCTGGTGGTCCTATCATTAGCCCTGATCTAGAAGCCTTAGTTCTAACCCCTATCTGTCCGCATACCATTTCAAATTGCCCAATTGTCCTTCCTGCTAATCAAAAGATCCAAATTGAATATTTAAGCAATTATGATCCTATTGAAATACATGCAGATGGACTCAACTACTATGAATTAAAAAAAGAGGAAATCTTTGAGATCACAAGAAGCAAAAAAAACTTCAAGTTGGTAAGCCTTCCAAGGAGAGATTACTTCTCTACATTGCGTACCAAACTTGGATGGTCGGGCAAGCTTCGTTAGTTATCTTTTAAGATAAGAATCCAGCATTCTGAATTGATCTCCTTTTTGTTCTCCAATTCACCAGATTCAATCTCATCGAGAAGGCGCAACATATCGTCATAGGACAAGGCGTAGTCTTTTTCCGTCCTTTGCTCTTCATAATTGACTCTCTGTACTTGAAAGGTGACCTGTAGTGAAGTATGTTGAGGATACACAAGCATAATGGGTGT
>JAITFW010000036.1 GCA_031281085.1 Chlamydiales bacterium | reverse complement strand
TATTTATCGAAATCGTATTGCTGAATGTCTTCTATCTGAGCTGCTTTTCTTCCTCTCATACTCCTCTCCTTTTATAGGTGAATAGTCTACATGATTCTGTCTATTAAATTAATGAATGTATTTTTCGCGAATGGTATTATTAAGAACTTGCTTTAGTTAATAAATCATTAAAAGATGATTATTAAATTATCTTGTTTAAAATTAATAATTAATTAATATTAAATTAGTATAATGTCTATTTATTAAACTTAAATCTGTTCATTTAATAAAGAGCAAAAATATGACAAAAATTTTTTTAGGTCCCAGTGTTCAAGTTCCAGAAATTAAGCATGTTAGTCTTGAGAAGATATCTGTACATCAGAAAGGTTTTTATGATTTAGGGTTTGACCCAGATTTTTCTGTGGATGGAAATATTTTTTATAAAAAACAATCTTCCTATAAAGAACAACCTAGCTTCAATCTTTTTCATTCTCTTATAAAGACGGTTTACAATTTTATAAAATATTTTCTACAGACTCCAGAAAAAAGAGCTTTCCAAGAACTGATAGAAATAGAGAAAATTTGGCAAAAGGCTGCTCAGGCGGAAGGAATGTTATATCCTGAAGATCTCAAAGATGAGAGTAAAAATTTTTGGCAACGTAAAGCTCCTTGTATCTATGAATTAAAACAAAATCAGTTTTTTAAACAGTTGTCCAAGATCGCAAGTATAGATGCTTCTGTTAAAGAAGTGTATTCTAGTGAATTGCTTAAACCAGTGCATTCTTTTAATCGTCCTCAAAACCCATTTCCATCTAAAGAAGATATTTTCAAGCAAAAGGATGGAAAGGTTTATAGTCAAGATGTTGCTCGTCTAGGTAAATGGGGCTTTATATTATTAAATAATCATGGAGAACATTGCATTCTTCATAAAAATTTTTTAGAGTCAATAGATGAATCTGGAAAGCAATTAAAGCTTTCTATAAGAGAACTAAGACTTACCATTCGTAAAAGGAATTACGAGGAATTTAATGAAAAATTGAAGGTATTTAAACAAAGTTGGAACCAATATGTAAAATCTCATCCGCTTCTCGAAGAGTTGTCTATTGTGTACTCAAAAGAGGATTTCTTTGAGGAAAGCCATCGGATTTTGGAAAATCTTTATCGAGAAATGCAAAATCCTAATGTTTATCGTGAGAAAGACGTTCTAACGATTGTGAACAACGTGTTTACGATAGAAGGACCGCAGCAGGAAGAAAAATGTTCAAAAAAACTATATGAAGTCTTTCTTTCTAAGTTTCCTAACAGCGATACGGCCAAAAAAATTTCAGAAGATCAAAAAAACCGAACCGACTTGATTTAAAGAGTTAGCTTTTGATAGCTAACTCATTTAAATTAATTATTGTGTGCTAAGAACTCACAAATTAATGGCACGTTGATCAAAATGGGAAAAGGGATCTGGTCGATTGCAGGAGAGACAAGAAGTTGTCCTGAAAAAGTACTAGCATCTAAAGATAGGTACTCAGGGAGCTCACCAGAGCTAGTCACGCTTTTTTGGATTTTATCATTTTTTTTGGATTTTTCTTTGATGGAAATCGTCATTCCTGGACGAACAAAAAAAGACCTACGATCTACTTTCTTACCATTTACCAATACATGTCCATGAGATACTAACTGTTGGGCTGCAAAAATAGTCGGTGCTAGCTTTAAGCGATAAACCAGATTATCTAATCTGCATTCTAATCGTTCGATTAAGAGAGTAGGAGTATTTTTTCCTTGTTCTTTTGAACGTTCTTTTGCGGCTTCTCGTACAGCTTCCTCATAGTAAAGCACTATCTGGGTAGTGGTCAGCATGCCATAAACAGCTTTTAGCTTTTGTTGCTCTTCCAGCTGAAGGCCATAATCAGACTTTTTCTTTCTTTTACTTCCATGCATTCCCGGAGGATTTGGCTTGTGTAGCAATGGATTACGAACTTTGCCGAATATATTTGCTCCAAAACGCCTTGCAATACGATTTTTTGGGCCGGTGTATCGAACCATGGTATCTCCTAATAAGACTACTTGTTTTAATGATGTAAAGAGATGTATGCTAATCTACCTGCGATTTTTTGTAAATGGAGCTTTTTTTGTTAAAAAATAATATACGATATTGTCAGGTTTGTTTTTCAGCGCTATACTTCTCTTTTAAACCAAGGAAATTTACGACTTATGCAAAAAGATTATCGGATTGTAGCTTATTATGTATTTGCCCCTATTGAAGATCCCTTAGAAGAGGTAAAAAGACATCAAAAATTTCTAAAAAATAAAGATATTAAGTGCCGGATCTATATTGCTCATAATGGGATTAATGCCCAAATGAGCGGTTATAAAACCGATATCCAAGTCTATCTAGAGTGGATAAAGCAAGATGTACGGTTTAAAGAAACTTCTTTTAAAATAGATTTTTACCATGAGCATGTATTTCCCAAAGCTTGTGTAAAATTCCGGAAGCAGCTTGTAGCCTTAGGTGAAGAGGTGGATTTAAAATTAACAGGTACACATCTTTCTCCTAAAGAATGGAAAGAGATGTTGGAAAATCGCAATGAGAGCGTTTTGTTACTCGATGTGCGTAATCAATATGAGTGGGAACTTGGCCATTTTGAAGGAGCTGAGCTTCCTTGTTTAAAAAATTTTAGAGATTTCTCCCCTTATGCAAAAAAATTAAAAGATCATTACGATCCTACTCAAACAAAGGTCATGATGTATTGTACCGGAGGTATCCGATGCGAATTGTATTCTGCTCTGCTAAAAAAAGAAGGGTTTTCTGAAATCTATCAGTTAGATGGTGGTATCATTAATTATGGAAAACAAGAGAGTACCGCATATTGGAGAGGCAAGTTGTTTGTATTTGACGATCGTTTGTCTGTTTGTATAAATGAAAAAATAGATGAAGTAATCAGCCGGTGCACTTATTGCAAGACAAGCAGTGATACGTATTATAATTGTGCAAATATGGATTGTAACGAGCTTTTCTTATGTTGTCCTGTTTGCGCAGAAAGGCTCAAAGGCTGTTGTAGCCATACTTGTATGTCTGCTCCTAGAGTAAGACCTTATCAGGTAGCTTTGCGCCCTAAACCTTTTCGCCGGTATTCCAAAGAGAGCGAATCAAACTAAGAATAAGCTTTTGTGTAGGATCGAGCACAACGGTAAGTCCTGGCTTGATTCCCTCTTCAGAGAGCTCAAAGGCTTTCATGGTATTACAAATGCGTCCATCAAGACGTATGCCTATTCCTTGAATGCCGATCATGTTTCCCCAGTCTGCAAACATGGTAAGGGTTAGCTCACATGCGGTAATTAGGAAAAAGATTTCTTTATCTGGATGAGCAAAAATGAGTTCGAAGCATTTTTCTCCAATGTAATGAACAGTAGGGATGAATAAAGGAATGATGTGAGCTTGATCAGGTAGAGCGTTTACTGCTTTACCAATAAAACACTGGCGACATATCGGATGGTTAGGATCGTGAATACAGTCAGCTGAAAACCGTTTTGAAGGGCACTCAAAAGGCTTATGGCAATAGGAAAATCCTATGATAAAAAGATGATTTTTATGAGAAACTAAGCGTTTTTCAAAGGTAGCGAGATCTTTTACCCCATAGAAGAAAAGATCTCCATCCCGAGAGTAAGGTTTTGTGAGCAAAGAAGAGAGAAAGCGATAGCTATGTTTTATCGGCGCACGAAAAAAATAGCGCCAAAAAATTTTTTTCTTATCGCGGGCAAGTACATATTTTGTGCTTTTCCATCTCAGATTGTAGGCGGTGTCTTTAGTAATGCCAGGCATTTGTGGAAGAGAGGAAAGGATTTTTAACGGATGGGTTTTTTGATAGGATTTTTGTCCTTGATCCCACTTTTCTTCTGACTCTTCCCAACTGGATTGATTGTTCCAAATATTCAATTTAGGGTTCATAAGCCATGAATATAGTGTAAAAGGAGATATTTGTGTCAGAGCTATTTTATCATTTAGATATTTCTCAAAAGCCTCAAACGATCATTACATTACCAAAAACATTTTCCCATCGAAAAGAAGCTTTACTAGCAGCTAAGTCCCTTTTAGAAAAAAGTGCACTAGATCTTTTATGGCAAAAATCTCCTATCCATGTAGAAGAAGGAATACGATTTCCTATCTCCCCAGAAAATACGTTTGAGTTGCTTAAGATGCTCAGCAGTACAGGCAGATTGCTCTATAAAGGACAGAAGATCATAATCGATCCTTTTACAAAAGCAGAAGGATTTGTGAGAGCAAAGGCCTTAAATAAGACACAGGTAGAAATCTGTGCAAGATTTAAGCTTGGTAGGCAAGAAGAGTCTTTAGCCAGTTGTACAGCTATTTTTTGGGGAAGTCCTAAATGGATTCTCTATGCTGGGGTTATCCGCCTGTTGGATACAGAGGTTTCTTTAAAATGGTTAAAAATCCCAGAGGCCATTTTACAAGAAAAAGAGCTACGAGAGTTTCTAGAAGAAACAGAGGGGATAACCTGGTTAGAAGAAATTTCAAGTGATCCATTCCCTTTTATTTGTTTAACAGATCGACATGGAGGATTTGCCAATCTATGGTTTGATTATGGGATACGAGGAAAAATAGCAGCCTTTGAAGAAAAAGAGTTTTTTTGGCGTAAAAAGACTTTAGAAAAGCAATGGGAACAAGACTTGTTAGAAACGGACTTTAGCAAAAAAAAAGTAGGAGATTCTTTTTATTATTGTCCTCTGAATAAAGTAGCTAAAAGTATTACATTTTTAATTAAAATCGGTTGGGAAGTATTTGATCATCAAAATAAGCAAGTGGTTTGTTTAGAAAAAGAAACCCTTTTGTTAGAAGAGCGTAAACAAGCTTGGCTTATACGGGCTGAGTTTGATTATCAAGGCTACAAAGCTAATTTACAACAGGTAATAGGAGCTTTTAATCGTAGGTCTTGCTTTGTAGAATTAGCTGCGAATACAGTCGGTTTAATCGATTTGAAAAAAATAGAAGAGAGATGGGCAGATTTTTCAGAGTTGGAGTTTGATCAAGAAGGAGTCCATCTTCCGTTTAGGCAATTAGGATTGCTTTCTGAGGAAAAGGACCCTTTGGAAATCCTTAAACAGTTAAAGCATTCTTTTCAACCAGTTGTTTTGGGAAAAAAATTCAAAGGGCAACTGTTTGCCTATCAGAACCAAGGGTTAAGCTGGCTCTCTTTTCTAGAAAAAAATCAAGTAGGAGGGCTTTTAGCTGATGAAATGGGCTTGGGTAAAACCATCCAAATATTAGCGTTTCTTTCCCAACTAGAACTCGAACAACCTTGTTTGATTGTAGTCCCTACATCTTTATTGTTTAATTGGCAAAATGAATGTGCTCGGTTTTTTCCTAGTTGCCCGATTCATGTACATGCAGGCAAAGAGAGGGTGAAAGCCCTTTCCTCTATTCCATCGATCATTCTTACTTCCTATGCTATTTTACGCATAGATCAGTCATTGTTTACCTCCTTAGATTTTCAATTGATCGTTTTAGATGAGGCACAAGTCATTAAGAACCCAGATAGTCAAATAGCTGAGGTGTGTTTTCAATTAAGAGCAAAAATGCGAGTAGCTATTACAGGAACCCCTATAGAAAATAGACTAGAGGATCTTTTTTCGCTTTTTTATTTTCTTAATCCAGGGTTATTAGGCGAACGTAAATGGTTTCAAGCAGAAGTTCTTGCATCTCAAATAGACTCTCGTTATTTAAAGCGCATGCAAAAGCTCATCAGGCCGTTTATTTTACGACGCACAAAGAAGCAAGTAGCGCTTGATCTTCCAGAAAAACTCGAACAGACTATTTGGGTAGAAATGAGCGAAGAACAGCGCAATATCTATGAAAAGTACCTACAATTTACTCGCAGTAAGCTCCAGTCAAAAGATACTAATCAACGGATACAGATCTTAGAAGGCATTTTGCGCCTAAGACAAATTTGCGCTCATCCGCTTCTAGTAGAGCCTGTAGCCCAAGATCTCTATCAATACAGCGGGAAATTTTCTAGGGTTATGGCTGATTTGGAAGAAGTGGTAGGAGAAAAAAGAAAAGCTCTTTTTTATAGCCAATTTACTTCTATGCTACATTTGATGAAAAAAGAGGCTCAAAGTCGGAATTGGAAGTATGTCTATCTAGATGGGAGCACAAAAAATCGCGAACAGGTCGTATCCCAGTTTCAAGAAGATGATCAAACCCTTCTTTTTTTTATTAGCTTAAAAGCAGGAGGAGTGGGTTTAAATTTAACCAAGGCCGACTATATCTTCTTGTATGACCCTTGGTGGAATACAGCAATAGAGAATCAGGCTATTGATCGAGCCCATAGGCTGGGAAGGTCTCATCAAGTGATTGCTAGACGCTATGTAACTGCTTTAAGCATTGAGGAGAAAATCATGCGTCTTAAACAACATAAGCAGCAGCTTTCTCAAACCCTTATGGAAGATTTAAACAATGCAGAGGCTTTTTCTTTAGAAGACTTGATCATCCTGCTAGATTAAAACCAAAAATTGAATTGTGGAATGTTGTTCTATCACTCATATTTCTCTATAAACTTGAGTTATATAACTCATTCCTTGGAACTTAAAGATTGCCCATCTGTTCTCTAAATGCAGTTATCATCTCGATCGAATAGTTTCGAAAGATAAGATAGTTTTCTTTAGAAGCTGATGCGCATAGGTATGTCACTTGTTATTGGCTAAATCTGCCTACAAGAGATAAGATTAATCATCTTCTGTAGCATCTTGTTCGATCATTTCCTTAGCTGCAAATTTAAGTGTTTTGAGCCCTTCAGAAAAGCCAATTTCTTTAAGTAAAAGATCGAGATAGCGCAGTTCTGTTTGAAGTTGGTCATTAACCGACTCTAATTCGGAAATCTTTTTTAATAGTTCTTCTTTCTTCATAAAATCCCTTCAATTAGACGAATAAGGAGGTGGAATCATGCCTTTGATTTATCTGTATACATACTTAAACAAGGCTTTTTTAAGATATAGATGAAATGAAGGAATATCAGGTTTTTTAGGTGTAACTCATTTATTTATAGTTAATTGCAGTTATTAAAAAATAGTTTTTTTAATGAATTAATACGTATTAATTTAATTTTTTATTAAAAATTAATAATTGTTTATTATAATGTTATTTCTTAATAACAAAAACAATGTAAAAAGAGAATTTATGAGTACGAATATAAACACAAGGATTTTAGAATTAGTAGGTTCTGCTTGGAAAGAAGTAAAGAAAAGGGTTTCTGTACCTTGTACCTGTTTTACAAAAAGCGACCTTGTTAATAGGGTTTTTTTAGCAGCAATCAGACAGGGAACTCTTAACTGCTATACAGCAACAAAAAAATCAATGCTTTGGCTAGTTCAAAAAATAAGTGCAGGCAGTGGTTATTTATACAACGTAGTTGCGTCAAAAGTAGCTAGTATTTGGGAAAGTATTGTCAAGCCCTCCGAATTTGAGGTGAGTCTTGCAGATGATCCTGAGAGGCTTTCTTTTTTTCCTAGGTATAAGGAGCAGTCCTATTTTTCTTTTCTCAATGAAGAATAAGTTCTTTTCTTTTAGGTTCTAAGGCTAGTTATTGAATGAAATTTTTATAGAGAAATTACTTGCCTTCTATCCTTGTATAATCTCAAAGATATATAGTGCTTTAAATTTTTATTGATAAAATGGAATACTTTCCTTCATCAAAACTAAGAGAGAAAAGACATGGCAAAACCGTATTCAATACCGATCTATTCAATGCATGGTTGAAACAAGAATGAATTCCAAACTTGAGCCCTGGCCAAGTTTTGATTCTTGATCATGCAAGTTTTCATAAATCAGCGGAAACTAGAAAATGGATAGAGTCATGTGGATGTAAAATTCTCTTTCTTTCTCCTTACTCACCAGATTTACATCCTATTGAAAAATACTAGGCTAATAGGAAAACGAACATTCGAGATCTTCTGCCTTCTGTAGCTTCTTTATCTAATGCTTTGGATCTAGCTGTTTTATCAATGTCAATTTAAAACACTATATGATTGTAAGTCGTACTGCTATAGGGTTTTGTAAAGAAGGATGTATTCCCCATAAAGAAAGCTCTTTTTCTATCTATGTAAAAAAAGTGGTTATCTTTTGATTTCCTCTTAGATGAGTTCATTTGGAAATAATTTAGGGTTTATAGAAGACTGCCATTAGTTACACGAATATACTTATTCAATTCAATTCTTAATTTAAAAACAAATAAGTATAAACAATACGCTCTTAAAGCAGACAATGGATGAGTTAAGAAAGCTCTATTTACTCCGATAGAGTTCGATGATTTTTTCTTCATGCATTTTTTGAGCCTTTTTGAGTTAGTAGTTTTTTCTATAAAAAAAAGAAATACTTTAACATGAAAATAGCTCATTTTCAATGGCTTGTCTTTTTCTTAAATGATAAAGAAGATGAAGAAGTTCTCTTCCATTTACTCAAGAAAAATAACGATTGCACAAATTGACCAACCTAACTCTGCTCTTGCTCCCATCAATTTCCCCAGAGCTCAACCCAACTGAACAGATATGGCAAGTGCTTAGGGACATGTCCTTAGCGAATCGTTACAGTTGCTTTTTACAGAAACAAGTCCATTTCGAATTGTAATAGAGCTTGTTTAATCGAGAGATCATAAGCAAAACCTCCTATATTGTGAACTGCTACTACTCGATGGCAGGGGATGAAAAGAGGAAACGGGTTATTTTTACAAGCAGATCCTACAGCACGTGCTGCTTTTGGATGACCAATTGTAGAAGCGAGATTGCCGTAAGTGACTAGCTGTGCAAAAGGTAGGTTTTGCAGATGAATCAACACTTTTTGGTAAAATGGGGAGAACTTAGGCAGGTTAAGGCTTAAAGGGCTGGGATTTTTTCGATAACTATACTGAGTTAACCATTTTATCATGGTTTGCGCTGTATCAAGATTGCATTCTTTAGAGATAAGGCATGCAAAGTGCAATGATTTAGCAAGCGTTACTTTAGATAGAATGCTACCTTTGCATTCTATCTGCAAGCAAATAGAAGGGCCTTGATTAAACGAATGCTGCATACACTCCTCTAGCAAATCTTTGCTTTTAAGTTGTGCTATTGGGCAAGCATTTTTACATCCTCTGAGATATCTGCAATCATTTGATCCATTTGGTTATAATCATCAAATTTCTTTTTACTAACAGGTTGCCCTGCATAAAACCAGTATTTCTGGATATCGGAGTCGGTGTAATAAATAGTAGATCCATGTTTAAGATCATTTTCCCAATTGATTTCTTGAGTGAGTAAATCTCCATCGGTGTAATGCCTTTCTGTCCCATTTTTTTGATTATTTAAATAAGAAATCTCTAAATAGCGATTACCATTTCTAAAATAAGTAGCTTTTCCGTGTAGCTGCCCATTCACCCATTCTTCTAAAGCAAGGGGTTCTCCATTAGCTGTAAACGTTTGTTTATTCCCATTGAGTTTGCCTAAGGCATAATAGGAGATTGACTCAGGATATCCATTTGGATAATAGGTTTCTTTTTTTACTGTATAACCATCCTCAACTACTTCTTTAGAAAGTAGGGTTCCTGTTTGATCTCGAGAAATACGAATACCATCTCCTTTTTCCACTCGTGCTTCTATTTCATTTAAAGTAGTAAAGTATTGTCCTTCTATGAGCTCGTTTCCTGTGTATTCTTCAACCATCATAGGACATCCTTCTATATACCAACTGGTAAGAGAATAGCGTTGAGGAGAGAGTTGGATCCATTCCTGTAAAGGCATGGAATTAGAATTATAACTCGTTTCTTTCACTTTTTGGCCTTGATTATAAATTATGCACTTTTCAATTGCTTGACTATGTGCAAAGGTATAAGTGGTAGGGCCATGTAATTTGCCATTTTCATAGGTAGAGGTAACGGTTACACCATCGCTAAGAACTGTAATTACTTGCCCTGGATAATTATGCTCTTGCCATTCTTCTTTAGGAACAGGATAGCCGTATTTGTGAATATAACGCTTAGATAGAACGCTTGTCTTTTCACTGTTATCATGAACGCAGCCAGATAAGATAAAAGCCGTACCGCTCATAAAGATAAACAGGTGTCTTTTCATGATAAACCCCTCATTTTAAGATAAAATATGTAATTGTTCTAACTCCTTCATCACTATTTCTATCATTCGGCTATGTTCCTTTTCAACGGTTTCAAAGGCGATAGTCTTGAGTTTGTCTCGATAGAACAGACGAAAAGTTATATTTTTTCTATCTTTGCCGATTTGAGAGCTTTTGTAAAGGTCTAAAAGAGTAATTTTCTCAAGAAGTGAAGAAGAGTTTGCTTTAATGATTTCTAAAATAGAGCCAATGGGTGTTTTATTCGTTATGGTAATTGTCCAATCTCTTTCTGAGCCAGGAAAAGAAATAAGGGGTTTAACAAGTAAAGCCTGTTTAATAAAAGGTGTAAGCTCTTCTATATTTATTTCTGCGAAATAGATTCGTTGTTCAATCCCAAGTCTTGAGCTATGTTTAGGATGCAGCTCTCCTAAAGAGCCAATCCTACTGTTTTGGCACATGATAGTTGCTTGTCTATTGGGGTGGAAATTATGCAGGTGTGAAGGATGGAAGCTAATGGGTTCGATATGAAGAAGGGTACACAGATTTTCAATCATCCCTTTTAAATCAAAAAAATCATACGTTCGAGGTTTAGGGTCGATGTGATAAGGAGAACTTTTCCCGGTTAAAATCATTCCAATAGCTGATTGCTCTATATATTTGTCCTTTAAACGGAAGTGGACTTTACCTATTTCAAATCCCGATAGATCTTGGTTTCCTCGATCATAGTTATGTTGAACCGTTTGCAGAAGGCTTGGTAGAAGAGAAGATCTTAAAACAGACTGATCAAGGGAATGAGGTTGTAGCACAGGGATTGCAAAGCTGGTAGGAAGTGTGTTCTCAGAGGTCTTTTCAGATTGGTCTGGGCTGATTAAATTACAGGTTATGAATTCTTGAAGACCTTCTTCTAGCAGATAAGTGCGAAGTCGTTTTTCTAACTGATAAGCTGCGCAGTGTACAAGAGGGGAAGAAATATGAACAGAGGGTGTTTTGACAATATTGTTATAGCCATACAAACGAGCTATTTCTTCAATCAAATCGATTTCAGATTTTAAGTCATGTCGAAAAAAAGGAACGAGAACTTGAAACTGTTCTGCGGGTTGTTCAGTTACATGCATGTCTGCAGAAAGGAGGATTGTGAACATATCAGAAGGATTTAGTTGTGTGCCTAAAATACGATTTACACGTTTTGGTCTGCAAATGATTTTTTTAGGAGCAAAAGAATTTGTCTTTTGATCGATCATTCCTTTAACAATTTTTCCACCTGCAACTTTTTGTAGAAGGTAGGCTGCATAATCTAATGCTTTAGGAATCAAGTTAGGGTCTATTCCTTTCTCGAATCTCTGTGAAGCATCGGTCTTTGTTTTAAGCCATTTACTGCTTTT
The DNA here is from genome assembly GCA_031281085.1 of Chlamydiales bacterium. GTDB lineage: Bacteria > Chlamydiota > Chlamydiia > Chlamydiales > Rhabdochlamydiaceae > Rhabdochlamydia. The sequence continues at coordinate 4,081 of JAITFW010000036.1, read as the reverse complement.
ACGAATGGATTGCGGGACAAAATAAGCAGCTTCAATTAACACATCAGATGTCTTATTTGAAACAGCAGAATTCTTTCCTCCGATAACGCCTGCAAATGCTAAGGGTTTTTCTGAATCGCAAATCATCAAAACATCTGGAGGAATGAGATGATGTACCGAGTCGAGTGTTTCTAATTCAGAAAAGGTAGTTTTAGAAGTAACTTGAAGAGTGTGATTTGTAATGGTTTGATAGTCAAAAATGTGTAAAGGTTGCCCTAATTCTTGTAAAATGAGATTTCCCACATCAACCACATTGTTAATGCTACGAAGACCTGCTTGTTCTAATTTTTTTTGCAACCAAGGAGGTGAGGGTCCTACCGAAACCTCTTGTAGCATTCTGCAAGTATATCTTTCGCATTGAATGGGATCCAAAAGTTCTACTTTAATGAGATCTTTTATGGATAGTTCTTCTTCTTCTAGGGAAAAAGAGGGAAATTTTAAAGGGATTTGCAAAAGAGCAGATAAATCCCGTGCGATTCCGTAGACACTCATGCAGTGACCTAAATTTGGAGTCAGAGATAGTTGGAGGATGGTATCTTTAAATACCTCTTTTAAATCAGTGCCCTCTTCTATTTGATCAGGCAGTTTCAAAATACCATCTGTACTATCCAAAAGGCCCAGTTCATTTGCTCCGCAAAGCATTCCATAAGACTCAATACCACGTAGCTTACTTTTTGTGATTTTTACAGATTTACCATCTAAATAAAGGATTGCGCCTATTTGTGCCAGAGCTACACGCATTCCTGCACGACAATTTTCAGCTCCGCATATCACCTGCAGGACATGTCTGCCGTTGCTCACTTTGGTTACTTTTAAATGATCGGAATGAGGGTGGGAGACAACTTCTAAAATAGTTGCTGCTACAACGTTTCTGAACTTAAGAGGGTTCTCAATGACTTCATCTACCTCTATTCCACCTAGTGTTAATACTTGGCATAAATCATGAGTAGATAAGTTTACATCTACATATTCTTTTAAAGAAGACAATGAGACTTTCATAAAACAAAAAGACAAATTAATATTAAACCGTAGATCTTATACCAAATTTGAATATCTAGGAATAGGAAATAATGCAAGCTACTTCTGAAAACAACCCTTGGATTATTCGCACAAAAAGACTAACCCAAGCTTTAATTATTAGTGGAACGTTGAATATTAGTCTTTTAGGTACTTTTTTTTATTTTGTAATTAAAGATAAAAATGATTCTTTGTCCATTGAATTAAAACCATTGACTACCGAAACAAAATTGTCGTCTACTAGCAATTTAGAGATCTTGCGTTCCTATTCTATTTTATCTTATCAACAACTTCTTATCTGCTTAGAAAATCAAGATTTTGTAGAGCAGGGTATAAAAAAAAGAGATCTTGCTCTTTCTTGCCTTGTTGCTTTTCATCATTTTAATTTAGATAAAGCTCTAGGAGGTATTCCTTTACAAAAAAGATCTATTCTCTTAAGTCAAGAGAAAGGATCAGAGATTATAGAAGTGCCTGTTTTTCCAGGACTAGCAGACTATCAATTTCAAGCAATTGTTCATTTTGCAAAAACAGAGAAATGGCCCTTTACTGCTCAAGGTTTATTTTATGAACTGAAACGATCTATTCCTCCTTATCCCTCTTCCTTAATTAATGCTTTTTCTCTTACCTCAGAATATCACAGCGTCTATATGCTTTTTTCTAAAACAGGGATTTCTTGCTCAACAAATCAATTAATGGATCTACTTTGTGAAGGAGAATGGACAGATCTTACAAACTTTAGTTTATCTCAAAGAGTAGCTTTGGATTTATCTATGCAAAGATGTCGCTCATTTTTGTTGCTCTATTTAGAGAAAAGATCTAAAACGGCAGCTCTTCTATTATTGGAAAGCAGCCCAGAGTTTTGTCTACAACAGTTAGAAGATCGACATATTTTACTCTTTTTTGATTTATTTAATGATGCTCCTTACCTATTGAAAGACCTATCAAGGGGATTACTTTCAGCTCCACGTACAGATGCTGTATGGCAACTAGCAGCACAAGCATTGGGTTACTCGCAAATTCCGACACAAAAAACAGAAAAACAAGAGATACACAAGCCTTTTTACAAAACGTATAAAGTGCAAGCAGGAGACAATCTATGGAAAATTGCACGGGCACATAAAGTGAGCATTAAAGAAATCATGCAGATCAACCAATTAGAGACCGATAAAATCCGTCCAGGTCGCTGTTTACAAATTCCTATTCGCTAAGGAACAGGATCGTTACCTCCAGGATGCCAAGGATGGCATTTTAGTATACGCTTTACAATCAACCACAATGCTCTATATCCATGAATCTGGATGGCTTCTATTGCGTAATCAGAACAGCTGGGGAAGAAGCGGCAGCAATTACCTAGAAGAGGACTCATAGTGAACTGATAAAAGCGGATGCACAAGATAGGAATTTTTTTTAGCATAAAAAGTTATGTATGGGTCATTTTTTAGACAGCGCATGTATTAAATCTCTATGTTTCAGAGAATGTAAAAAGAAAAAATTCAAACGCTCTTCCTTTGTCTCTTTATAAATGGGGCAGTTGTCTAAGCGGTCCTTATTAGCTAAAAAATACTTGTATCCTATTGTATGTAAAAGATCAATCACATGATTGGGGTGGTAATTGAATGGAAGAGTCCATCTTTCAAATCATTCAATAAATAATATGGGTAAAAATTTTTTTAATTAAGCTAAGGCCTCTTAACATAGATATGCAAAAAGAAATCATTAGCAAATATCTTAAAACATACAAAAATTAAATAATATGAAAGAGATCGTGTAGAACGGCCAAAGTTACTTCGATAAAGATCAGTAAGATGATGATCCATTCCAAACGAGAGCTGTGTTGATGATTGATTTCATTAGATAAGATTTGAAAGAGTTCATGCATGACATTGAGTTTTTTATTGAGGACCTCAACGCGTTTATTGATATCGAGGTAATGAGAGGTACGTCTATAAAAATGTTCTAGTTCAGGGTAATCCCAAAAGAATTCTGGGGTATCAAGACTTTCACTATGTAAATTAATAAAATTACGTTCAATGAATATATAACCCATTTTCTGATAGATTTCTTTACGGGAAAGAGGAATTTTACCTTTTTGAGCTAAATCGCTAGGAAGATGTTTTGTTCGTTCAATATTTTTTTGCACAAGCTCTTCAAAGATAATTAATTTAACCGATTGAGCTAAGCCATGCGAAGTAGCTAGTTTGGTTAAATCATTTTGATTTTGTAACATAATTTCATCTTCTTCAATCTTAAAGTTATCTCCATAGACATAGGTAAATTCATCTAGTTCTAATTTACCAGGATCTTTTTCAAAGGTTTTTAGAGAATCTAAAATCTCCTTTTCTTTCTCTTCACTAAATCCCCAGCAAACAACAACCCCATAAGAAAAGCAAAAAACGTCCTTTTTTTTCTGTTTATCTTCTTGAAGTTGAAGGTGGATGACATCGCGAAATAACTGACAAATACCCATCCTTTGCAAGTATTGGAATAAACGAGGAATGTCATAAGAGGAAGCTGTGCAATAACAGGTACAACGCATAAGTTTTTTCATATCAGAGCTAGGTTTAAGTCTAAGAATAGAACAAGAGCAATTTTACTTGAATTGATTTTAACAAAACCATTAAGATCTTTTCTTATAAAACGTTGCGGGGGTGGCGGAACTGGTAGACGCGCTACCTTGAGGTGGTAGTGGGTTTTCTCGTAGGGGTTCGAGTCCCCTCTCTCGCATTGGCTTTAAGGGTTTTCCAGATTTCTATCCGTCAAAAAAATTCCTGAATTTGTGCAAATCAAGGTTTAATTGGATCTACTGGATTAGCTAGAATGGGTTTTTCTACGACTAATTTCTTGTAAGGCTGCTTTTCCTCCTGTTTCATACGGGTTCTCTTAAATCGATCATAGGTATACTCAAGAGAATGAGAAAAAAGACATAACAGATAACCAAACCCTTGAATGTTTCTTGAAACTTCAGCTAAGAACCCTGTTATATGCAACCAAAAGCCCACTTTTTAACACCCAATCAAAAAGAGAT
>JAITFW010000009.1 GCA_031281085.1 Chlamydiales bacterium | reverse complement strand
CTGTCAATCGTCTGAATTCTTCGTCTCTAAATTCTTTTAAACAATCATATCTCATGATTAAATCCTTTTAAAATTTTAATCATTTTACAGTTTATTTACAGTTATGCAAGAACTCTATTTTCTGATAAAGTTTTATAAAGAACATATGCTTTTTTTGCTAAATGAGCAATGCTTCCTTTTTGTACTATTGCTGTTTATACAGCCTAAAAAACCTCGTATGAGAATGTCTGATAAGGCAAATTTTGCTCTTGTTGCTTGCTAGAAATCCCAGATCTGAGCTTCTTTAAGCTGTTTATGATCATTTTTATTTTTTATCATATTCTTTTTTCCTTTAGAACTAGTTAACATTAAGGAAGAATGTTATCCTTATGTTTAATTTTACTGTCTTTTGCCTATGAACTGGAACGATATAGAGTTTTCTTTTAATCGAGCATTGCGACTGAGCTTTTCGATAAAAAAGCTGTTGTTTGTATTTGTGGTGTTGTGGTGTTGTGGTGTTGGCTTGCTTCTTTGCCAATCGTTGGGATTACAGACGCAAGACTGGTTGATGATCAATTGGAATTTCCTGCCCTTTTTTGCTATAGGTATATTAGGGTTATCTCTTGGGGTTTTATTAATTCGTCTTTATCATGATGAGATTAAAAAGAGAAAAAGGAATTATCAGCAGATTTTTTCTTTATCTAGAAGTGTGATGATTGAGATTGCTTATCTAGGAATGCCTTTAATAATAGGGTATTTAATCCTATGGACAGTTCTTGGTTTATTTTATTTGATTCAAGCTCTACCTAAGGTGGGTTGGGCATTAGGGATTTTTCTATCGTTTGGTCCTTTTTTCTTATTTTTGAGTATGGTTTGTTTGGTTGTTCTCTTTTTGGTTTTATTTTTCTTTTTAACGCCGATTGTCGCCTTAAAGGATTGTTTGCCAAAAGAGTGGGTAAAATGCATGCTGAGTAGAATGAGTCATTCTTTGCTTACTAATTTTGTATTATTTGTCATCTCAGTCATTCCAGTAGGATGTATTTTAGGGTTGCTTATGATTTCGTTAGATATGACCCATGCATTCTACCTTTCATCAGCAAATCCTCTAGAATTGGTGTTAATCATGCTACCCATTTCTGTTCTTTTAGCACCGGGTGTGATATTTTTTTTTCAATTTGCTGCAGAATCTCATATTTTAATGATGCAAAAAAAATAGTTATGCGAATTGCAATTATAGGTGCTGGTTTTTCTGGATTAGCAGTAGCTTGGAATCTACTGAATTTCAAGAATCAAGTAGTTGTGTTTGATCCCCTTTCAGGAGGCGCATCCTCTATAGCAGCAGGTTTACTTCACCCTTATGTAGGAGAAGAGGGACGAAGATCTCTTTTTGCGACTGAGGCTATGCAAAGGGCGGAAGATTTGCTACACATAGCAAAAAGAAGCTTAAAAAAAGAAATCTATAAAGAAGGAATCATTCGCATTGCTCAAAATGAAAAACAAAGGAAGGCTTATAAAAATCACTGCGTGGTTTTTAAAGATGTTGTGGATTTAGGCAATGATCATTTCTTGATAAAATCGGGAAAAACGATATTTTGTAAGCGTTATCTGAAAGGAATGCGACTTGCTATTATAGAGAAAGGCGGACAATTTGTTGCAGAAAAAATTACAGAATTAGAACAGTTAAAAGACTTTGATCGAATAGTTGTTGCAGCAGGAGCCTCTATTCGCTATTTCTCAGAATTTGAGCAGTTAAAATTGAGGTTTATCAAAGGACAGGTTCTCACTTGTGAAATTCCTTTGCATTTGCAAATAGAAAAAAGTCTTGTAGGGAAAGGCTATATAGCAACGTCTCATAAGTCAGGAATCTGTTATGTTGGAGCAACATATGAGCGTTATGATTTAACAGAAACGATTGATCTATTGCATACACAAAAATTGCTTTTTACTAAGACGGCTAGCTTCTATCCAGATATTTGGCAGCTAAAACCTATAGATTGCTCTTCTGCTATAAGAGTGATGCGTCAAGGACACTACCTTCCTATGATAAAAGGTATTTCTAGCAGAGTGTGGGTAATTACAGCTATGGGATCTAGAGGATTATTATACCACGCCTATTTCGGGGAAAAATTGGCGCAGGAGAGGGCTTAGCAACTCTTTCTTTTCAAGAACTCATGTATGCATTAAAATAAGTCGACTATGGATATGCAAGCGCAATTTACATTTATGGGGAGCGGCGGATCTATGGGAATTCCTGTGATTGGTTGTCATTGTGCGACATGCCATTCTGCTGATCCTCTAGATCAACGAATGAGGCCCTCTGGTTTAATACAAATAGCAGATAAGAATTTTGTGATTGATGTAGGCCCTGATTTTCGTATGCAAGCTTTACGATTGGGAATGGAAAAAATAGATGGTGTGTTGATCTCTCATGCTCATTCAGATCATATTGCTGGTTTAGATGATTTAAGGGCGTATTATTTTTTGCATAAATCTAAGACCCCTTGCTTGTTATCTAAACCAGCTTTTGAAGAAGTAAAGCAACGCTATCCCTATTTATTCCAACCCATCGATAATAGGAAAAGCGTAACAGCTCAATTCGATTTTTATGTGCTCTCTCAAGAATTCGGCTTTATCTTTTTCCAAGGAGTTCGATGGGTTTTCTTTTCCTATCTGCATGCGGGAATACAAGTAACGGGTTTTCGTATAGGGAATTTCGCCTATGTGTCTGATATAAGGTATTACTCTAATCGAGTCATAGATATGCTAATCGGAGTAGAAACCCTTGCGATCAGTGTGCATAAAAAAAAAGCTACAGAGGTGCACTTTGGAATAGAGGAAGCCATAGGATTCTCTAATCTTATAGAAGCTAAAAAAACGTATTTCACCCATTTATCTCACGATTTCGAGCATAGTAAAACTAAGCTTCCATCTGGATTTCAGCTTGCCTATGATGGTATGGTTATTTTTTTTGCAATACCTAAAAAGGACATACATGACAATTGATCCAGTGTCACTCGAATTCAAAGATTTACATAGAGCCATGCTTGTAGGGGTTTGTTTTCATAGCCAGCAAAAAGCTCTTTGTATGGATTATTTAAGCGAATTAGAACGTCTTTGTGAAACCTATGGTTGGCAAGTTGCCTCTACACTTGCCTGCGTGTTGCGTAAAGTAGATGCAGCCACTTATTTGAGCAAAGGTAAAGTAGAAGAGTTAGCCCAAATGGTGATGGATTTAAACGTTGATGTAGTAGTATTTGATGATGAGATTCATCCTCATCAACAACGTAATTTAGAAAAACTGCTAAAAAAAGCCGTAATCGATCGTACAGAATTAATTATCGAGGTATTTGCGCAAAGAGCACAAACTAGAGAAGCGCGACTGCAAATTGATCTTGCTAGAGCAAGATATCAGATGCCTCGCCTAAAGCGTTTATGGACTCACCTTTCCCGCCAAAGCGCAGGAGGTGGAGCCTATTTAAAAGGTGAAGGAGAAAAGCAGTTGGAAATTGATAGACGGATTCTCCGACGTCAAATCGATTCGCTAAAGCAAGAAATTGACCAAGTAGCTAAGCAGCGCCATACGCAACGAGGGTTGAGAATGCGTACACAAATACCGACATTTGCTATAGTGGGTTATACAAATGTAGGTAAGTCTACACTTCTTAAGAAACTAACCCAAGCTGATGTTTTAGTAGAGGATAAATTATTTGCAACTCTGGATACGACAACTCGTAAATTTGTTTTGCCTAATAAGCAGTCGATTTTATTAATCGATACCGTTGGTTTTATTCGCAAGATTCCACATACGCTCGTTGCAGCTTTTCGCAGCACACTAGAAGAAGCTATTCACACCGATATTTTATTGCACCTGATTGATATAAGTCATCCAATGGCTTTTTCTCAAGCTGAAGAAACTCTAGCTGTTTTAAAAGAGCTAGGAGCTGAAGGTAAACCAATAGTTACTGTGTTGAACAAAATTGATCTATGCCCCAATCCCTCTGTGTTAGCCAAATTTCGGATTTCGTATCAGAAAACCGTGCCTATTTGTGCAGAAACAGGGGAAGGATTTGAACTCTTACTCGATAGCATGATGCGCGAAATTGCTCTTTTGCGCAAAACAGTTCGGGTCAAAATCCCACAAAGTCATTATGCACTTGTTAGCGAGTTAATGCGCTTAGGAAGAGTTCTTGAATGTGAGTATGAAGAAAATAACGTTGTAATGAAATTAGAAATACCAGCTTCCTTAGAACATCGTCTGCAACTGTTTTTGATAGGTTAATTATATGACTTTAAAAGCCATTCCATCTGAAGAGAGGCCAAGAGAGCGCTTATTACGGGATGGAATTGATTCTCTTTCTTTAGCAGAGCTTATAGCTATTGTTTTAAGCAGTGGGACGCGTGGTAAATCGGTTTTGAGTTTGTCGGAAGAGCTCATTGCGCGATTTGGCAGTCTAGAGTATTTATTAGATGCTTCCGTGATTGAGCTTATGGAACTTAAGGGAATAGGACTTGCTAAAGCGATTCAGTTAAAAGCGGTTTTTGGTATTGCGTTGAAATGTCGTCGTCCTCAATCTTTAAAAAAATACTCCATTCAATCTGTAGAGGAGGCCTATCTTTTAGCAAAAGGAGAAATCAGTCATTATTCTCAAGAAGTTTTATTAGTCATCCTACGAGATGTACGCGGGTTTTTAATTCACAGAGAACAAGTAGCGGTTGGAACGCTATCTCAGATATTAATCCACCCAAGAGAGGTATTTTACCCCGCTGTTCGTTATAAGGCTCATAGTATGATTTTAGCTCATAATCACCCTAGCGGGGATCCTACTCCATCTCATGCTGATATTGAATTGACGAAGATTCTCATGCAATCTGGTCAGGTCATGGGCATTGAAATTGACGATCATTTGATTATAGGTAGAGATCGTTTTGTTTCTTTGAAAGAACGAGGTGTTATGAATGGTTTTTCAAAATATTAATCTTTTTTAAAAAATTGTTGTCTTTTCTTTATTTCTATCTATTTTTAAGCTTGTTTTAGTATACTTTTATCCATTATGAATCGGAAAAAAAAATTTAAAGTTGTTACTTTAGGCTGTCGTACCAATCAATATGAGTCACAGGCTTATCAAGATCAATTGCTTACTTTAGGCTATAGCGAGGCTAAGGAAGCAGAAGAAGTAGATTTGTGCATTGTGAATACTTGCACTGTTACAGAATCAGCAGATAGCTCTAGCCGTTATCAAATTCGTCATTTACACCGCAAATATCCCAAAGCAAAAATTGTTGTTACAGGATGTCTTGTTGAAAGTGCAAAAGGGGCATTGCAGGGGATAGATGGGATAGATTGTGTTGTGGCTAATAAAGACAAGGAAAATCTTCTCTCTTATGTGTTCCCAGAACAAGAGATGCCGGAGTTTAAAATTTGTCAATTTGAAGCCCATACCCGAGCTTTTGTAAAAGTCCAAGATGGATGTAATTCCTTTTGCACATATTGCATTATTCCTTATGTACGAGGTCGTTCTCGTTCTCGAGATTTAGCAGAGATTTTGCGAGAAATAAAAGGATTGATTGCTAATGGTTATAAAGAAATTGTTTTAACAGGAGTTAATATTGGCGATTTTGAATCTACTGAAAACATTCGTTTGGCGGGTCTGGTCAGACAGGTAGATGCAATAGAAGGAATACAAAGACTGCGTATCTCTTCGATTGATCCCGATGAGGTAGATGAGGATTTAGCTGATGCTATTTTACATTCTAAACACACCTGTCCTTCTATACATATCGTTTTGCAATCAGGATCAAATACCATTTTAAAGCGTATGAACCGTAAATACACTAGAGAAATTTTTTTAGAAACAATAGATAGACTACGCAATGCAAACCCTAATTTTACCTTCACAACGGATGTCATAGTTGGCTTTCCAGGTGAAAGCGAATTAGATTTTCAAGATACGCTAACTGTGATGGACTACGTGCGTTTTGCAAAAGTACATATGTTTCCTTATAGCCCACGTCCGCGAACAAGAGCAGCTCTTTATCCCAACCGGATCGATCCAGCAGTGATGAATATGAGAAAACAACAGGTTTTACGTTTAGCAGAAGAGCATGCGTACTTTTTAAGAGAAAAATATGTTGGGTCTATTCTTCCTGTATTGATAGAGAAAGCAGAGGGTACTTCTAGTGGTCATACAGAAAATTTTCTGCAAGTAATTAGTCAGGATAAAGGTCTTAGATCTAACGATCTTATAGAGATGCAACTATATGAAAACACTCCTGAGGGCCTCTTAGGAAGGATTGTATGAATATTACTATTGCTCATCGTATGCGGCCTTTCTCTCATAAAATGGGAAGTATTTTTCTTTTGCCTAAGACTCATTTTAAAGTAGAGCTATTTCCGACCTTGTTACGCTTTACCGATTTAGAAAATCGCATAGAGCCCATAGAAATACGCCTTTTTCTTAAAGGGCCTATTCAGTCATTTACAGCGGAATTGAACTTAGAAACCGGCTCCATTTGCGTATTCGGTAGAACTTTAGATGGATATATACGTTATTCTCTTTCTTATGAGACTTCAAAGCTGTTACTGTTTTGTGAGAAAGCTCCTTCTCTTTTGCAATTGCAGTACCAAGATACATTATCCCAATTGAAGCCAAAGCAAACAGCAACTATCCCTGTACCATTTTGTTTAGAAAAAGCACAAGGCTTGCAAGAAAGGTTACATCTAGGTATTCATAAAGCTCAAGATTGGGATCTCATGCAAAGGCGTTTGAATATACAAGAGCTGTTTCCCTTTTGGTTTGCTCTTGCGCAATGGGTTCCTCCTATTACTTACGAAAATAGCGATCAAGGAATGTTTTCTCTCATTCATAAATGCCAAGCTGCCATTGAGAAAAAAGAGAAGCTACAAGTTGTCGATTGCTTTAAAAATGTATTCTTAGCTGCTTTTGAAGGGGTATTTGTTCCTCGTTTATTCGATAGCGATTACCAAGGCATCATCGATGTAAAAGAGAAGGTATTCCCTATAACAGCGCTTCTTTTAAAAAGCGCCAAGTTACTGAGAAAGCTCTTTTTTATAGAAGAAGAGCATGCGTTTTCTATTTTGCCTTGTGTTCCTCCAGAATTACACTGTGGTAGGCTGATTCAATTGCAAACGACAAAGTTAGATCGTATAGACATAGAATGGTCTAAGAAAAGACTGCGTCGTATGTTTCTTCAAACAAGCAATACAAGGCCTCTCCTATGTCAGCTTCCAAAAGAAATTTCAAGCTGTCGCTTAAGAGTACACAGAAAGGATAAAGGACAAAAACTAAAAGTGACAAAGGAGGGGATTTTACAAATTCCTGCTCTTGCTCATGTAAAAGCTTGGATAGATTGTTTTGAAAAGAGTTGATGCACGGATCGTTTCACTGCTATAAGGATTTAGGAAGAAGTGGAAAGAGAGCCTCTTTTGGAGCGCTGTTTTTGTTTTATAGAAAAAAACGCACTAAAAGGGCTCTCAAATGGATCGAGAATCACAAATCACGGTAGCTAAATTTTTGCTTTTTAGCTATAAGGTGTTTTATAGAGTTAGAAGAGTTCTTATTAAGATTGCGCTCTGCAATTCTTTTGCTTCTACAGATTGGAGAGATCTCCTTTGTAGAATTATTGTTGTCCCATCCATTTTCAGAAGAATTGGCAATCGCTCGATGAGCATTAGCTTTAACATCATCGATAGCTGCATCGTTTTGTTTTATAGACTCGACAACCGACTTTTTCTCAGTGCATTCCTTTCCCTCAAGATCTAGAAAGGCAAGATCGTCAAAAAAACCAGTAGTAGCTTCAAGCTCCTTAAGATCTTCGATGAAGCTATTGGAGTGATTCGTCTCTAATTGGGTTTGCGAACCTATGGATCTGAAAGTTTTATCGGTTTTTTCTACGATTTCTAATTTGATAGGGCTTTGTTCTCCACCTGTAATATGAAAGCGAGACCAAAAAGTTAGATTTGAGAAATGTAAAGAAATAGACATAATGAAAAACCTTTGTAATAAATTATTAACAATTGATTTTATTTCATGTTAATATTTAATGTAAAATAGTTTTAATTTTTCATTATGATTTAAATGAATTGTTTTACTTTTCTTTTTTTGTAAGAACATCAGATTTTTCTAGAAAAAGATCATCGATCAACTCCTTGTCATTTGGGCCAAGAACGACTATATTGTGAAGGAACAAGGAAGATTTGCGTGTTTTTAGAGCACTTTCAGGAAAAAATCCATTCTAGCCCACATGAGGTATTAGGTTTACATCTAAGCATGGATGGTAAAAAAGTCATCCGTCTTTGGCGTCTTGGGGCAGAGAATATTTATTTAGAGGTATTTGATGCAATTGTTCAAGCTAGAAAGATAGATAATGAGGGGCTATTTGAATGTGAAGTTCCTGAGAAAACAGAATTTAGAGATTATCGTGTTTATCACCAAAATGGTTTGTTAGCAAATGATCCTTACGCTTTTGGACCTATTTTTGGCGAGTTGGATAAACATTTGTTTACCCAAGGGGTGCATTACCGTCTTTATAAAATGATGGGGGGAAAGTTAAGCACACATCAAGAAATTGCAGGAGTGAAATTTACAGTTTGGGCTCCTAATGCCAGATGGGTTTCTTTAGTAGGAGATTTTAATCATTGGGATGGTCGTGTTAATTCTATGCGCAGGTATGGAGGTATTTGGGAGTTATTTGTTCCAGGGACGGGTAGTTATCAAAAATACAAATTTGAAATTCATACTCATGAAGAAGTATTCCTTAAATTTGATGTGAATCGATATGAATGGCACGATCGAGCCTGGCGAGAAAAACAGCTCAAACGCAATAGAGAAGGTTATCCTTTGAATATCTATGAGGTTCATCTCGGATCTTGGAAAAAAAGAGAAGCGAATTACCTCAATTATAGAGAGATAGCTTTTGAACTAGCTCAATATTGCAATCAAATGGGATTTTCTCATGTAGAGCTTTTGCCCATTACAGAATATCCTCTTGATGAATCTTGGGGATATCAAGTAACTGGTTTTTTTGCGCCAACGAGTCGATTTGGAACTCCTGAAGACTTCCAGTATTTTGTAGATTATCTACATCAGCAAAATATTGGAGTCCTTTTAGATTGGGTTCCCGCACATTTTCCCTTAGATAGTCATTCTTTACGTCTCTTTGATGGAACGTGTCTCTATGAACATAAAGATAAAGGGTATCACCCTCATTGGAATACCTGTATTTTTAATTATGGTAGATTGGAGGTATCGAATTTTCTCATTGCAAGTGTTCTTTTTTGGCTTGATAAAATGCATATTGATGGCTTTCGAGATTTAGATTATGGAAGAGAAACTGGCGAATGGCTTCCTAATGCGTATGGAGGTAGAGAAAATTTAGCCGCTATTGAGTTTCTCAAACATCTTAATTCTATTATGCATCAGTTGTTCCCTTGTGCGTTGATGTGTGCTGAAGAGTCTACTTCTTTTACCGGTGTAACGCATTCTTTAGAAAAGGGTGGTCTTGGTTTTGACCTTAAATGGAATATGGGTTGGATGAATGATAGTTTACAGTATTTCTCTAAAGATCCTCTTTTTCGCAGTTACCATCAGAATATGCTTACATTTAGTTTATTCTATGCTTTTTCTGAGAAATGTATTCTTCCTCTATCCCATGACGAGGTTGTTCATAGCAAAGCGAATCTACTGTCTAAAATGCCAGGAGATAGCTGGCAAAAATTTGCAAATGTACGCCTATTCTATAGTTATCAAATCTGTCATCCAGGTAAAAAATTGGTTTTCATGGGGATAGAATTAGGCATGTGGAATGAATGGAGCTCTCAAGAGGAAATTTCTTGGAGGCTTTTGGACTACGAAAGACATCAAATGCTTCAGAGATTTTTTCAACAAATGAATCATTTTTATCAGAAAAATTTCGCGTTATGGCAATGGGATTTTGATTCTAAAGGATTTAAGTGGATAGATTTTTCAGATCAACAGAATGGTTGTATTAGCTATTTAAGAAAGGCAGACCAACAACTTTTGTTTTGTGTGCATAATTTTAGTGCTCATTGTATACCCAATTATGTCATTCGTGTGCCAAATGTTGTACGAATAACAGAAGTATTTAATACAGATAAAGAAGAGTATGGTGGCTCTAGTAAACGAAGCTCTTCTGTAGAAATCATAAAGAATCTGCAAAAAAAACCAATCGGTGTACAATTTCAACTCTCTCCACTTACGACTATGATTTTTGAGGTGCAATTTGTCTGCTAAACAAGTTTCTTTTACGCATAAACAGTACACGCAATTCATAGAAGAGATCCATAAACACGATCAACTCTATTTTCTCGAAGCCAAACCTGTTATCTCAGATTATGAATATGATCAGTTGGTAAAAAAAATAGAAGAAATGGAAAAAATGCACCCGGAGTGGATTGATCCCTCCTCTCCCACTCAGCGTTTAACAGACCGACCTTCTAAGGGATTTATTCAAGTAAAACATAAGTTCCCTATGCTTTCCTTAAGCAATACGTATTCACAGGAAGAGGTTGAGGATTTTATCAAACGTATGCAAAAGTGGCTAGCTCCTCAAAACTTACAGTTTTGTACAGAGCTAAAAATGGATGGGGTAGCTATAACTATTTATTATGAAAATGGCGAACTGCTACAGGCTCTTACTCGAGGGGATGGTAAAACAGGTGATGATATTACTGCAAATATCAAAGCGATTCGCTCTATTCCTCTTTGTATAAAAACAAAAGAAAAGATAGAGGTTAGAGGAGAGGTGTTTATGTTGCACAGTGTTTTTCAAAAGCTCAACCAATCGAAATTATCCGTAGGAGATGAATTATGGGCAAATCCAAGAAACGCAGCAGCGGGATCTTTAAAGCTCCTTGATGCAAATCAAGTAGCTAAGCGTTCTCTAAACGCTGTATTCTATGCTTTTGCCAATGAAGCAGAAGCTCCTTGCGCAACTCAATACGATTGCCATCACTATTTAAAGTCTTTAGGCATTCCTAGCTTTTCTGATGCATATATCAAGCGTTGTCGTACAGTAGATGAGATTATGAGTTTTGCAAAACAGATTGAGAAACAAAGGCCTCATCTTGCTTTTGATATTGATGGGATTGTAATTAAAATAGATCTATTAAAAGATCACGCAGAGCTTGGTGTTACAGGGAAAAGTCCTAGATGGGCGATTGCTTATAAATTTGCTCCTGAGCAAGTCGAAACCAAAATTAGAGAGATTACGGTGCAAGTAGGCAGGACAGGGGTACTAACCCCAGTTGCTGAATTGGAACCTGTATTATTAGCTGGTAGCACAATTGCACGGGCTACATTACATAATCGAGAAGAGATAGAGAGAAAAGACATTCGTATAGGAGATTATGTAACTATTGAGAAAGGAGGCGATGTCATTCCTAAAGTGCTGCAGGTCAATTTAAAAAAACGCACAAAATCCTCGAGCCCCTGGCATATGCCCCATTTTTGTCCCAGTTGTGGTAGCAAAGTGGTGCATTATGAAGGTGAGGTTGCTATACGCTGTCCTAACACTAAAAGTTGCCCTGAGCAAGTTATGCGTAAAATTTTCTTTTTTGCAAGTAAAGATGCTATGAATATCGAACATTTAGGGGACAGAGTCATTCAACAGCTCATGAAAAAAGAATTGATTCGAAATGTAAGCGATCTCTATCAATTGACTAAAAAAGATTTAGCTCAATTAGAAGGATTTAAAGAAAAATCCATTCAGAACTTGCTAAAGAGCATTGATAAATCTCGTCATGTAAGCTTAGATCGGTTTATCTTAGCTTTGGGAATTAAACATGTAGGGGAAGGTTCTGCTGAGTTGCTTGCGCAAACAGCTGGGATAATCGATAGGCTTTTAGAAATGCGTATGGACGAACTACAGCAAATTCAAGGAATTGGAGAAAAAACAGCTATTGCTGTTGTTGAATATTTTAAAGATCCAAATCACTTGCAAGAGATAAAGGCTTTACTCAAAGCTGGGGTAAAACCTCAATCGATGCAAACCATTCAGATTGAAAATCATTGCTTTACTAATAAAATATTTGTATTGACTGGCACTTTAAAAGAGTATAGTAGAGCAGATGCTACTCTTCTCATTAAAGAAAGAGGAGGCAGGATAACAAACTCTGTCAGCCGTCGTACCGACTATCTTATAATAGGTGAAGATCCAGGATCTAAATTGGCCAAGGCGCAAGAATACAAAGTTCGTATATTAAATGAGCAGGCTTTTAAAGATTTGCTATAGGAGAGAAGGTGTATAAAAAACTAGTTAAAGGTGCTCTTATGTGTACTAGTTGAGATTTAATCTGACTTTGTTTAAAAAAAAGTAAAACAAATTAGGAGAAAACATGAACTTATCACAGAAAATAATAAAACCAAAACTAGGATAGCTTCAACAAGCAAAACAATGAGGATCCGTTTCAGAAGCTTGTAAAGCCATGGGATACAGCAGAGATACCTATTATCGCTTTAAGAATTTGAATGAATT
>JAITFW010000002.1 GCA_031281085.1 Chlamydiales bacterium | reverse complement strand
AAAAAAAGTCCGGAAAGACAAGCCTCGTTGGAGTTAACTGCTTCCAAGCAATTTATGAATCACATGGGAGCAATACGGTATTTTGTGAGCCATTATAACCAATGGGCATATGAAAAATTCTGCGAAAAATGGGGCCTTGTGGTCTGCTTTATAACCTAACCGGTATTGCACCACCCACATTAGTGGTACAAACACTGAATAAGAGCAGATGCTGCAACAATACGCAAAGTTTGAAAAGGCTCTTTTAAAACCTCTAATAGAAAAGGAATAGAGTTAGCATCTCCAATCTGTGCAAGAGCTTCTAAAATAGTAATTTTTATCCTTTGATCTGCATTTGGGTAAACCTTTTGCAAAACATCTACAGCTACTGGATCACGATACATAAGCCCTAAAATCAAAGCTGCCTGCATACGCACCTTTTCATCTGGATCATCGAGTAGAGAGCCTACAAGCTCACCCGCTTTTTCATCCCCTTCTTGTAATAGGACTGCTGCTGCTGCTGTAAGATTCCAATCTTTTTTTTGCAAAACATCCTTCGTCAGTTGCAATGCTTTTGGATATTGGACAAAATGCAAAATGGATAAAATATCTAATCGAGCTAACTGATCGACTATCTGCGGATAATTAGGAATGCTCTCTATATAGGTCACATCGCTTGGAACGATTGGAGAAAATAAGGAATGGGTTTGTTTATCCCACATCCATAAACCTGCCTCTTGGGACAAAATAGAGAAAATGGTATCAGAAGCAACAGCCGTGTGTGCACGCTGCCCAATTAAGCCTATACACAAATTCAAACGCACATAAGGATCTTTCACTTTATGGATACCCTTAAAAGCCAAATCTACACCAAATCGTCCGCTTGCAGAAATAGCCGCTGCTGCCAAACGCTGCCATTTAAGATTCTCTGATTGCAGCCAATAACTAAGAGCGGCTTTGCCCACTTTTTCTTGATTGATTAATAACAGATACCCTGCAGTAATGGCTACAAGTGGAGAAGAGTCTTTTAAACAATTTTCTACTAGATTACGAATGGGTTTTTTTTCAATGCATTTAACGCGTAGAAGAGCTAGAGCATTCAATGCTGATACACGCACTTCTGCTGAAGAATCAGACAATAACTGCAATAAAAGATCACTATCTTGAGTTCTTTCAAAGTGAGCAATGATTTCCGCTCCCAATTGGCGCAAAAGAGATCTGGGTTGCCTGATTAAACTTTCTAGTTTTTGCCGACTGATTTGATGAGACATTTCTACTACAGCCATCATAGCTGTTGTTTTTTCTTCTGCTAAGCTACAAGGGTCTTCAATCATTGCTTGCAGAGGTTCTATAAGTTCATAGATATGTAAAGTTCCAATAGCTCGAATCACTTCTAATCGCACATGCCAAACTTTTTCTCGTTTAAGTAAGGCAGCTAACTCTTCTTTAAAAACCTCATCTTTGAACTGAGTGCATAGCTTAATGGCAGTAGAGCGCAACAGAGCATTAGAATCTCTCATTCCTTTGAGCAACATCGGAATCGCTTTAGAATCTTTTGTTAAAGTAGCCCCAATCAATGTATTAAAGCGCACAGAAATCTGCGTTGCGGATTGCCCTTTGTTAAGAGCGCTCCAACTAAGCATTTCGATCAAATATCTCTCTTTCTTATAATCTTGCACGGAAGGACAAAGGGAACACCATTGATCCCATGCTTGCACTTCACTGCCAAATTGACATAGAGCATAGAGTAGAGCTTTACGTAAAACAAGAGAATCAGGAAAGGATTCTACGGCTTTTTTTGCCTCTTGAACCGCTTGCAAAGCGTCTCCTATCAATAGATGAGAGTATATACGCGTCTTCAATTTTTCTTCTGTAAGGGCAAAAGATGCAGAAGAAAAGAGAAGAAAGGAAATGATATAGAGCATCATGCTAGAGGACCTAATCTTCTTCCCCCAATTAAATGAAAGTGAAGATGAAAAATGGTTTGACCAGCTTCTCTTCCATTATTTGTCAAAAATCGATATCCCTTCTCTATACGATATTTTTTAGCTAAGTCTTGTGCTATAAAAAAAATCTCCTGAATTAAAGGTCCATCCTCAAGAGTTATAGATTGAAAATCGAGAATTTCCTTTTTCGGCATAATCAGAATATGAACGGGAGCCTCAGGATGTATATCTTCAATGGCTAAAATACGTTCATTTTCAAATACAACTGTTGCGGGCAGCTCTTTACGAATGATTTTAGCAAATATTGTGCTCATAACAAGACCTTATTTAACATATACTCCAATGCCTTAAAAGCATCCTCTTTAGTCTTCCAAACGGAAATAAACCTCTCTTTGTGACAAAAAATAGCCCCTGAAATGGAGGATATCTTTTTAAACTCCTCTTCTAAAAGACCAGCCCACTCTTCTGGAAACGGAAGTCTTACCTGCATACGCTTTTCCATACAAGGAGGAATCCCTCGCAACTTCCAATGTCCAAGAGAGGGCATAATGACAAAGAGCGCGGGATATTTTTCTCCTCCTAACTCAAAAAAAGATTCCATCCAAGGCATTGCCTCTTCAAAAAAAAGATATTTTTGATTAAGCGTCATTGCGTGAGCTACTTTCTCACGACACGTCTGGATATAGCAAAATCTTTCTAAAAGCCGCTTTAAATGTTCTTTTACAAAAGTAAACGCCTTATAAAAAGCAAGATCTTGTATATGAGCGTCATACACAACCGGCACAAAATTGCTAATTATTTGAGAAAAATTACAAACACCAAACTCTGGGGTTATTCTGCCGTTATCATGCGCATCTACTCCCGCTATTAAAGAACTATTTAAAAAATCATAGGTTGCTCGATCCAGTTTTTTCTGGTCCAGCAAATAAAGCAAAACCATTCCTGCACTGCTCAATTCTCCTTTGTAATCTATTTGATGGTGATCAAAACGTTTAGAAGAAGGATCGTATACCCCCCCTACATCACAAACATATTCGCACAAGGCTAGTTTTTGTAGATTGCGAGTGCGTATAATCTGAGTCTCATCTGCTAAATCAAACAAAACAAGCAGAGCACAAGCAGTTACCTCATCAGCGTGAAAGGCTCCATTGTGAATTCCAATACTTTTTTCAATCATAATAAGCGTCAATAAAGCAAATTCTAAGTGTATCATTCACAAAATTAATTCTCAAGAACTGCAAAAGAACTACCGATTAAAGATGAAAATCTGCTTCACTAAAAAAAGAAAAGGATGAGGCTCTTTTTTCATGGAAAGTTATCTCTTAGCACATCATTATGACCTTGTTACTCCAGATGGTCTAATCACAAAAATGGATAGACCTTCTTTAGAACTACTTAATGTAGAAATCCAAATCCAAAACATTTCTCCTGCTTTTGTAGGATTTCAGATAGACTCCACTCATATTACCTTTAACTTAAAAAGCACGTTAGCACAGCTAGGGCTTAATGCTATTTTACAAGAAATCCATTTACAACAAAAAAATGCTTTTGCCATAGCAAAAATACAACTACGAGCCTATGGAAAAATTGCTTTTGCTTTGTTTGATCTTATCCAGCAAGGATCCTACATAGGAAAACTATTCGCTGCTGATCCAAGGCGAAAAGTTCGCAATCCTGATTACCTTATGCGTATGTTTGGACGTAGCGATCGCCAAGGGAGACCTTTACTCTCTTTAGGCAGTCCTAAAGGAAGAGATGAGCTACTACTAGAAAAAATGGATGGTCGTACAGTTGCCTTCTTACCACTGCAAAATGGTATTCTTAGTTACGATGAAAAAGCGATTTTAGGACTCCTTCCCACTTTATCAAAAGCTCTCACACATCCTTCTTTTCGCTTGCGAACCCTTATCCAACTCGACCAAACTTGGATTTCTGGAGCTAAACGACAGGTGCAAGAAAATCAAATTCTATTGGTTCGAACAGCTTCTCTTCACATACGCACAGCATTCGGCAAGGTGGTACATGCACTTTTGCCTAAAGCAATTACCCATACAACTGCAGATGTTCTAGAACCGGATACAACAGCATCTGGCAATGTATACGAGTTATTTGGCTCTTCTCAAGAAGAGGTATCGGTCATTCCTATTGAATTTTATACTTTAGAGCCCCATCGCGAACATGTGTTTTTTACCGATCGCGACCAACTGCAAAATTGCTTAGAAGATTCTTCTAAACTTTTTCAAGCCTTTGAAACAGCACCTATTCCTTCTTACCGCCGAACTGCTATTTTTGTCGTTAAAGGGGAACAATTACTCAACCTAAAACCGAAAGATTGGATTGTAAGAGATACTCATAAAACTCCCTTTCCTGGTCTTTTTCATCCTTCTGAACAAGCCCTTTTAGTACAGAACTATATCGAACAGCAACCTTGTTATCTCTTTTTAAAATACATTGAAGATGGCTTAATTACCAGCCAGGGCATTTTATTAACTCGTTACTTTCCTTCTCCTTTCATGAAAAGAATGCTTTTAAACAGTTCCGTTCAACGTTGTTTAAAAGGCATATTTTTTAAAATGCCTTCTTTAACTTACGGAAATTTCTTTTCTCATGAAGATAGATCTTTACTGCTTGATCTCTCCAGTTTTGGCATCCCAGTGTATTGGGTAGACGATACGACAAATAAAGTGCTACAATATACTCCAAAACCAGGAAAAGATTCAGGCATGTTCGTTCCCCAGCCGCTTGTTGATGCGTTTATTAGATCTACGACATTTGGCATATATGGATCTACTCTAATCACAGGCACTTTTGAAGAGGAATTAACCGTTTTATTAAAAGGTTTAATACAGATACGTTCTTTTCTAAACCATCCTCTTTTAAATGCAAATACTCCTATTGCTTTAGTAACTGGAGGAGGACCTGGCATTATGGAAGTAGGAAATAGAGTAGCTAAGCGAATTGGTATTTTATCCTGCGCAAATCTTGTGGATTTTTACAATAGCAACCATCTCAATATCCAAGAGCAAAAACAAAATGCCTATATTGAGATAAAAATGACTTATCGCTTAGACCACCTTGTAGAAAGGCAAGCAGAGTTTAACCTAGACTTTCCGATTATCTTACCAGGGGGATTTGGAACTGACTTCGAACAGTGTTTAGAAGAAGTAAGAAGAAAAGTGGGCTCTGTTGCACCTACACCTGTTCTTTTATTTGGAGATTCTCACTTCTGGAGACAAAAAATCACCTCTCGATTCCAATCCAACCTGAAACTAGGAACTATTAAAGAATCTGAATGGGTCAGCAATTGTTTTTACTGTATACAAAATGCTACTCAAGGGCTTAAAATATATGAAAAATACTTTTCAAGTACATTACCTATTGGCCCAAAATATCCACCTAGCCCTGATGGCTTTGTAGTCACAACTTAGAATCCCCAGGAAAGACCTATTCTACCATAGTCGGTGCGTTTTTTGAAAAACTGCCCTTCACAAGAATAGCCATCATGGTATTCCAAGTAAATACGCATTTTACGACCTACCCCTTGTAGCTTACTAATTTCATATCCTAGCTTCATACTTATATCAAAATTCCAGTCTCTAACTTGCCAGTTTTCTACATGGACAGCAAAAAAAGGTGTTCCGTATAAACGGTGATAGTACAATTTACTGCCAAAAATTCTTAATTCTGCTCCATATTGGACATATAGCGTTTTCATGTTAAAAGAGGGATCGCTATGTAAAATAATCCCAGGGCCGAAATACAGACGTAAATGACTAGAAACTTGATAGGAGCTGAAAAAGTCCATTGCTTCCATACTAGGATTTCTTCTGCGTTTTAAAAATTCAGAGTGATTGCATAAAAATTCATCTCCTAAATGAGAAGAGACATGATAGATTCTTAAACGAAAAGACCAACTGTTCAAAGCATATGTCAAAGGGATACCTACAAGATAATCTGTATTGATTAACTCACACCATCCCCTACCACGACCTAAAGAATCAGAATAATTAAATACAGACCAAATGCCTGCCTCTATACCGATTTGTAAGTCTCCTTCACAGCGAAAGACATTCAACCAACGAAAAATCGGAAAATCATCTCCTAGAGAAATAGCTGCAACATCATGACCAATGACCCGATCTCCCCAACAAACCGCCACGGAATTAACTGGCTGTCTCGGAGCTGCTATCAAAGGGGCGAATAAAACAGTAGACTGAGGAAACCAGATCCCATTTAAACGGGGTTGTTCTACATAAGCTTCTCTAGCTTCTTTCTCAGCTTCTGATAGATCTGCAACCTCTACAGACTTCACACCTGGTAGATCGTCTACAAAAGAGATGATACTTTCTGACAAAAGATCATTGCTAGGCAGATTTGCTAAATATACCTTATGATTTTTAACAATGACAACAACTTGATATTCGTAATAATGCACATCGATTAACGCTTGAATGTATCCTTCTAAATAAGGATCTGTAGCATCAGCAAAAGTGTCGATTAATAAATTATCCGTACGTGTTAGAATATCTGTTCTAATTCTATCTACTTCGATTGCAACCATCTCTTCTTTTTCTTCTGATGCTTGCAGAGAAAAACAAGCTAAAGCATAGCTAATCAGTCCCAGTCTCTGTAATTTCATAAATCAAATTATACTCCAAAAAGACTTTTGTATAGCGAATTTTCTGTTTCTATGCAAACTTCAGTCCCATATTTTAGCTAGCCCATCTAGATTTTCCTACAAACCTATAAAATACTTGCAATGTTAGCTGAATTTTGGCTATCATCCAGGCCTTTTTAGGGGCAATAGCTCAGTTGGTTAGAGCAGCGGACTCATAACCCGTAGGTCGCAGGTTCAAGTCCTGCTTGCCCCACTTCTTTAAATCGTTCTCATAGGTATGTTTGAAGGCATTTGTGTTAAGTTGAGGCTTGACAGAGAATGGCCTGTTTAAGTAGCGTGGACCATTCTTGGACCACTACTGCACAAACGATCGCGAATGAGTACGACAGATCACATATTATCGGCAATGGCTAATCCTAAATCAGAAAAAATAAAGGGTCTAGTCATGAAAGGTATCGATAAAAGAATCAATCAAGATGATAGCATTAGCTATCGCGCTCGGGTCCGGGTTAAAGGACATCCTCCTGTTGTCAAAACATTTACCTCACTGACCATTGCTAAAAAATGGAAGAAAGATACTGAAGTAGAAATTGAGAAGGGTCGCTACTTTGACAAAGTGGAATCCCAAAAGCATACGTTAAGTGAAGCTATTCATAGGTATATCCAATCCATTTTACCTGGAAAGCCCAAGGATGCTAAGAACGTGCATCGTCATTTACTATGGTGGAATCGTGAGCTTGGCCACTACAGTCTTGACTGTATCAAGCCCAGCCTCCTCGTTGAAAAAAAAGAATTGCTTCTTTCCGAATTCATAAAAAATGGAAAGACGCGCTCTCCTACCACGGTTGTGAGATATATTTCTAGCCTGTCACATGTTTTTACAATTATGTGTAAAGAATGGGGCTGGGTGACAGAAAATCCTGTGCGCAAAGTCAGGAAGCCTCCTCTTTCTAATCATCGTACCCGATTTCTTTCAGAAAGCGAAAAAGTACAATTGCTCGAAGCTTGTCAAAAAAGCAGCTGTAAATTTTTATATATAGCGGTCATTTTAGCTCTTTCTACTGGCATGCGCTATGGAGAAATCATGAAGTTAAAAAAAAGAGATATAGACATCGAGCGCGGTGTAATTACTTTAGAAGAAACCAAAAATGGCGATACGCGCTCTATCCCTTTAGTTGATGCTCCCTTAACTTTGCTCAAAGAGAGATTAGCTGCAATTCTTGAACCAGAAGCTCTGCTGTTTCCTTCTCCAAATAATCCTGAAAAACCTCTTGATATTCGGTCCTCTTGGGAAAGAGCCGTAAAGCTAGCCAAGATTGTGGACTTTAGGTTCCACGATTTAAGGCATACAGTAGCTTCTTATCTTGCTATGAGTGGCTATGGTTTATTAGACATTGGCATATTGCTTGGACATAAAGATATGCAATCCACTAAACGTTATGCTCACTTATCTCAAGAACATAAGCAACGAATGGTAACTACTATGACAAAAAAAATATTAGGCTAACTATGCACAATGGCCACCTATTGGTGGGCTGCGGCATTTGATCTTTTTCTCTGCACTCAATGGTTTTGCAAAGGTGGTTAAACGTGCAGGACGTCGGGTTCTGATCGATGAAAATGCTTTCTTTGAATGGATAGACGATCAAAAAGGAGAGCAAAAATGATTACCTACGAAGTGATTCAAGACAGAGTAGTCAGATTAAACATTTGGTTTGATTGTTGTTATACAAACCTTTACAAATACACAAAAGGCACAGTGTCTCATAAGAACTGGCTAGTTCTTTGTTTGTATGCCATGCAGCAGATTTTTGTGCTTGAAGATCAAGCCAAAAAGGCGCCTAAAGAAAAGGCTACAAGATGAAGATGAAAGAAAAAATGCTTAATTCAGAATATGAAAAAAATTCCCCCAGTTCCTTTCCTGTTGAGAATTACCCTTTAATGGTAGAAGAACAAAAGCAACTATTATGTAGCATGGCGGAAACAATAAAGCCACAAAAGGAGCTACCCCATATTCAAGTGATTCCTGGCAAGTTGCATCTTGCCATAGATGCTGCTGAGAAGCTTTTGCAAGATAGTCCTGGAATCTTTCAAATGGGTCGTCAATTGGTTAGGATCGTTATAGAGACAGCAAAGCCCAAAAAATCTGATGGCCTGATTATATCAAGATCTGGCGATGCTCTTACTATTATTGGAATAGATACAATCCATCTAGCAGAGGTTTTAGGAAAGCTGGCTTCATGGACAAGATTTGATGAACGAACGCAACAATGGAAAGAACGAGATTGTCCTGATAAGATAGCAAGAACTTTTCTAGCCCGTCAGCAATGGAAACTCCCTGTATTAGCAGGGGTAATTCAAGCTCCTACATTACGTGCTGATGGCTCTATTCTTCAAAAATCGGGGTATGATGAAGAAACGGGACTATTTTATGATCCTGGGCAAACTGTGTTTCCTCTTATTCCTCTTTCACCTAGTCATCAGGAAGCTATTGAAGCAAAAGACCGATTATTTTCTTTGCTATCTGATTTTCCTTTTGAAGATGAGGAAAGCAAGGCTGTTGTCCTATCAGGGATTTTGACTTCATTAGTTAGAAAATCGATAAGAACAGCGCCTTTACATGGTTTTACGGCTCCTAAAATGGGGAGTGGTAAAAGCTTACTTGCTGATGTCATAGGATTAATTGCTATGGGCAAAATAAATTGTGTTGTATCGCAAGCTGATGGTGAAGCCGAAGAGGAAAAAAAGCTTTTAACGGTTCTTTCAGCTGGCGACACAGTCATTTGCTATGACAACATTGAAAGGCCTTTTGGGTGTGCTACTTTATGTTCTGTTTTGTCACAGGAATTTTTTAAGGGTCGTTTGCTTGGTACAAACAAGCATCTAAACGTTCCGACCAATGCTACTTTTTTGGCAACAGGAAATAACCTTACTTTTGTAGGAGATATCTCTACAAGAGCGATTCTTTGCCGACTCAATCCTCATTGTGAAAGACCGGAAGAGCGTCTATTTGCAGTCAATCTGTACGAATACATACCACAGAATCGGGGTTTTTTAGTGAAAGATGCTTTAACCATTTTACGTGCTTATCATGTTGCTGGTAGGCCCAAGCAAGAGGTTTTACCTTTTGGCCGTTTTGAAGAATGGAGCGATTTTATCCGTTCTGCCCTGATTTGGGTAGGCATGGAAGATGCTTGCAAAAGTCGCAAGGAAATTGAAAATGCGGATCCCATTCGTCTTTCTTTGGGAGCTCTACTGACAGCTTGGTTTGCTGCCTTTGATAATCTTCCAGTAAAGGTAAAGGCTGTTGTCAATAGTCCTATAGAAACACTGCAAGAAGCTCTTTTAGAGTTTGCGCCTGATGGCCGTGGTGGAATCAATGAAATCTCCTTAGGTAGAAAGCTACAAAAGTACAACAAGCGCATTGAAGCAGGTTTTCAATTAGAACGTATGTACGACCATCAAGGAACGGCTACTTGGCGTGTAGTCAAAATATAACGTGGGAGTGGTGGGATTTGTGGGAGTATTATTCATCCTCTATAAATAAGGAAAATAATGAACTTAATTGATCTGGCTCAAGAAAAGGGCTTAGAGCCTAAAAGAACATCTTCTCACGGAGGAGGCGAATACCATTCTGCTTGTCCTAATTGCCAGGAAGGAATCGATAGATTTGCTATTTGGCCGCATGAGCCAGCTAAAAATTGTATGGGGCGCTACTGGTGTCGCGTTTGTGATGCCAAAGGTGATGCGATTCAATTTTGCCGGGATTTTTTGGAATTAAGCTACGTAGAAGCTTGTGACAAGCTAAACTTAGAAACGAGAATATTCCCTAAAAAGATCTCTGCACCTTTAAAACAGATTGCTGAACCTTCTGCTATCTGGCAAGAACAAGCTACCCTCTTTGTCGAATGGTGTCATCAACAACTATGGCTACATCCAACGGCATTGGAGAAACTTTACAAACGCGGTTTCACTAAAGATAGCATACAGCGTTTTAGGCTTGGTTATTGTCCTCAAGACACCTGGAAATCCTATAGTGATTGGGGAATGCCCTCAGAAATAAAAGCAGATGGAAACCCACGCATGCTGTGGATGCCGCAGGGCTTAGTGGTACCTTGGCTTCCTAACAAAAAAGTACTAAAAATAAACATTCGACGGCTTGAATGGCACCAAGGGGATAAATATGGCAAGTACATCAAAATACCTGGGAGTATGAATTGCCCTGCCGTTTATGGAGATCCGTCTCTACCTATCGGAATCATTTTAGAAAGTGAATTTGATGCTCTACTCATTCAACAAGAAGCTAGTCATCACCTCTTTTGTCTAGCAAATGGAGGTTCTTGTCAGCCGATGGATTTGCAGACAGATGGTTTCATTCGCAAAAAAAACCTTTTATTCTGTCCTGATGTTGATCTAGGAGGGGCTAAATTCCTCAATAAGCTCCAAGAAATCTATAAGAACGGCATTTTATGGCCAGCTCCTATAGGAAAAAGCCCAGGTGATGCTTTTAGTCTTGGAGTCAATTTACAAGAATGGATTTTATAAGGAATAAAACAAATTCAATCCCTTAAAAAGCAGTAGATACATGTCTAAATCTAACCAAACTGGACTATCAGAGAGGCAGTTAAAAGCTCTGCCTTTCTTTATGACTTCTTGCTCAGATATAGATGCCTGTCGTAAGGCCAACATATCTAAGCAAACCTATTATGAGTGGTTGAAAAATCCGCATTTTAAAAAAGAATTAAAGCATTTACGGGATCTTGTGATTGAAGATGCGGTACAGCAGCTCAAAGCTCATACCAGTAAAGCAGTCAATACCCTAGTAAAACTACTAGACGTTGACAATCACGTCCTACAAAGAGGAGTAGCTAATGGCATCCTTACCTATGTAGCACGGTATAAAGAAATCCAAGAACTAGAAGAACGTATTGAAGCCATCGAAAGGAGCAAATAATATGAAACGTTTATCGCTTAGATTGAAAAAATTAAAACAAAATAAAGGCTCTGTACACATTTTATGTCCTTTTGCTTTTGGAAGTACCAAAGAGTAGATAGCAGAAGCTCGTCAAAAAGGAGAAGAAAATACCTCTTGGAAGGAGGTGATCCAAATAGAACTAAGGTCTTCATTGGTATTGTTGAATATGGTTCAAAGGTTGGCGAGTCCAGATGGGAATATCGTCCTTAATGCAAAAGCTTGTTATAAATAAATTAAATATTGTATAAGCAGAGCTCACTTTATATCAAAGGTGAGCTTCTTAGAAAAATTAAACATAGAGTTGAATTATGGATTTTTCTATGCCCTGTCTAGCATACACACGATCTTCTGTGCTATTTTTTTACTAGCTGAATAGACTTGGAACAACTGGAAAAAGCCATAAGATCATATTTTTTGCAAAAAATAGCCTGTCAAAACCAATATTTATATAAGTTTTTCTAAAAAACGCAAAAGTTCCGTTAGTAAAAGAGTTTTCTCTATGATTGCTCTTTAAGACTTTTCATGTTTTTTTACTGTAAATCTTTGTGTAGCTTTTTTTAAAGTTGTTATTAATGCTTTGCATAGGCTATTGTAAAATAATTTTTTAGGCACGACACTATATATTGAATCTAAAATTTTTGGAATAGATGACATCCCCTATAGAAAATTCAGTCCTAGTTACATCAAATGATAAGTTAACTGATTCCTCTTTCATAAAAACCAATACTATGAAAAATCGCCTATGGTTTATACATGCATTGAGAGCAATTGCTTGTTTATTAGTTGTTTATAAACATATCGTTGATAACTTTTGGGTCACTAACTTTAACTCGACAAAACAATATCATTTTGAAGTAGCGGATTTTCAACAGTCAGATTTGGTTTACAATAAAGCGATAGTTTTCATTAATAGTATTTTTTCTATAGGAGCTTTTGGTGTTGCCCTATTTTTTTTAGTTAGTGGATTTGTTATTCCACTCTCTTTAAAAAATAAAGGGAAAATTCAATTTTTGATTTCTCGTCTTTTTAGAATTTGGCCTGTATATATAATATCTTTTTCTTTTACTTTGTTTATAATGTTTATATATAAAAAATTTTTTAACTATGATATCAACTATAATTTTACATTAAAACACATACTTTTAAATACAATACCTTTTCAGCGTTTATTTGGAGAAAAATATCTTATTGGCATATTTTAGACATTGGAAATGGAAATTAAATTTTATCTCACGATAACTTTATTATGGTGGATATTTGGCAGTTTAAATAAATCCCGGTGCATTATCAGTTTTAGCTTTTTAATGTTTTTTATGGCTTTATTTAGATACGTAACATTGGATACAAAATTTAGTCATGTTTTTATTAAATTTATTAGTGAAAATGTTATTCATTGCAATCCATTCTACTTGACGTACATGTATATAGGAACATGTTTTTATAATCATTATGAAAAAAAATGGACTTCTATAAAAACATTAATTTGTGTTTTTACTTTATTATCAATTTGCATTTGCATTAATTATTATTATCATCCTTTAGAATGGAGGCCTTTACGCTTAAGTGCATATATTCAAGCTCTTATATTTTTTAGTGGGTGTTATTTATTTAAATATAAAATCCCCTATAGTAAACCTATAGAACATTTTGCAGATATCAGCTATCCTCTTTATTTAGCCCATAGTCAAAATGGATATATTATCATGGCGATAATGTACTATTATACATCTAATCCATATTTATCTTTGATTATTGCACTTTTTACACTAATCAATTTTTCTTATATTTTACATATTACTATAGAACTACCATTTCAGATTTATGGGAAAAAAATATCAAACATGTTTTTGCCTAAAGTAGATTGCGCAAAAAATCATGCAAAATAGTTTATATAATTTTAACAAAAGAAAATTACTCATTATCAATCGGATTTAAAAATGATATTTAGCAAAAAAACTAGTTACAAGCATATAGCCATCATTTATTTATTCTTTTTTACTTCTTTCATTTATGCATCTCACATACAGCTTGAAGAAAAAAAAGAAGATTTCTCAGCTTATCTCACTTCTGATTCTCAAATTAAAAGTGAAACAAATCCACCGATAATAAATATATCTAAAGCTAAAAATTCAGTTTTACCCTTATTAATGGCTTCTTTAATTCATAAAGGCGTAACAAATTTATATATAGGGGATAGCATAAATCTTTTAGATACAAAAGCTGTTTTTGACATACTTACTCATCTCGGGGCAAAAATAATTCAAAATAATGGAATGGTAAGTATTGATACAACTGAAGTTAAACCAATTTTTATAGATCAGAAGCTATCATCCCGAACTAGATACAGTAGTTTAGCTTTAGGTAGTCTCGCATCTCGATTTGGATTTGCTAAAGTTGGTCAACCTGGAGGATGTAACTTCAAAAGACCTATTGACTTTCATATCAAAGCCTTACAAGAACTAGGATTTGAGATTATTGAAAAGGAGAATTCAATTTATATCGTTAGGCAAAAAGAAGCAAAAAATATTGTTACGTTGCCTTATCCTTCTGTCGGGACAACTTTAAATGCAATATTTGCTGCGTCAAGTTTAAAAGGTAATGACAAAATAATAGAAATACATAACTGTGCAATTGAGCCAGAAATTGATGATGTTATTAATTTTTTAAACAAGATTGGCTTGAAAATAGACCGTAAAGGTCGTGTCATTAAAGTGTCCACCTTACGTCAACATATGACTCATATTATTAGCCATATACCTATAAACGACAGGATAGAAGCAGGGACTTATATGCTTGCTGCTGCAATATTAAAAAAGCGCATAAAAATAATTGATGCTCCTCTTGAATTTATGGAAGCTGTTTTAAATTTATTGAAACAACTTGGTTGCTCTAGCACTATAAATGATAATTCAATCATTATTAATGGAAATGAGCTTAATTGTAATGCTTCTATAAATTTATCTACAGCGCCTTATCCAGGATTCCCAACAGATTTACAACCAATACTTACAGTGCTTTGCACTACTCTAAGAAATCCATCATTTTTAAAAGAAGAAGTAATTCCTAATAGAACTGATTATATATTGGAACTCAATAAAATGGGAGCAAAAATAGATTTTAAAAAAGGAGAAATAAAAATATTCCCTACCCCTTTTTTAAATACATATGGGCAGCTAGTTCAAGTAAGTTCAACAGATTTACGCGCAACAATGGCTATTATATTGTATGCAATTCACAATAATATTTGTTGTAAAATTGATCAATTCAACTTAATTTATCGTGGATATACGGATGTTCATGATAAGATCCAGTCCATTGGAGGGAAGTTAGAGTATCAATCGAATTATGCAGATAGCTTTAGTCAAATTCAGTAGGAAGTAAGGGAGAGGAATAATGACTAAAACATTTTTTAATTTGCAAATCATTAACTCTATTAACGGATAAAGGAGGTATATTTTTTTCAGAAAAAAATTTTAAATTACTAGTCTCCAGCGTTGTTTTTTTTACTTTACCACCTATGATAGAGCATAAAAAAAACAAATCGTAAATATAAGGCCATTTTGATAAAACGGGGTCTTTTCTTTTATCACACACACATATTAATTTAATTATACTGCATTCAAAGCCAGTTTCTTCTCTTATTTCTCTCAGCATATTTTCTTTAGGGGATAGATTAACATCTGCCCATCCTCCAGGTAGAGACCACAGGCCATCATTTCTTTCTTTAACTAATAGTATCTGATTAGATTCAAAGATTGCTGCCCTTACTCCTACTTTTGGAGTTATATATCCTTTATCTTTTGAAAATATTTCCAATATTTCGCAAGGCGATTTAGAAGAATGTAAGCTAGCCAGTTCTGCACTTATTTCCATTAGCCTACTATATCTTTCATGATCAAAATTATCATTGCAAAAAGTTAACCCTATTTGACTTATAGCTTGCAATTCTGTAACTATTCTAGTTATTTTATTATTCATTCTGTTTTAACATCCTATAAACATCTTCTAATTCTATCATCTGCGTAAAATCTAATCTATTTCTTATTTCATTGAGCTGTTTGCAAATCGACAATCAATTTTGTACATATTCCTATTTGCTATTTTATCTTACAGATCCCCTTTTTTAAAAAAAAAGATGTTAATGACAAGAAAAAGACTTAGTAAAGTTTAAATGTTTTTATACGTTTTGTGATTGATTATTCTTTTTATAAACAAGAGCCGTTTTTTAAGAAATTGACTAAAAAAACCTCTTTTAATGATCTGTAAGGCGTTATTTTTGATCTTACATGTAAAATTATATACCTAAATCAATTCATTTGATCCTATAGCTGTTTAAAAGCGTTTTCAGCGATTTTGTAAAATCAACCTTATTTTGATCTTATATTTCATAAATCTTTGCTAATGGAAATTTCAACACCTATAAATCCTAAATTAGTTCAAATATGCCGCGTTTTATGTCTGTTAAACATAGAAATTTCTTATCTTAGGTCTTTTGGTTTATCCTATAAATGCATCACCTTTTCCAAGCGCTTACCTCCTTACTTCTTCCACTTCTTCTGCCAAAATGGCATAAAAAGAAAACTTTATGGCGAACTAGCGATCTCAACTCCTTTATCTGATAAAGTAGATCTCAGTAAAGCTCCTTGCGCATCATGTTTAACAAATGCGTTCTGTATTGCATTCTCCTTCTAATTTCATGGACCACTGTTGGACCACTCAGTCACAAGAAATAGCAAATGACAACAACTAATTGCCATAGATAAAAATCCCTTACAGTGCTATCTTAGCTATTGTTAGCTGTTGCTAATGATTGTGATTTATGGAATTAGCACGGATTCATAACCCGCTGGTCCTTGGTTCAAGTCCAAGTTGCCCCACTTTTTTCCAATACGTGTGAGCACGATTAAGCTTGATTTATCAAGCTATTCAAGTTAAAATTTGGCGTCGCGGTGCAATGGCGGTGCAACGAAAAACAATCTTAACACACACCATCCAGCCGCTCGAACCATAAATATTAAGAGGTTTGAGCTATGGCATCTATTACTAAAAGAAAGAATAAGAACGGAACTAGTCACTGGCGTGCTGTTGTCCGCATAAAAGGTTATCCTACAGTCTGTGACCATTTTGATAGGAAACAAGAGGCGGAAGACTGGGCTGCCGACACTGAAAGACAGATCAAGCTGGGTAAGTTTAGCTTTGATCAGCACAAAAGGCAGCACACTTTCGACTAACTCCTCAATAGATACATAAGTGATGGATGTATGGAACATATCCGTTCAGTTGAAGATATGACCCACCATCTTAACTATTGGAAATCACAGCTAGGCGACTATGCACTTGTCTATTTAACACCGGAACTTATCGGAAAAGAGCGTCAAATCCTTGCAAATACGCCCACTTCTAAAGCCAGAAACCGCAGTTCTGCAACCGTTAATCGTTACCTATCCAGTCTTTCCACTCTTCTTAGCTA
Organism: Chlamydiales bacterium; assembly: GCA_031281085.1. Taxonomy (GTDB): domain Bacteria; phylum Chlamydiota; class Chlamydiia; order Chlamydiales; family Rhabdochlamydiaceae; genus Rhabdochlamydia. Next base: position 7,514 of record JAITFW010000002.1, on the reverse strand, counting down.
TGCCGTCCGCTTGCGCTGGATCGAAGAAAATCCCTGTTTCAGACTAACTAAACTAAAAGAAAATTCTGGCAGAGATCGAGTGCTTGCTGATGACGAAATCGTACGTTTGCTAACTGCATGCCGAGAGAGTAAATCCACCTATCTTTACTGTTTTGTTTTGATGAGCCTAACGACGGGAGCTCGCCAAGGGGAAATTCTTAATCTCGAGTGAAGTGATGTCGATTTAGAGAACCAGCTGGCTCATCTCAAAGAAACCAAGAATGGTCATCCAAGAAGCATCTCACTTGCAGATGCTGTTGTTGTCGAACTCGCTAAACTGCACCAAAAACGAAGTCCTGTTAAGCTTTTGGTGTTTGCCAGCAAAACACAGCTTTTGGAAAGGTTGACCTCAAGAAGGCATGGCAAGAAGCCTTAAAACGAGCTGAAATTACTAACTGTCGCGTGCATGACATGCGCCACACCTTTTGTACTCTAGCTGCACGTCAAGGCGCCTCTAATCTTGAACTCGCCACAGCCACAGGACATCGCACCTTAAGTATGCTTCAGCGTTATACCCATCTCGATGCCCAAGTTACGAAAAAATTTAGCAAACATATCTCCGAACAGATTCTCCAAGGAGTTCCAACATGAAGAAATCATGTAGTGTGCAAAAAAGCACTAAAGCATTAAAAACGGCACAAGGAGATGTGCTTCAAGAATTGCGCGCAATGCCAAGGAGTACGTGTCTACCACGGTAAATTCAACTTTGGCACTGGCTTTATTGGCATTCGGAGGCTTAAAAGACTTGTTGCCATCGAGCTTAAACTGGGGGACTTCAAAGCAGAATACAAGGGGCAAATGGAACTCTATTTACGATGGCTAGATAAGTATGAACGCTGTCCAGGGGAAGAACAACCCATGGGTTTGATCCTTTGTGCAGGTAAGAAAGATGAACGCATCGAATTGCTCGAACTAGATCGTTCAGGCATCCATGTCGCTGAACATTTAACTGAGTTACCTTCGAAAAAGATACTTCAAGAGAAATTACATAATGCCGTCAAACGGGCGCGTAAGCGACTGGAACTTCAATCTGAAAGTGAACGAAAAAATGCAAAATCACCTCGATGAAATTCATAGCCTTCTTGATGATTTTGAAACAGAGCTGTCAAAAGAGAGGGGCATTTGGCACCAACTCCGAACAGATAATCCAAGCTTTGAACAAGTATCTGAAGAAAATTGGCAAGAAAAGTACGCTAGAATGTGGCTCCACGGAGGAACTGATGTTTACGACTGTAATCGATTTGAACGTTGGTTGCATGATTCTCCTCCTTTCACTGAAACGGCTTACATTCCAGCCATAAAAGTGTATCTCGATTGGAGAAAATGGCTCAAAACAAAAGGACAGCTAGGAGCTTATTACATAGACTTTGATGAATTTCGAGTCCCTAAGCCTGTAAAAGAAGAATTGCTGATTGATTTTATAATTTTATTGGCTCGATTTGTGGAGGATTGTGGTAAAGGTCATCGACTTGAATGGCGAGCTCTTAAAAGTTTTTTAGGCTTTATAAGAGACTCTTATCCTGTTGAAGAAGTGGCCTTTATTGAACATATTTTCCCCAAAAAAATGGATATACATTACGGGAGGATCATTAGGGTCATTTCATCAGAAGCTTATCCCATCCCTGAAAAATTGGCCTCGAAAATTTTAATTGAACTCGCGCAACGATGTCGTAATCATCGGCGGCTTGATGCCTGTCTTACTGCAGCTGAGAGTTTAGGACTGTGTTGGCTTTGTATTACAGCCTCTCGTCTTCGTCTTCCTACCTATGTAGAGACTATAAAAGAGATTGAAATAACGTCAATTCAATCTGATCTTGGCTTTCCCATCCATCTTCGATGAATATGTTTCCAATCTCCAAACCGTTCTGGTAAATCTCTCCAAGGTATACCAGCTCGATATCTGTAGAGAACTGCTTCAACAAACAATCGATAGCTAGGTAATTAACCAACTTTTTAATTGACGACACGCCCTAGATTTAGCTCTTAAAATAAAAGATAAGTTTAAAACAATATTTCACTAAAGCTATGCCTTCTGGGCGTAGCAAACCTAAATACCAGGGTCTAATCCTGAGTGATTGTCTCTTTCTTATGTAAAATCTGTTTTCATATATGAAAAATCTCTACCTATTTTTCTTGTTGATTAATAAGTGCTTGCTTTAAAATGAATCGTTAAAAAAAGAGGTATGAATATGGCTAAAACAGCTCGTGAAACCATTAAAATGAAAAGCACAGAAAGCAACGAATGTTATTGGACTACCATAAATAAACGGACTTCCACAGGACGCAAGGAACTCAAAAAATACGATAAGACGCTAAGAAAACACGTCATTTTTAAACAAGCGAAGTAATTTTTGAATCTTATGGGTGTTAATGTTTGAGCTAAAAGTTGCTTTTAAATACTTAATACCCCGTAAAAAACATCTATCCTCAGCCCTTATTTCCCTTTTATCTATTTTTGTTCTTTCTTTAGTCGTCTGGCTCATTGTAGTTTTCTTATCGATAACCGACGGCATTGAAAATAACTGGAAAACAAAATTAACAGCTGTTCATTCTGCTATAAAAATCACTCCTACCGATGCCTATTTTTCTTCTTATTATTATCAAGTAGATGCTTTATCTCACGAATCTCAATATCGTCATAAAACAATTAAGGAAAAAGCTTCTTCCCTAAAGACAGATCCCTATGATGAAAACTATGATAAAGAGCTTCCTTTACACATCCAAGCAGATAAAAAAACAAAAGATTTAGTCAAAGAGCTTTATGCTATTTTGGAAAGACTTGAAAATACACATAAGATCACCTATCAGGATTTTGAATTAAGTGGGGCTATGCTACGCTTACAAATGATTAGAAAGAAACCAAAAGAACAGGCGACTCAGAGTTACTTAACTCAAGCTTCCTACTTAAGTTCTTTCCCTGAAAAAAATCCTTTCTTAGGTACCTTGATTGCCCCTTTAAGAACCGATGAGCTTAGTCGCTTATTCTCTCAATCTCAAATCAATGATATTCTACACGCAGTTACTATTAAGTCTCTTAAATCAAAGCACGACTGGGAAATTCCCATAAACATGATTCCTGAAGAAGTGTCTTTACCTGTACAGGCACCTATTTCAGATTTCTCTTATATTCTTCTGACAGAAAAGGAAGAAGTTTTGCCTGATTTCCAAAAAGGGGTAATAAAAAAAACACAACGAGGAATTTACTTTACTGAAAAAAACAAACCCTCTTATTTGATAGATAAACCTATTTTTCTAGAAAAATCTCGTTTGCTCCATGTAAAAAAGACAGAAATTTCACCTCAAGCAAAGACTTTAAAGGACTTGTTTTTTACCATTGAAATTCCCTTTAAAAATCACCTATTACAAGGTAGGGTATCTGGTAATGGATTGGAAATTGCAGAAGGTAGCTGGTGTAAGTCCTCAATGATTTTAGCCCAAGAGGCCGGTGTTTTTTTAGCCAAAAGTTTTCAAGATCAAGGTGTACAAGTAGCCGATCGCGGCTATTTATCTTATTCTAGTTTAAGCATGAATGCAGTCCAAGAACAACGGTTGCCTATTTTTGTAGCAGGATTTTATGATCCAGGACCTCTATTTTCCGGCTATAAAAGCATTTTAGTCCCCTCTCATATTACGCAAACCATTAACGCTTCCAATACTTCTTTCCACTTAAATAAAACAGAATCAAATGGAGTGTTTGTTTGGGTTGCTAATCTTGCAGATACGGATCTTATTAAAAAAGAATTAGAAAAGCAACTAGAAGAAGAAGGGATAGCTGCTTATTGGAAAGTCACTCCTTTTACAGAATACGATTTTGCAAAAGATATGCTGCAGCAGTTTGCAAGCGATCGTTATTTATTCACTTTAGTGGGAACGATTATCTTAATAGTAGCTTGCTGTAACATCATTTCGCAACTTGTGATTTTAGTGAATGATAAAAAAAAGGAAATTGGCGTTTTATTAGCTATGGGAGCTAATAAAAAAAGCATTCTTTTCATTTTTGGCTTTTGTGGAATGATCATGGGATTCATGAGTAGCTGCATTGGAATTGCAGCCGGACTCCTTACGTTACAGCATTTGGATTTTGTGATTTCTACGTTAAGCCTTTTACAAGGACAAGCTTTATTAAACCCTGTTTTTTTTGGGCAAGGAATCCCTTCTGCTTTTAGTTCCCAAGCTATCCAATTTGTGTTCATTGCAACGCCTATTCTATCTTTATTAGCAGCTCTTGCTCCCGCTGTAAAAACGTGTTACCTAAACGTAAGCACTATTTTGAGGTCTGAATAATGACTGTTTTACTAGCGAGGAATGTGAAGAAGTTCTTTTTTTCTCCCCATCGAATAGAGTTATTAAAAGGAATTGATTTAACCATTCACCATCAAGAGTCTTTAGCTATTATAGGGAAGTCTGGATCCGGGAAAAGCACTCTACTACATATTTTAGGTACGCTAGATATGCCATCTGAAGGGGAATTGATCATCAGTGGCATAAATACAAAAAAAGAGAGTTGTTATACAATACGCAAAAAAAAGTTAGGATTTGTCTTTCAATCTCACTATCTTTTAGAAAATTACAGCGTAATTGACAATGTGGTTATGCCAGCAAAAATTGCACGTATGCGTTTTAATAAACAAGAACTTGGGCTACGTTTATTATCTGCTGTTGAGCTACAAAAACATGCACATCTACCTGTCAAATTTCTCTCCGGAGGAGAAAAACAAAGACTTGCTATTGCACGTGCTTTATGTAATAATCCTGACCTTATTTTAGCAGATGAGCCAACTGGAAGCCTGGATTCTTTTCATGCAGAAATGGTTTATGAGCTCCTTCTTCACTTGGTTAAGAAACGGGGCAAAAGTGTAATGATTGTAACTCACGACTCAAAAGCAGCAAGCTTATGTGATAGAGTACTCATTTTAAAAGATGGCTTTTTATCTGAAGTTACAAATACAATAAAACGATAAAGAGACTATAAAAAATATGGATATTGCAATTATTGGCGCTGGGTATGTTGGCCTAGTAACAGCAGTTTGTTTTGCCGAAATGGGGCATCATGTCATTTGCTTGGATATTAACGAACAAAAAATTCAAAATTTGCAAAAAGGCATAATTCCTATTTACGAACCTGGATTAAAAGAATTAATCGAACGTAATGTAGAGGATGGGCGTTTAAACTTTACTACAGATTATCAATTAGCTACTACCTCCTCTCAAGTTTGTTTTATCGCTGTAGCAACCCCTTCTAAAGCAGATGGCAGTTGTGATCTCTCTTATGTTTTTTCAGCGGCTTCTTCTATAGCTCAACATATGAACTACCCCCTTCTCATTGTGAATAAATCGACAGTACCTGTAGGCACTGCTTCTTTGGTTAAACAACATATTGCACAGATTCTTAAAGAAAAAAACAGACTTATTGGCTTTGATGTCGTTTCTAATCCCGAGTTCTTAAAAGAAGGCAATGCAATCAACGACTGCATGAAGCCTGATCGTATTATTATTGGAGTTGATAATCTCGACAGTGCTAAAATCATGCGTGAAATTTATTCTGCTTTTACTATTAACCACGATCGAATCTTAATTATGACACCCTCTTCTGCAGAACTAGCAAAATATGCAGCAAATGCCATGCTTGCTTTGCGAATCTCTTTTATGAATGAACTCTCTAGCTTATGTGAAAAGACAGGTGCTAGTATTAATGATATACGCATAGCCATCGGCGCGGATCAAAGAATTGGTTACCACTTCTTATACGCTGGAATGGGTTATGGAGGATCTTGTTTCCCAAAAGACATCAGAGCTCTTTGTGCCACAGCCAAAACATATGATTTAGATCTATCATTAATGAAAGCCACAGAAAATGTAAATGCACAGCAAAAAAAAGTGCTTGCAGATAAAATTTGTCGTTATTTTACCCAGTTTAGTGGGGTTTTTAATAAAACTATTGCAATCTGGGGTCTTTCTTTTAAACCCCATACAGATGATATTCGAGAATCTCCTGCACTTTCCCTCATTGAAATCTTGCTATCACAAGGAGCTAATTTACGCTTATTTGATCCTGTAGCTATGCCAGCCATGCGTGAGCATTTAGGCCCTTGCCACCAAGTCACTTTTTGCAAGGACGAATATGAAACTGTGCAAGCAGCTGATGCCATCGTACTTGCTACAGAATGGCGACAGTTTCGTTACATTGATTTTACTAAAATCATTCCTCTTTTGCGCCATTTGGCTTTCTTTGATGGACGCAATCAATATCAACCAAAAGAAATGGAAAAACTAGGATTTGCTTATTTTGGAATTGGTATACCAATAGACTACTCCAAGCAACTAAACACTCAGAAAATAAATGAGCAAAACATCATTCCTATCTCAAGCACAAATTGAACTTGAAGAAGCCTTAGAAAAACTAGTTAGCCCTAAGCTAACTACAGCATATGCGCCTCTCTTTTCTTCCGCACGTTATTCTCTTTTAGCTCCTGCTAAGCGCTTACGTCCTCTATTGTTAATAGCATCAGCATCTACTTTTACGGTTCCCCTTTCTCAAGCGATTCTGCCTGCTTGTGCTATTGAGATCATCCATACCTATTCTCTTATTCATGATGATTTACCGTGTGTTGACAACGATGATATACGAAGAGGAAAGCCCTCACTACATAAAGCATATCCAGAATGGCAGGCTTTAATCACAGGAGATTATCTACTTACTTATGCCTTTGAAATCCTTTCTTCTCTTTCTTTTTATTCTCCTGAGCAAAAACTCAACTTAGTCCAACTCTTTGCAAAAAGATCAGGTGCGGACGGATTAATTGGAGGGCAAATAATTGACCTATTGACAGAGGGGAAAAATATTTCATGGTCAACCTTACAACAAATGCATTATGGGAAAACGGCAGCTTTAATTTCCGCAGCTCTTGAAGCTGGAGGTATCCTCGGTAACGTTTCTGATCGAGATATGCAACATTTATACAATTGTGGGCAAAAAATTGGACTTGGATTTCAAATAGTTGACGATTTACTCGATACAGAAGAAGAAAATAAAACTACCGCGGTTACTCTCTTAGGTAAAATTCAAGCTAAACAACTCACAGAAAGCTTACTTAAAGAAGCACTAGAGCAGATTGACCAATTAACTTGCCCAGCCCCTTTAATCCAAGAACTTTTACATAAGATGATTTATCGCTGCATTTAATCATTCATCTTTAATTTCAAAATACTCTAGGATAAACCATCTTCGTATCGGTATACTCAAGAGAATAAGAAAAAAGACATAACAGATAACCAAACCCTTGAATGTTTCTTGAAACTTCAGCTAAGATCCCTGTTGCAACCAAAAGCCCACTTTTTAACACGCAATCAAAAAGAGATCCTTAAGACACGACATCGCCATGAACCAGATAAAAGGCTATGCGACAGAATCAAAACCATTCTGCTTTTAGATAAAGGGAGGACATATGAAGTAATCGCAGAAGACTGAACTCCTA
>JAITFW010000086.1 GCA_031281085.1 Chlamydiales bacterium | reverse complement strand
CTCGTCTATGAAGAAGTCAAAAAGATCGATATGGATAACATGGCAGTAATGGATCAAAAGCTTTATGAAGCTGAAATGCGGGGAGAAGCCAGGGGAGAAGCTCGAGGAATAGAAAAAGGAATAGAAAAAGGCAAAATAGAAGCTCAGCTAGAAATTGCAAAAAATTTGTTGCAAAATGGAATGGAAATCAATTTTGTGACTCAATTTACGGGATTATCTGGGGATCAGATACATATGCTATCTAGTTCAGATACATATGCTATCTAGTTACGATACTGCATCTTCATGAAAAGAGAAAAACTTATATATGTAGAAGATGAGGTATGGCCTTGCTTTAAATCAATTCTTTCCATACACTTTTTTAAGTAATTATAATAAGAAATGTGTCTAAATGAACGTAGCTATCGTATGTGCTCAGGGCTTAGGCGACGCTTTGCTTATGATGATCGTTGCTCACCAATTTAAGCTCTCTGGATATAAGCCCATCGTTTTTCATAGTTACGCAAAAGAGCTGGCCTCTCTTTTTAAAGACATTTGTCTTCTCCCCTATCCTTCTTTAGATCGATTGGAAGAAGTCCTTGCCCCATTTGAGTACGTTATTGTCGAAAACGATCACTCGAAAAGAGCTTATAACCTTTTTGGACTGCGCGAGAAAAAAAAGCTAAATAACCTGATCTTTTTTTTCCCTACAGCTTCTCCTAAACTTCAAGAAGGAGACGTTCTTTTTGACCCAACTCTGCCTATTGCATCTAATATTTGCAGGGCCTGTCAAACAATACTTCAAACACAGAACGCAACTAAAGAAAACGGTATTCATATTCCTAAAGGAACACACCGCAGATTGGCTAAACGCATCGTAATACATCCAACGAGTAGTGATTCAAAAAGAAACTGGCTTTCTTCTCAATTCCTTGCTCTAGCATACCGTCTTCAAAATGAAGGTTATTGTATCGGTTTTTCTGTAAGCCCATCTGAGCGAGCCGATTGGATTCATGTTGAAAAAGAAGGATTTGAGCTCCCTTCTTTTTGTAATTTGAGCGAAACTGCAGCCTATTTATACGAATCGGGGTTTTTTATTGGAAATGATTCAGGAATTGGCCATTTAGCTTCAAATCTCGGTATTCCCACATTAACCATTTCTGGGAATCCTAAAAGGATACGTCTTTGGCGCCCTGATTGGCATATAAGCCATGTTGTGACTCTTCCCTTTCCCCTTCCTAATTTGAAGGGCCTTTATCTTCCTATTAGAGAAAATTTTTGGCAGCGCTTTATTTCGGTTTCACGTACACTAAAGGCATTTCATAAGCTTAGACAGGCAAATGCATGAAAGCTGCTGTTATCTGTTCACAGGGAATAGGAGATGCTCTTCTTATGATGGTGGCCTCTCATTGCCTTTTTCTAAAAGGCTATACGGTTACTACTTATCAAGATACTATTCATCAGCTCAGCATATGGTTTCCCGATCATCATTTTAAAAAACGTCCTTCTCTAAATGCGCTTGAAAAAGAGTTTTCTTTTTATGATAGAATCATTCTTCAAAACGATAATAGCTCTTTGTCAAATGCCATCATCGATCTCTACAAACTGGGTAAACTCCATAAGTTAAGCGTTTTTTATTCTAGTTATGAAAAAGGAAAACACGCTCGTTTAACTTTACTAGATCGGATTTTTGATCGCTCACGTCCTATGGTTGACAATATTGCAGAGGCTATTGCTTCTATTTTATGCTCAAAGATTTCAAAAAACAATGGATTGGTTATTCCCTGTGACTTTAAAAAAAATTGTTATCTAAAACGGGTGTTGATACATCCAACAAGTACAACGTCTTTACGAACATGGAGTGCTCATAAATTTATTAAAGTAGCTCAAGAGTTGGTTCGAAAGGGTTATGAAGTAGCTTTCTGCGTCAGTCCTTCAGAGTATCCTGAATGGTCTTTACTGGTTAAAGATAGATTTCCTTTGCCCCTTTTTTCCTCTTTACACGAATTAGCAGGATTTATTTACGAGTCCACTTTTCTTATGGGCAATGAGTCTGGAACATCCCATTTAGCTTCGAATTTGCAAATCCCTACTCTTGTTATTGCTTCTTGTCAAAAACAAATGGCCCTTTGGCGTCCTGGTTGGTTCTCTACTAAAGTGATTACACCTTACTGCTTTATTCCAAACTTTAAAGGGTTTCGTCTCCGAGAAAAAAAATGGCAAGCATTTATTTCTTCAAAACAAGTGATTAGAGCTTTCCAAGTAGAGAGCTTAAAATGGTTTTCTAAGACGCAAGCATCTCAAAATTTTTTGTAAACAAATCTGGATTTATACTCATGGGTTTCAATTGAGAATCTTATACACAAGAGGTATTTTATAAATAGACCTTTACAAAATAGAGCCGATTCTAATAGCGTGCGATTGTTGCAAGAAAAACAGAAGAAAAAATGGAAAAAAGAAGGTGAACGTATAAAGGAAAGGTATTCCCGTTCACTAAATAGCGAAAAAGTTTCCATGAATCCAGATACTCCATCTGGTAGGGATCTGAAGAAAAAACTTGCAGAAATGGATGAACAATTCTATCGTTCTTTAAATGTAAGCAGTTCTTCTTCAAACACAAGTAAGTCTTCTAGAGTTACAAAGTTCTTCTCGACTTGTCTCGGAAAGCAGTGAACTTCACTTTATCGTGGGATTCAATTTTATGAATTGCTTGAGCAATCACTTGTTCAAGCTCTTCTTCTGAAAAGCTCGAATCCCAAAGCTTCTGTTGTTGAACCGCTTGATGAATGAACAACTCCTTTCCGAAGATGAGCTTACAGTTTTTCAAAGAAGCTTTTTTTAAAAATTCTGTCCAATGGGGTTGGTAAACGGTTTCCATTGCTATAGAATGGGAACATATCCATTCTGATTGAATACAATCAGGGTTAGGTGTGCATTGGATGATTATGTCGTAATGAAGGGGGAAGAGCTCTACGCCTCCTCCCCTACATCGATAGATTTTTGCTAATCGAATCGCTTTTTCTCTTGTACGATTGATAAAAGTAATAAAAGCTCCTTTACCTATTGCTTCTTGCGCAATAGCTTGAGCTACTCCCCCAGAGCCAAACAGGACGATCTTTTTTTCAAAGAGAGTGGTTTTTTTTTCCAGTACTTGTATAGCGCTTATACCATCAGTATCAAAACCTGTTATTTTAGAATCAATAACCAATGTGTTTATAGCTATTTGTAGAGAATGAGTGATCGATGCTATTTTTTCTTTTAAAGGCATTGTGATGCTCAAACCTTTAAAAGGAAGCTGTTGAATCAGGTTCAAACACTTAGGTAGCTCATTTTGATCACAAGGAATCTTACAATAGAGCGCATTTCTTTTTTGAGCAGAAAAAACAGCGTTATGAGCAATTGGACTTAAACTGGTATCAATGGGATCCCCAAGAAGTGCATAAATAGCGGTTGTAGGATTAAGAGTGGAAAAGCGATAAAGTAGCAAATCTTTTAACTGAAGCTGTCCGGGCGCTGTTTGAAGCTTAAGCGCTACGTAGCTAAAAGGCATACCTAAAATAGGTGCAATCAGTCTTGTGAATTGCGCTCTTTCTCCCAGTCCAATGGTTACTAGATTCGTGTACTTTTTAGATAAAAGAAGCAACTCAAGCGCTTGTACAGAAGAAGAACAACGAATCGCTATTTTATAAAAATGCGCATAAGGAGTAAAAAGAAAAGACAATAGATGATCTAGTTTAGGAAATGTTTCAAAATTGTGATAGGAAGCAATAAAACGAATCTTTGGATGATCTAAAAAGAGCTTTTTACGAAAACTTATCGATGTATCGTATTCTAAATCGAAAAAGTCTGGTTGCAATTGACAAAGCTTTTCTATGAATGGTAACCGGATTTTTTCTGGTTGGGTAAAACCTCCACCTTGATCCTGTCTTCTTAGCGTAAATAAAACAGGAATAGGCAATTTTTTTAAGAGAGATTTTAGTTGCATCAAATCTAAATCCGTAAATAGATCCAGTCGAAACTCCACAGCGTCAATCCATTCTAGCTGAGAAAAAATCTCCTCTTCTGCAATTTGTATACTAGGTCCAGCAACTACACCGAATAACATAATACTTTCTTTGCTTTTCATTAAAACTTTTGTGCTGCACTCTTTTTATAAAAAAGGGAACAAAATTATGCCAGAAACCTTTCTTCTATCTTTACAGCGCCAAGATACCACAGAGGTGTTTTTTGATTGTGATCTCTTTTCAATCCAAGTTGTAGAAGATCTTCGGCAAATGAATGCTAAGTTGGCTCTTTTTTGCGATAAGAATATAGCAAATCTACTTGGTTACGACTGGCAATCTTTTTTAAGGCAAAAAGGAATTGTTTTAGAGTTGTTCCTATTTGAACCAGGAGAGAAAAATAAGAACCATAAGACCAAAGAGCTTTTGGAGAATCAGCTCTTTGAACAAGAATTTGGGCGCGATAGTTGCTTTATTGCCTTAGGTGGTGGAGTAACTATAGATCTGATTGGATTCATTGCAGCAACCTATATGCGTGGTGTTCCTTTCATCTGCATTCCTACTACTTTATTAGCTATGGTAGACGCAGCTATTGGCGGGAAAAATGCCATAAATACGGCTTACGGAAAAAATCTTTTGGGTACTTTTTATTTTCCACGTAAAATCTATTACGATTTTCAATGGTTGTCTCATTTACCTAAAAAAGAGTGGATCCATGCAACAGCCGAAATCATTAAATACGCGATTACTTTGTCCTATGACTTGTTTTTACAATTAGAAAATGGTTTGGACCAAAGGGACTTAAGCAAGACAATGAACTTGGTTAAAACGTGTATTCTTCTAAAACACCAAATAGTAAGCTGTGATTTTACAGAGCGACTAGGTATCCGCTCTATTCTTAATTTTGGTCATACAATAGGACACGCTTTAGAAAAAATCACAGATTTTCAAATGGCTCATGGAGAAGCTGTGGCTATGGGAATGCTAGTAGAAAGCTATATAAGTTGGAAAATGGGATTTCTTTCCTATGCTTCCTTTACTAAAATACAAGTTCTGATTTGTTCTTATGAATTTCCTCTTGCTATTTACAACTTTCAGAAAAAGCTCTGTTTAGAGATGATAAAAAAAGATAAAAAAGTAAAGAAGGGGGTAAACCATTTGATTCTATTGCAAGAAATCGGCTTGGTTGTTTCGTCAACTATACCCATCCCGATGGAATTCATACTAGAAGGGCTTAACTGGTTAGAGTCAGAATATGGCAAAATTTTATATTAGTCCTAGCCTTCTACAAGGATCGATTGCAATCCCTTCTTCTAAATCGCAGACCCTACGGGCGATCTTTTTTGCCTTAATGGGAAAAGGGAGAAGCCGGATTCATAACTATTTACCCTCTCCAGATACATGCGCCATGATAAAAGCTGTGGAGTCGCTAGGTGTTAACATCCAAAAAACAGATACCACTTTATGGATTGAGGGAACGAACCGCAAACTTAAATCTCCAAAAAATGTGATTAATGCAGAAAATTCTGGACTCGTACTACGTTTTATCGGTGCTCTTGTTTCTCTTTTACCTACTTATACGGTGATTACGGGGGATCGCTCTATTCGCTGTTTAAGGCCTATTCAACCTCTATTGTCAGCTCTTCAATATTTACAAGTAGATGCCCGTTCTGTGTATGTAAATGGGTTTGCACCCATTTCTGTAAAAGGGCCTCTAATGCCAGGTAGCGCAAAATTATGCGGAAGAGATTCTCAGCCTGTTTCTGCTCTGTTGATGACCACATGCTTTCTAGAAGGACAAAGCCATCTTCAAGTGACAAATCCAGGAGAAAAACCCTGGATAGACCTAACTTTACATTGGCTTAAGAAATTGGGAGCTAAAATTAAGCATCGCAACCATGAGGAGTATTGGATATCAGGTAAGACTCAATATGAAGGATTTGCATACACAGTGCCTGGAGATTGGAGCTCAGCTGCTTTTCCTATTGCAGCAGCGTTAGTTACTGCTTCAGAGGTTATATTAGAAAATCTTGATTTAGCAGACCATCAAGGAGATAAACAGATTATTCATTGCTTACTCTCCATGGGAGCTCATATAGAAATCGATTCTAGCGACAAAAAGGTCATTATAAAAAAAACCAAATCCTTAAAAGGAATCTCTATCGATGTCAATCACTTTGTCGATGCGATTGCGATTTTAGCTGTCATTGGATGTTTTGCAGAAGGGAAAACCCATTTATACAATGCACAGATTGCAAGGCATAAAGAATCAGATCGGATTGCTGCAATCACGCAAGAGCTCAAGAAAATGGGCGCTAACATAGAAGAACAAGAAGATGGCCTTGTTGTTTACCCTTCTTCTCTTAAAGCTGCAAGGTTATATAGTCATCGAGATCATCGGATTGCTATGGCTCTATCCGTCGCAGCTTTAGCAGCTGAAGGAACTAGTTTGATAGATGGTGTGGAATGTATTGCAAAAACCTACCCTAACTTTATCCGTGATTTTAAGCACTTAGGAGCAAAAATAGAGCTATGAACCTAATCCTATATGGTTTTAAAAGCTGTGGCAAAACAACTCTAGGTCACAATTTCTCTCAACGGATGCAATGTGCTTTTTATGATACAGATTATCTAGTTGCATCTTTGTATCGATTAAAAACAGGACAATGTATTTCTGTTAGAGAAATTTTTAAGAAAGAAGGAGAGGCTTATTTTCGAAAATTAGAAAAACAAACCTTACTTCTACTTACTCATGTAAGAAATAGCATTATTGCAGTAGGCGGAGGTTTAGTTTTAGATCCTTCTAATAGACAATTTCTGAAACAACTAGGAAAACTGGTGTACATCAAGGTGAAAAAAAAAGTCACACAGGAAAGAATCTTTTCCTCTAAACGACATGGTTGGCCCGTTTTTTTAGATGTACATGATCCAAAAGAGTCTTTTGAGCAGCTTTTCAAAAAAAGGAGTGAAATCTATGAACAGATCCTCGCCTACGAGCTTATTGTGGAAGACCAGAAAGAAGATCACGAGATTTTTAACGAATTAAAAACTCTATGGATAAAATATGGCCAGTAACTCTTTTGGCACACTTTTACGTATGACAACTTGGGGTGAATCTCACGGAAGGGCAATTGGTGTTGTCATAGATGGTTGCCCTGCAGGGCTGCCTTTAAACGATGAAGAGATTAACCTAGCGCTTAAAAAAAGAGCTCCTGGAAAAAACCCTTATGTTTCTCCCCGTAAAGAGCTAGATCGTGCTGAAATCTATTCTGGTCTTTTTGAAGGTAAAACCACAGGTTCTCCTATTTCGATAGTGATTTTAAATCAAGACCACGATTCTAAAGCCTACGAGTCAAATAAACACCTGTTGCGTCCAGGACACGCAAACTTTACGTATTTACAAAAGTACGGGGCTTTCGACTACCGTGGAGGAGGAAGAGCCTCTGCTAGAGAAACCGCTTGTCGAGTAGCAGCTGGTGTAGTGGCTAAAAAAATCCTTAAAGAGGTCGATGTTGAAATCGTTGCTTATGTTCGTGAAATAGGAGGAATCTCTATTTCTCCTTATACACCTAACTCTTTTCACAAACTACGAGAAGCCATAGATTCTAGTCCCCTGTTCTGTCCCCATCCTGCAACCTCCGCAAAAATGGCTACCTTAGTCGATCAGGTAAAAGCAGATAAGGATTCATTAGGAGGAGTGATTGAGTGTGTAACCTCTTCCTTACCTATTGGCCTAGGAGACCCTATTTACGAAAAGTTAGAAGCTAATTTAGCAAAAGCTATGCTTTCCATTCCAGCTAGTAAAGGGTTCGAATTTGGTTCTGGTTTTAAAGCAGCTCAGATGAAAGGCTCTGATCACAACGATTTGTTTACTATTGAAAAAGGGCAAATCGTCACGCAAACAAACCATGCAGGCGGAATATTAGCTGGGATCACGAATGGAGCTTACTTAATTACCCGTACAGCATTTAAGCCTACATCTAGCATCGCTCGCATACAACAGAGCGTTCATCTAGATGGGAGTAAAGAAGAGCCATTGATTCCTTCAGAACAAGCAAGACATGATCCTTGCGTAGCCATTAGAGCAGCCCCTGTAGTTGAAGCTATGACGGCATTCGTACTCGCTGATGCCTATCTAATGAATAGAGGGGCTCGGCTCTAGCTAGGCAAAAACTTCTTCCCTAGCATCTGTACATCTTCTCTAGATGAAAGCTCGCTATAAGAATCCCCATTCTTTGTAACGATTTCTCCTTCTACTAGAACAGCTAGCCTACGAGGATTATCTTTTGAGAGCATTTGATGAACGACCATACAGAACCGATCGTAAGATAACGCATTTAAGCCATCTATAAGTTTTTTTACCCGTTCAAAATCTCGATAGGAAAAAGATAAAGTAAACATAGTTCTTAGCCTATTTAAAAAACGTTCTTTTTCTATATTTTTAAGAGAAGAAACGATATTAGAGCGGATTGTTTCAAAGCGTTCCAAAGAGATCTCTACATCCAAATTCTTATCAAAATCCCCTAAAAACAGCTCTAAACGCACTAATAAATCACTTGCAGTATGTGTATTGGATTGCACAAAAAAGTACTGTAATAATTGATTTTCTCTTTCTCGATCATATGAATCAACAATATAAGCTGTTTGCTGCTGCGTGCGCAACGCTTCAAAGAAAGCTGTTTGTAAAGCTTGAGACAGGATTTTTTGTATAGCTTTTGATTCAAAGCTAAAAAATCCTTCTTGTAAAAGAAGAACCACCCCTGATCCTTGTCGTTCTGTTTTAAGGACAAGCTTAGAGGGCTGATTTAAGTCTGACAAAAGAAGCATTTTATCTTCTGTATGCTGAATAAGAGGATAGGCTTTTGCATGTAAGATGGTTTGCAGCTCTTGAAAAAAAGCTACAGCTTGACTTTGCAAAAGATCCACATATAAAAAAGCTTTTATATAAAGATATTGGCTATATCCTTCTGAAAAAGATAAAAAATCTTCCCAAGAAAGACTTTGTAAAGCTAGTAATTTTTGTTGATCACAAGGGTTGCCAAAAATCATGCTTTCCATTTCCATTTGTGCTTGAAATAGAGCTAAATTTTTAGAACTGTTCTTATATTGAGCAGATAGAGAACGGACATATATTTGAAATTTTTCCTCCGAAATACTCACTTGTTTTGCTGCTTGAAAAATTTTCTTAGTTAAAAGTAATGTCTTTTCATTTGAGCCAAAGATCTCAAAATACAAATCTAAAGAATGGAGATCTATATTCATGCCAATCCCTGCATCAGAAGCAAAACATAAATCGTCTGCTAATGAATCCTTTAAAGCATGTAACCATAGCTCAGCTAGTGCAGCAGACTTGGGGGTTTGATCCAAAAATGGAGACTTAAATTGAAAAGCTAATCCATTAGCAGAAGAATGTGTTCTTTTAAAATACACCTCAGAACCTTCATCTTGATAGATAAGAATAGGATGATTTTGTGTGTCTTGTAAGTAAGGATTCATTTCTGGTAATCTAATTTCAGGATCAATGGATGCATCCTTCCATTCTTGTAAATGTTTAAGATCAATGGGGACAAAGGTGTATTCTACTTGCATCCATTGTTCTTTTCGATCAAGAACAACTCCTATTTGACTAGGGTCTGCCATAAGGAAATAGACACAATCAGATGGGTTTAAAACATCAAGGAAGTCTTTACTAAATTTTTCAGCATGAAAAAAAGAAGGGATTCTGGTTTTAGTTGGGTAAGTAGAAAAATCTTCATAGATGATGTCAGAAGCTAACTCTGTTACTTTGCAAAACACATTACCCATGGATTCATAGGTAAATCTTTGGGTGCATATAGTTTTAAACTCTTTAAACAGATCGTCAAGGGGCTCTAATTTTAAACGCTGTAGCGCTGAAAATACATAAGAGATAGCCATATCGGTTTGCGTAAGACCTAAATCTGTTAAAAACACACTTATAGAAAAAAGGCATTGGTCTTTACTCAAACGCTGACAACACACGTTCAGATTTTCAGCCATATTTTCCTTTTTTAATTTAGCTAGCAAACTTCCCTTTACCTCTTTATTAAGGATGTAAGTGATGAATTTCGGAAAATTCTCATCTACATTGCTGGCAAATGTGTTTGGGATCTCCCAATGTAAAGTAAGCATTTTTAGATCTTCGATTGGTTTGATAAAAAACATACTCCCTTTTTGCTGATTAGATAGCAAAGAACCTCGAGGAAACTCTTCCCAATCATCAGTTGCGCTAGCAATAGGCGAAAATTTAGCAACGGCTAAATCTCTCATTTCAGCAATAGGCAGAGAAGAGATCATCACTAAATGCATACGATTTGCAGTGTAATGTGCTCGATACCAGTTTTTTAAAATAGATAAAGGAATTTTAGATAAAGTTTCTTGATTCCCACAAGAAAAACGCCAATGAGGGTGATCGGAATTCCCTGTCTCCCTGAGAACCATATATTGGCGTTCTAGATCGTTTTCTCTATTTTTTGCATACTCTTGGTCAACCGCATGCAACTCCCGAGTAATGCAGCTTACGGAAAATAAAGGATCGATAAAAAAATGAGAAAACCGATCGAATGCTAGTTGATAAGCTTCGGTCTCAATTGAAAACATATATACGGTTTTATCTGTTGAAGTAACAGCATTGCTCAATCCCCCGTGATCTTTTATGAATTGTGAATATTCAGATTCTTTGGGATAGGTTTCTGTGCCCATAAATAACAGGTGTTCTACAAAATGAGCCATGCCTGGATATTCCTCTGGATCCTCCCAGGATCCTGCCTCAACGACAACCGCTGCAGCAGATTGTTGTACAAAGGGGTCTGATATCAGATATGCCTGTAGACCATTTTTTAAAATGACCTTTTCCACTTCTCTTTCTGAAAAAGCAGAAGGTATAGAACGATTTTGAACCTTTGTGTAGTCTAAATAGCTAACTTGCGCATATAAAGATAGTTTTAAGAAAATTAAAAACAGGATATATTTCATTTTTTTAGCCCTATTAACTAATAAAAAGAATAGATGCTAGTCTATATATTGTATTTTGTCGATTATAAGATTTTATTAAAATTTAAATTACATATTCAAACTTGATAAGTTTTCGATGGGTGCGATTTTATAAAAGCCAAGGGGTAAAGGTGCAATAAAAGTCATTTTTTTTTGCTTTGTAGGATGTGAAAAAGTGAGAGAATAAGCGTGTAAAGCCATGCGTCGAAGCGGGTTTGTATTTGCTCGATACTTTTTATCCCCTACAATAGGATGACCTGCTTCTGAACAGTGTACGCGCAGTTGATTTTTTTTACCGGTCAACAGCTTTAAACGTAAAAATGAAAATTGTTTATTGTTCCATATTTGGTCAAATTCAGTAATGGCTAATTTACCATTTTCTATAGACGTGCTACGAACAAAATACTTCTCGTCTTCTTTTAAATAACTTTGCCAACATCCTTGTTGGGTTGCAAGTTTTCCTTCGACTAGAGCGTAATAAGTTTTTTGTATTTGACTTTTTTCAAATTGGGTTTTAAGAGATTGTTTAGCAGATTCGCTGCAAGCAAACATCATAATACCAGAGGTTTCACGATCCAGACGATGAACAGCAAAGACATTTTTACGACGTAATCGTATTTTTAGAATGTTTTGAAGCGTATTTTTCGTCTCAAAGTCAGTCGCTACGCTAAGCATCCCTTCTGGCTTTTCTACAACAATGACCGCTTCATCTTCATAAAGGACCTTAATACCTTCATCTAAAAAGACAAACTTGTCTCGAATGGTTACACATTGCCCTTGTTGTAATTCTATGCCAAGGTCTGTTGCATAATGACTGTCTACTAAAACCCGTCCAGAATGCATCCAAGAACGTAAAGCAGTTTTCGAGCTTTTAGGAAAAAATGTTTTCAGGACGTCTTGCAAACAAATATTTTTATCAACGACAAACTTCATGCTTTCCTTTTTAAATTTTTGAAGATTTTATCAACAATTAGATTAAAAAAAAACAATTTATAATCAAAAATTTACATTAAATGAACAAGAGAAAATCCTAGTTGCTTAAGGTTGAAAGAAAAGACTCTTGTTACCCAATTCAAAATCCTTTATACATAGTCGCTTATCTAAAAGTAAAAAAAACTGGAGACATGACAATGCAGACAACTAAAGAAAAAGTAAGCTATGTCATTGGATTAGAGACGGGAAGAAATTTAATACAACAATTTGGAGAGATGGATTTTAAACATGTCTTAGAAGGAATCCAACATGGTATCTCAGATATAGAACCTCAATTACCTCAAGAAGAAATTACTTCGATTGTACAAGCTCTTAAACAGCAAATTCAATCTAAGCAAAAAGAATTTTTTACTCAACTCTCCGAGGAAAATAAAAAGAAAAGCGAAGCTTTTTTGTTAGAAAACAAAAACAAAGAAGGCATAGTAACGCTCAATAGCGGACTTCAATACAAAGTGCTAGAAAAATCCCCAAAAAAAGGCCCCCATCCAACTGCACTAGATACTGTAAAAATTCATTATCGAGGCTCCTATATTGACGGCAAGATATTCGACTCTTCTTACCAAAGAGAGGAGCCTTTAGTGATTGGTTTAAATCAAGTCATTTTAGGCTGGTCGGAAATTCTGCAAAAAATGCAAGTCGGGGATAAATGGCAGGTTTTTATCCCTTCTTATTTGGCTTATGGAGAAAGGGGTTTTGAGCCTCATATCGGTCCTAACGTCGCTTTAATCTTCGAGATACAGCTATTGGGCATTAACAACTAAAATTTATAAAAGGTCCTCTTTTTTTCCAATAATTGGGACCATAATCGTAACATAATTGTGAACCCTTATGTATGTCTTTGTTTACATAGAGAATGATATGTCGTTTTCCTTGGTAATAAACTAAAACAGAGTTTACATTTGGCTCTGGGCTATGATTGATAAAACGCGTATGATTTCCCATGGAATATGCATCGATTACATAAGGGCTTCTCTTGTACTCTAAAATCGGGTACTCAAAACAGTAAGTATTATGATTCCCTTCAAACCAAGAACGTTTGCGAATTAAGCCGACATATTCTCCGATACAAGTATTCTTAGTCATTTTCTGATTTGCAAATACCCCGTATCCCGTTTTCTGGTTAATCCAAGCAATGGTTAAAGATACCTGACAACCAAAAAGCAGATCCTTAGCGTATAAACATCCTAACCACTTTTCTCTTTGGCTTAAAAACTGCCTAGATAACTTCCTTTGAACTTTCTTTTCTAGATCTGATGAATAAAAAACCAAGCAATTTGTATATTCAATAGCAAATACTCGTTCAAAGCACGCTGGGCTGACAATAGGTATTTCTTTATGCTCTTGCAAAACTGCTGTTAATTTCATAATCTGGCAAATGCTATACTTCAAAAGCGATTCACAGAAGATACACGTCCTTTCATGAGTTCTCTATACCATATTCGCCAAGGGCAAACAAATAAACTAAGCAAAGCTTCTTAAAAAACGCTTATCTAAAATGCCTTTTGAACTTATTTTAACGCTAGTATCATTTAAGAAAAAGATAAGCCATTAACCCAAAAAGGCTCAAAATACGCAATATCGGCTTGATCTTGAAACCCTTTAGTAGACAGATAGAAAATAGACAAATAAAACGGGAAGAACAGGTAAACCTTGATCCCCTAGAGGTACAATACATACCTGTATGAGTGATTCTATGTTTGAAGCATTAAAGAGAAAAATAATGACAGATTTTTAAAGGAAATAATGTACAAATTAAAAAGAGCCCGCTAATTCTCCTATTCAATTGCGTTCCAAAATAGGGAGGAATCATGGAGCTCAAAATATATTCTCATTTTATGGCATCTGTTAGAAAAGATAAACATTTCACAATTCGCAAAGCTATTGTACAGGAAGCTCTTGAAAGAGGCATTAAGCCAACAGCCTTTAGACTTAACATGTCAAAAAATACGATTCGATTAAGGTTAAGAAGATTTCAAAGAGAGGGTAATGATGGCCTTATAGATATACTAGTTTCGTTTTAAATTAAGAATTGCATTTCAGTGTTTTTTTTAAAGATTTCTTCTTTCGAAGGAAGTTATATTCTTTTTTAAAGATTCTTGTTTAGTTCAATTCTTAATTTAAAAACAAATAAGTATAGAAGAAGAGGACCTAATTGTATTCTTCATAAAACGCCCTTAGAACTAGAAATGCAAGTGATTGCCATAAGAAAAACAGCTTGCAATTATGGAGCTAGACGATAGACCTCTTTCGAAATTCATTATTTAATAAAATCTAAATTGTCAATTAGATCAAAACCTGTTAATATAATAAATAAGAAGTAATCGATATAAAAGTTACTTCATCTATCAAAAAACACAATTACTATTAGATCCTATTCTAAACTAGTAAAACAAAAGCTGATCAAGCAACGCTTATCAA
>JAITFW010000080.1 GCA_031281085.1 Chlamydiales bacterium | reverse complement strand
TACTTATCTCCCATGTTTGCTTGATTGCTATACACTTGAGATGCGTAATATTGCGCGCGTTTTTCAAATCCTCTGGATTGGGCTACTTGCATTTCAATAATGTATTTGACTCCCTTTTTGTCTTTGCATAAAACATCGACGATACTTTGTTTTTTTACTGCGATCTTAGGAGGAAGAATGGGTGATAAAAACTCGATATCTACAATGAGAGCATCTTTGGGAAAACCGAGAATATCGTTTAAGAAATGCATCAGGATCTCTTTGTTTTTCTCTGTGCCGAACATTTTCTTAAAAGCGATATCGTTTTTTGGATCTAAATATTTGGAAAGTGCCATGTGCTCCTTTAAAGTTTTATTTCATCACTCACTTAAATTTTACGATAAGTGTTTTTTTTTGTTTCAAGTGCAACAAAATAAGATAAAAAAACCAAGAATAAATATAGAAATATCTTGTCTGTTTCACCAAAAGAAAAATGTAGCTCAAATTATAATTCTTGATGCAATCATTTGAGTTAAAGTCCATTTTCTTGAAATAGCTATTATTGAAAAATAAATCTCGACTTTATGATTAAGTCTTGTTTTTCTATTCTTGTTTTTAAAGGATATCTTTCATGTCGAAACAGATTCGAAAAATACTTTTTCCTTATGCGTTAATCGTCTTATTTGCCTATATTGGCTTTTCTTTGCCTCTTCCGATTTTGCCTAAGATGTTTTTAGATTCCCAAGCTTCGATTGCTCCCCATCTTTCTTACCAGTTAAGGATGGTTCTATTAGGAACTGTTATGGCAGCTTTTCCTTTAGGGCAGTTTTTTGGATCTCCTGTTTTAGGATCTCTCTCTGATCAGTATGGAAGAAAAAAAGTTGTTCTTTTTTCTTTGATGGGAACTACAGTTGGATATTTAATGATTGCTTTTTCCCTAGGTCATTATTCCATTGCTGGGATGGTAATCGGTTTGATTGTGTGTGGTTTTTGCGAAGGAAATGTGACAATAGCTCAATCTGTGATTGCTGATGTGACAGGATTGGATGAATACAAACACCGAAAGCCTGTGTATTTTGGTTGGTTGAATATTTGTATTTCTTTAGGATTTGTCATTGGCCCTTTAATGGGGGGGGTGTTGGCAGACTCAAGCCTTGTTCCTTGGTTTACTTTTGCCACTCCTTTTTGGATAGCTGCATTAATGACTTTAACGGGGATTTTAGTGATTGCTTGGTGTGCAAGAGAAACATTGCAGCTACACAAAATGGAGAAAATCGTTATTTTCCCGTCTTTGTCTGGAAAACTCAAAGCGCCTAAAATTAGGCTATTTTATTTATGTAATTTGTTACTGGCTATAGGGTATTTTTCCTTTTTTCGTTTCTTGCCTGTATTCTTAGAAAGACAGTTTCGCTTTTCTCCAGCTGTTTTATCTTATGAAATGGTTTATACTTCTTTTTCTTTAATGTTGGGTATACTTTTTCTGATTCCTTGGCTTTCTCGTCGTTTAAGATCTATTCAAGCGCTTTGTTTATTTTCCTTTCTTTTGGCTTTGAGTTTCTTAGCTGTTATTTTACCAACAAATGCATATGCTTTGTTTCTTACTATCCCTTTAGTTGGCTTATGTTTAGGAGTTGTCATTACGCATGGTTCTTTGTTAATTTCTAATGCAGCAGAAAGCCACATACAAGGAAGGGCTTTGGGGATATTAACTTCGGTACAAACCTTAGCAGAGATTATAACAGGAATCTTTGGAAGCATTCTAGCGGTAGGTATTTTTACTATGCCGATTTATATCGGTGCTGCGATGATATTTTTAAGCGGAATTTTATTATGGCTGCAAATGAAGAGAGAGGCAAAATGTTAACAGGATCTATCGTTGCTTTAGTCACTCCATTTACACAAGAAGGAGCTGTTGATCATTTAGCTCTGAGTACTTTAATCGAGTGGCATATTGAACAAGGCTCTCAAGGGATTGTTCTATGTGGTTCTACAGGAGAGGGTGCAAGCTTATCCTTACAAGAGAAATTACATATTTTCAAGCAGGGCGTTGAGATTGCAAATGGACGCATTCCTATCATTGCAGGAACAGGAACTAGTAGCACATCTACTACAGTTGAGCTTACTCAGGCAGCAAAAAATATGGGTGTTCATGCTTGTCTTGTGATTATACCTTACTATGCCAAACCTAGCATTCAAGGTTGCATTGCTCATTATAAAGAGGTATGCTCTGTAAAAATTCCCATTTTGGTTTACCATCACCCAGGAAGAACAGGGGTTAAGCTTCCTGTAGAAGCTTTGGTAGAGATTGCAAAAGATCCTTATATATGGGGAATTAAAGAGAGCACAGCGGACATTGAGTATGCGGTTAGACTTTCCCAAGAGATAAAGAAGCCTCTTTTTTGCGGTGATGATCATTTGGTGATTCCTTTGATGGCGCTAAAATTTAAAGGATGTATCTCTGTAATAGCAAACCTCATTCCTAAACAGTGGCAACAATTGCTTAGTATGTTATCCGATCAGAGCTTTAAGCAAGCTAACAAGTTATATGAGAAATATCACTCTTTATGCACGAGCTTATTCCTCGAGAGTAATCCGCAATGTGTGAAATATGCCCTATATCAGATGCGCTATTGTTTCCCCCATTTACGTCTTCCTTTAATGCAGCCGAGTATAGAGGTAAAAGAGAGGATCAGAGAAGAAATGCAAGCGTTAGGTTTATGCTCAAATCTCGATTTTAGCGGAGTAAGCGGATAGATTTTGATATTTAGCCAAAATAAGCTTTACTTCGTTTAAGAATTCCTGTGTTTGTTCTTTGGCACAACCTACTAAATGTTTTGCTGCAGTCATTTTTTTTAGTTCATCTAAAGAAAGATCTATTTCTGGATCTTGGGCAATTTTATATAAAAGGTCACAATCTTTACCTTCTTCTTTGATTTTGCGACTAGCTAAAAGGCTGTGCTCTCTTAATCTCTCGTGCATTTTTTGGCGATCTTTTCCTTGTTTGGCTAACCGCATTAAAATGTGTTCTGTTGCTAAGAAAGGCATTTCTTCTACTAGGTGCTTTTCGATCATTTTAGGATAGACAACCAAATCAGAAGTGGTAAAGCATAAAAGATCTAAGATGGCATCAGCGCATAAAAAAGCCTCTGGGATACACAAACGCCTATTTGCGGAATCGTCTAAACTACGTTCCAACCATTGTATAGCTGCAGTATGAAGAGGGTTTTCATTTAAAGAAAATAAGAAACGAGAAAGCCCACAAATACGTTCACTACGTATAGGATTTCGTTTATAGGGCATTGCGGATGAGCCTACTTGAGTTGAAGAAAAAGGCTCTTCCATTTCCTTAAGGTGTGCTAATAAGCGCAAATCAGTTGCAAACTTATGAGCGGAAACTGCAAGTTGGTTTAAAAAAGCGATGATCGAAACATCTTGTTTACGAGGGTAGGTTTGAGAAGAGATAAGAAGGAGATGAGGAAAACCTAGTTCTTTGGCAATCAATTGATCCAGGGTTTTTACTTTTTCTCTGCTTCCTAGTAGATGTAAGAAAGAGGCTTGGGTTCCCGTGGCTCCTTTAGCCCCTAAAAACCGAAGTTCTTTAATTACAGAGCTGCATTGCTCTAAATCAAACTGCAAGTCTTGTAGCCAAAGGCAAGCTCTTTTTCCTACAGTTGTGGGTTGAGCAGGCTGAAAATGCGTATAGCTCAAACAAACAAGATCTGCGTATTTTTCAGCAAAAATACACAACTGACGAACGACTTGAATCAATTTTTTTTCTAATAATTGTAGGGCCTTTCTCATGAGAATCAGATCGGCATTATCCGTGATAAAGCAAGAAGTAGCTCCTAGGTGGATAATAGGTCCAGCTTTAGGACATTGATCAGCAAAAGTGTGGATGTGAGCCATGACATCATGACCGAACTTTTTTTCATAAATAGCTGCTTTTACGAAGTCGATTGAATCATAAGCCTCTTGCATCTCTTCTATTTGCTCTTGTGAAATAGTCAGTCCTAATTGTTTTTGTGCTTTGGCAAGAGCGATCCATAGCTGTCTCCAAGTAACATATCTGGAATGAGGTGAGAAAATAGCAGACATTTCTGCACTGGCGTAGCGAGAAGATAATAGAGAAGTATAATGATCAGTCATAGAAGAGATTCAACCGAGGTTTTAAGCTCTTTGAGCAAACTAAAGAGTTGTTGTTTTTGTTTATTCGTAGGACAAAAAGTAGAGTTTTTTATTGTAGTTAAGGTTTTTTTTAAACTTAAGATAGCAATGTTTGCTAAGTCTTGCGCTCTTTTGTCCTTAATTGGTAGAGGGAAAGTGACTCGGATGAGCTCTAGCAACTCTTGCTTGGACTGCCCTTGGTAGGTTTTTATAATATGCTGTTTTTGAGCAAGAGATCCTTGACGACTGGCTAAGCTATAAGCCGCTTGACGTGGGATAAGATCTAACTGGGTTTGCAGAGAAGTAGGAATAGCGCTGTGCAGTTCATAATATTGGAGAAAATTATAAGGGGTTTGTCTATTTCCATAGGTACAAATGAGCCAAGCGCTAAAAGCCCCTTCTTGATAGTTGGTTAAAATCTGTTGTGCTTTTTGTATTCTCTCTCCGTGTAAAATGATAGCTTGGTTATTGATTGCTTTTACCTCTGCTGTAAGAGAAGATAGATGTTCTAGATCTTGGATGACTTCTTGGTTTTCTTTTTTGTATTGATTGAGAATCTTTTCCAATGTTTGCTTTTCTGTTTCATTCAGGTTCGTTATGCGAAACACTCCTGTAAAGCTAGAAAGATTTCCATTAGAGGATAATTCCACTAAATGAGTCATTTTTGAGAGCTTATCAGAAGCTGTTTTTAAACGTTGAGAGAGAAGAGAATTGATTTTAGCCATGGACGTCCAGCTGTTTTACATACGGGTTAAAAGTTCTTTAGTAAGCGAAATATAATCTTCAGAAGCTCTGCTTTTAGGAGCTATTTCAAAGAGAGGTTTACCAAAGATGGAGGCTTCTGAAACACTGATATCGCGACGCACTTTTGTCTGCAGCATTTTTCCAGGAAATGTGCTTTCTATGATTTCTAGGAAGGCTTGATTGCTTTTTCCACGAGGATTCCAAAAAGAAAGCGCTACACCTAATATCTGTAAGGAGTGGCGATCTGCAATGCTTTGCATAAATGCAGATAAACGCTGCAATCCTTTGACGCTATAAAATTCAGGTGATGCACAAACAAGAGAATAATCTGCTGCGATTAAAGCCGATTCTGTGAGCCAACATAAAGAAGGAGGAGTATCTATAATAATGGTATCATATTGCAAAAAATGTAAGATTTGTTTAAGGCGCTCATGGGAATAACGATCAGCTGCCAGAGCTCCTCTTACCTCAATTCTTTCTAGATAAGTATCCGCAGGAATTAGGTCAAGATTGGCAATTCCACTAGGTAGAATGACTTCTTGGATGTTTTTAGTTCCTTGCAGAACAGAGGCAATGCTATCTTGAGCATCAGGGTCATAACCTAATCCCGCTGTTAAATTCGCTTGTGCATCAAAATCGATTAAAAGCACTTTCTGTTGATGAAATTTAGCAAGAGCTGCTCCCAAATGCAAGGAGGTAGATGTTTTAGCTGTCCCTCCTTTAAAACTACTAACTGCGATTTTAGGCATTCCCTTCCTCTGCAAAATAAGACGTTAAAGAGTAATCATTTCTCTCTTGCTCAATCTTATGCAAAAAAACATTCAACGCAAGCTCTCCATGCACAACGTTATCTCGAGTGCGTAAATTAATCGATTGATTCTCTAGCTCTTTATCACCCAAGATCAGAATGTAATTGTATTGCATGAGTTGTGCATTTCTCACTTTTTTATTGACTGACTCATGAGAAGCATCTACATCGATTTGGAACCCTGCCTGTTTAATGACAGAACACACTTCATTAGCATAAGGTTCATGTCTATCTGCTATAGGTATAACTCTTACTTGAGAGGGACTTATCCATAGAGGGAATTTACCTACAAAATGTTCAATCAAAATTCCTATGAAGCGTTCAACCGAACCAAACAAGGCACGATGAATCATAATTGGGCGTTTTAATTGGCCATCTTTATCCATATATTCCAATTGGAACTTCTCAGGTAAGGACATATCGAGTTGAATGGTTCCACATTGCCAGCTGCGAGAGAGCGCATCTTTAATGTGGATATCAATTTTGGGGCCGTAAAAAGCACCATCTGCTTCATTGACCCGATAGGGTTTCCCCGAAGCATCAAGAGCTTCTTTTAATCCATTGGTTGCAACTTCCCAATCTTTATCAGATCCCATGCTATTCTCTGGTCTGGTGGAGAGTTCTAAATGATAAGATAAGCCAAATTTGCTATACGTTTCTTCAATCAACGTGATTATATTCAAAATTTCTTGTTTGATATCAGATTTTTGCATGAAAAGATGCGCATCATCTTGATGAAAGCTGCGCACACGAAATAACCCACTTAACGCTCCTGATGGTTCATGTCTGTGTACATGACCTAATTCTGAAATGCGTAAAGGAAGTTCTCTGTAGCTGTGAGATTTAGATTTATAATAGAGCATACAACCAGGGCAATTCATAGGCTTGATCGCAAAATGGCGCTCTTCAATAGAAAAAGCGTACATGTTTTCGCGATAATGTTCCCAGTGACCGGAGGTTTCCCAAAGTTCTTGGCTCATAATTTGAGGAGTTTTAATCTCTTCGTATCCAGCTTTTTTATGCATGACTCTCCAAAGGTGGATTAATTGATTCCAAACAATCGTTCCTTTGGGATGAATGAAAGGCGTACCAGGGGCTTCTTCTCTAATGGAGAATAAATCAAGCTTGGGACCTAAAATCTTGTGATCTCGTTTTTTGGCCTCTTCCAGCAAAGCTATGTATTCTTTGAGCATTTTTCGATCAGGAAAGGAGATTGCATAAATTCGAGTCAACATTTCACGTTTAGAATCTCCACGCCAGTAAGCGCCTGCTGTTTTTAAAATTTTGAAAGCTTTAATTTTGCCTAGATTAGGCAAATGAGGTCCCCTACAAAGATCGAGGAACTCCGCTTGTTCATAAGCGGTGATGATTCCCTCTTCTGGAAAGCTTTCTATGAGTTCACGTTTGTAAGGATTATCTTTAAAAACTAGAAGAGCTTCTTTTTTATCAGCTAGCGCATGTCTTATAGGTTTGTGATTTTCTCTGATGATTTGATGAACTTCTTTTTCTATATTTTCGAAATCAGCATCAGATATTTTTACATTCGCAAAATCGTAATAAAATCCTTGTTCAATGGGAGGTCCGATTGTTGGTTTTGCCTCTGGAAATAATCGCAAAATCGCTTGAGCTAGAACATGTGCAGAAGTGTGCCAAAAAATTTCTTTTCCTTCTTTGCTATCAAAGTCGATCAAACTTAATCGATCCCCTTCATGTAAAATACTAGAGAGATCACAGGTAATACCATTGATTTCAGCAGCTAGGAATTGCTCTGGAGCTACTTTGTGCAATTTTTCTGCTACATCTTTTGCTCTACTTCCTGATGGCATCTCATATTCTTTTTTGTCGATATAGATTAACATAAGTCATAAACCTTAGATTTTTGGATTTTTTGAATTGATTCTAAATCACAACAAGAGAAAATAGAAAGTTGAAAAAAAACTTGAGGAGAGATCTTTTTTAACCAATCGGATCGTATTTGCTTTGGCACTGTTAACAAATGAATCTAAGAGATTTGATGATAGCTAATGCGAAAAATGAAAAAAAAGTATGCACTAACTTATCAAATTTGTCCTAAACCAATCGTTTGATTTCCTTTTTTTAAAAGCTCCTTAAACCTTAGTCTATGAATAGCAATCGTAGTGCTATCGATCCATATAAGTATACACTTAACTCTTTCTTTGCTTAATCTGGACTTACGCAAAATGAAGGCTGATTGAAGGATTTTTGAGTTGATCAGTCAGATCATTTTGTACACTGTAGTTTTTGCTTGATGTGCCCAGCGACTTAATCCCGACCATACTAAAAAACGCCAGTATAATTTAAGAAAAAGACAAGCCATTGAAAATGGATCATTTTCATGTTATAGTGCTTTAAAATTTAATTGATCCTGTTTATCATTTCTCTAACAAAATACTGAGGAGGAGCACATGCCTAGACCTGATTCAATAGATTTGAGGAAACGAGTCCTTCAATATCTGGAAAGCAATCACGATAAGAAAAAAGCCAGTTAACTTTTTCAAATAATGAAAACATCTTTAAATCATTTTGTTCTGAAGTATAAACTCATTCTCAAAGCAAATCAGATGGCTTTTCATGAATTAAAAAATTTACGAGAGAAAATGGGCCTTGCGTAACATGAGTTAGAAGGTCTTTTATTGGAATTGGGAGACCTAAATGACAGTTTCTAGATTTTCAAATAGCGAGACTCTTCAAATACAATTAACAACATCGCCACAGATGGAAAACACAATTGAGCATAAAAACCGCTTTACTTGTGATCATGATGAACTTAAACATCTTTTTCGAAATAGTTTATCCGGAGAAAAAGCCTTTTATAATCAACCCGATTATATAAAAACCGGAAAACAAGAGCTGTCTTCGAGTCGGCGTGTGCCTGTTAGCTATAGGTGGAATAGCGAATATAAAGTAATTAAGATCGCTAAAGACATTCTACCCATGCTTATTTTATCAATAGGAATTTATAAATCCTTTTGGATCCTTGCTGGAAAAGCTTCTTTAAAACAACCTTTACCAGCGCTTGCTTTATCCATAATAGTGTATAGAACTCTTCATAGCTTTGCTGGGACTTTCATTTTGCCAGCTACAGGCTTAAGACAAAAAGACCTTGATCTTGCCCGTTCAGGAATTTCATTGCAAGGTCCATGGAAATATAAACGCATAACTGTCGAAGTGGACGGATATAAAATAGACGGTGTAATAGTAGGTCAACCCTCTACCTTGGATAAAGGAAGATGGCTTTTAGCGTCTAATGGAAACAATGAATCTTATGAGCATAAATTATTGGTAAACAATGAATTTAAGCAAATTTTGCATGAATGCAATAGCAATGCTCTTGTATTTAATTATCCAGCCGTTGGATCGAGCTCAGGTTCAGCTAGTAAGCTGACAATGGTTAAAGCTTATCGCGCCATGCTTACCTTCTTGGAAGATGAGGAAAAGGGCATAGGGGCTAAAGAGATTATTGGATATGGGATGTCTATTGGAGGGGGTATACAAGGAGAAGCTTTAAAAACACACCCACTAAAAAAAGAGGTGAAATACGTGTTTATCAAAGATAGAACGTTTTCTACTTTAAGCCAGTTAGTTTCTGAAATGGTGGGTAGATTTTTAGGTTTTTCCATAAAATGCCTTGGCTGGGAGATGGATTCCATAACTTCTTCTAAAACATTACAAGTACCAGAAATTATCCTACAAACAACGAAAAAAGCTTGCTTTCATCCACTAGAAAACATGGAGGATTTACGGGAAACGGATTCGGTAATCCAAAAAAAAGGCTCTTTAGCCTTTGCGTTGCTGAAAAGAGAAATTCATCAAAATAAGCACTATCTAGGAATCACCTCCAATCATAGTTCTAAATTAGGCAAAGAAGTTATCGAACATCTATCTGCAATCGTGAATCAATCCTTTGCAGAAACATTTTAATTGGACTTACGTAAAGAAGTTAGGAAAAAGATGGAGATAATTAAATCTTTGGAAAAACAAGTAGAATGAATAATGCAAAAAAAAGATTTAAGCAAGGCAGGGATTTCTCCCTGCTCTTGATTACCAGGTAAGGGACGAAGCTGATTGGTATTCTGTCACGCGGGTTTCAAAGAAATTTTTCTCTTTACCAAGGTCCATCGTTTCACTCATCCAAGGGAAGGGATTTTTTGAGTGATAGACTGCTTTAAGACCAATTCTCTCTAATCTACGATCTGCAATATATTGCACATACTCGAGGAACATAGAAGAGGTAAGGCCAAGAATTCCTCTAGGCAGGCAATCTTGCGCATAAGCAACTTCTAATTCAACAGCCTGTTTAATTTTTCGAATGATTTGACTTTGAAACTCAAAAGTCCAAAGATCTGGATTTTCCTCTTTAATTCCATTAATGAGGTCAATCCCAAAATTTAAATGGATGGTCTCATCACGCAAAATGTATTGGAATTGCTCTCCAATTCCCGTCATTTTATTTTGGCGGTGAAAGGAGAGGATCATGACAAAGCCACTATAGAAGAAAATCCCTTCCATAATGATATAATAGCCAATCAGATTTTCAAGAAATTTTTGCGCTCCTTGCGTTGTATCGGTTGAGAAATTAGAATCTAAAACCTCAGCGGTTAACTGCATTTGAAATGCATCTTTAGCTTTAATGCTAGAAATTTCATTGTACATATTGAACACTAAGCCTTGATCGAGGTTTAACGATTCGCAGATATAAACAAAGGAGTGAGTGTGAATCGCTTCTTCAAATGCCTGGCGTAGTAGATATTGACGCACTTCAGGATTTGTCACGTGCTTAAAGATAGCGAGCACAATATTGTTGCCAACTAAGCTTTCAGCAGTGCTGAAAAACCCTAAGTTACGCATAATCACTCTACGTTCATCTTCACTTAAAATGTTCGTTTTCCAGAGTTCAATATCTTTATTCATAGGAACTTCTGTAGGCATCCAATGGTTTGCG
This sequence comes from Chlamydiales bacterium, assembly GCA_031281085.1. Classification (GTDB taxonomy): domain Bacteria; phylum Chlamydiota; class Chlamydiia; order Chlamydiales; family Rhabdochlamydiaceae; genus Rhabdochlamydia. The sequence goes on along the minus strand of JAITFW010000080.1, from coordinate 18,072 downwards.
CAACCATTTGCATAATGTTCCCATGCCCAATGGTATTTAAGAGGCATGAGTTGATTTACATCTACTTGATTGCAATTAATCAATTTTTTTTGTGCTACATTAACCCGTTTTCTTGTGTCTGTAGTTTCGTTCATAGTCGTAATCTCCTTAAAGAGTTATTGGCAACTTTCACATCCTTCATTCAGATTACAGTTCTTACGCTGCAATGCAATATTGCTGGAAGCAGATTTGTGTTTCATCCATTTAGGCTGTAGTCCTCGTTTATTGATATCTGTTGTTGATTTTTCAATCTGAGTAGCTCCTAAAGAGCGTAGATAGTAGGTAGTTTTCAAACCTTTTTGCCAAGCAAAAAAGTACATCTGGTGCAGCTTTTTACCACTTGGTTCAGCTAGGTACAAGTTTAAAGATTGCCCCATGTCAATCCATTTTTGTCGACGACTTGCACATTCAATGAGCCATTCTGGATCAATTTCAAAGGCAGTTAGGAAGATTTGTTTAACTTCTTGAGGGATACGATCAATTTCTGCAACAGAACCATCAAAGTATTTAAGGTCGTCAAGCATTTGTTGATCCCAAATGCCAAGTTCTTTAAGACGATCTACAAGGTGTACGTTAGGAACTGTGAATTCACCGGATAAATTAGATTTGACAAATAGGTTTTTATAAGAGGGCTCGATCGATTGCGTAACTGCTGTGATATTAGAAATAGTTGCTGTGGGAGCAATTGCCATAGTGTGAGAGTTGCGCATGCCATAATTTTTGATCGATGTGCGTACAGCATCCCAATTCATACTCGAGGTTTGATCCATGTCAAGGTTGGTTCCACGCTGCTTTTCAAGCAGAGAAATCGTATCTATAGGTAGTAATCCTCTTTCCCATTTTGAACCTTTATAAGAGGAATAGAAGCCTTTTTCACGTGCTAATTCACTAGAAGCCAAAATAGCGTAGTAAGAAATCATTTCCATACTTTTATCCGCAAAAGTAATGGCTTCATGACTTGCATAGCTCATATTTAATGCATAAAGAGCATCCTGAAATCCCATCATTCCTAAACCAATGGGGCGATGTCTTAAGTTTGCATGACTTGCTTCTAATGTAGGATAAAAATTGATATCGATGACATTATCCAACATGCGAACAGCTGTACGAATGGTAGCACTTAATTTTTCTTCATTGAGCCCCTGAGGAGTCAAATGCTGGGTTAAGTTAACCGAACCTAAGTTACATACAGCGGTTTCATCAGAGGAAGTATTGAGCAAAATCTCTGTGCAGAGATTGGAGCTATGCACAACGCCTACATGATCTTGTGCAGAGCGAATGTTGGACGGATCCTTAAAAGTGATCCAAGGATGTCCTGTTTCAAATAACATACTGAGCATTTTGCGCCAAAGTTGAACCGCTTCAACTTGCTTAAACAGTTTGATTTTTCCAGACCTTGTCATCTGTTCATATTCTTTATATCGATTTTCAAAATCCGAGCCATAGAGGTTATGTAGGTCAGGAACATCGTTTGGGCTAAATAAAGTCCATAATCTATTTTCTTTAACGCGTTTCATAAATAGATCAGGAATCCAGTTAGCCGTATTCATGTCATGAGTACGTCGTCTTTCATCGCCTGTATTTTTGCGCAGTTCTAGAAAATCTTCGATGTCTAGATGCCATGTTTCTAAATAGGCACACATAGCACCTTTACGCTTACCACCTTGATTGACAGCAACTGCTGTATCATTGGCTACCTTTAAGAAAGGGATAACTCCTTGACTACACCCATTTGTTCCTTTAATAGGGGAGCCTGTTGCTCGAATGTTTGTCCAATCATTGCCAATTCCTCCAGCCCACTTGGATAATTGCGCATTATCGGCGATCATTTTAAAAATACAGCCCAAATCATCTTGCACTGTTAATAGATAACAAGAGGATAATTGGGAGTGAAGCGTTCCAGAGTTAAATAAAGTGGGGGTACTGGACATAAAGAGAAAAGTAGAAAGGACGTTATAGAATTCGATAGCACGTTCATTTTTTTGCTCCTCTTGTATGGCAAGACCCATAGCAATACGCATCCAGAAGATTTGTGGTGTTTCTAGTCTACGCTGTTCATGGTGGATAAAGTAGCGATCATATAGGGTCTGTAGTCCAAGATAGGTAAATTGATCATCTCTTTGTGGTTGCATAGCATGACAGAGTAGATCAAGGTCGAATTTTAATAAATCAGGATGCAGCCTACTTAATTTGATTCCTTCCTTAATATATTTTTTAAAATAGCTGCGATGAGATGACTCTAAATCAGGATCTGAAGAGCTAATTTCCATAGTTTCTCGATAAAGAACATCTAATAGCAAGCGAGCGGCTACTTTAGAGTAAGCGGGTTCAATTTCAATTTTTGTACGGGCTGCCATAATTTGAGCTAAGTCAACCTCTTTTTCCTTAATTCCTTCATAAAAATTAGAAATTGTGTTTTCTAGAAGTTCGTCGGCGGATACCAACTCTTCCAATCCGCGGCAAGCTACTTTAATACGGGTAAATAATTGTTTTTCTGTAATGATGCGCTTATTTTGTTTTTGATCAAGAATTGTAAACTCACGCGTTGTTCTATCTTCTGGGAGAGGATAAGAGAACTTGAGTTCATTTTGTCTGCCAAGTAAGGCTCTATGTAAGATAAAGTGTTTTGCTACGCTATAAAAACCAGCTTTCATCAATTGTTGTTCGATTTCATCTTCAATCAAAAAAAAGCTAAGGACAACGCCTGCTTTAGAAAGACTCAGCGCTCTTGCAACTACATTCTGCGTGAGCAAATTAATGGCTTCTACTACTTGCTTAGGAGAAAAGCCTGTGATTTCCATAGAAGAGCGAAATGCTTTTTCCAAAGAAGAGGCGATTTTCATGGGGTTAAAACGCACTTCTGTGCCATCTTCTCTAAGAATTTTTAAGCTTTGTACAGAGTCGTCACGCAAGGTTTTATGTTGATCTCGATAAATAATATAATCTCGTGCTACGTCATGATGACTTGCTTTCATTAAGCAAACTTCTACCTGATCTTGAATTCCTTCAACGGTTAAAGAAGTTCCTTGGATAGCTAGTTTATATAAATCTTCAATCACTAGGTTAACGATTTGATCGATAGATTGGCGTAAAGAAGGGCTAAGAGGGATTTCTTTATCGACTTTCTTAGTATCGCGAAAGGCACATTCAATAGCTCTTAAGATTCTCTCTTGACGAAAGGGAACAATACTACCATTGCGTTTAACAACAGTGAAATTCTGTAGAGAGGGAATCATCTGAGATTCTTTTAATTTCGTAAGATCGCCTTGAGTCATTGAACCTTTCATATATTTTTTTGCTCCGAATATTTTAGTTTTTTATAAAGATGCTAGGGTCTTGGGTCTTTCTCGTTATGGCTCCTAGATTAACGTTTTAAGCAATTACAGCGAAGTCTAAAAAATAAAAGATCATTATACTACATATGGTAGTTTATTTGAATCATACACACCATATATAGTAGTTAAAAGCTACTTGTCTAGTAAAAAGTATAATTTTTAAAAAGTTGTTTTTATTCTTTTCTAGGCAAAGAACTTAAGTGATTAGAGTGCAACAATTCTAAGAAACTGATACGATTTTTATGTACAGGAAAAACAATTTTAGGATTAAAAAAGGGGGATTATGCGAAGGGTTTATCTCATTCCCAACATGATCACAGCTTTTGGTTTAGCTTGTGGATTATTTGTCATTTTTAAAGTAAACATGGTAGAGCCTGGTTCTGGACTGTTTCAAGTATTGCGTATATCGGTACTTTTATTATTAGTGGCGGCTTTTGCAGATTTATTAGATGGCGCTGTTGCTCGAGCATTTCGAGCCGAGAGCGAGTTTGGATTTATTTTTGATTCGTTAGCAGATGCTATATCTTTTGGGGTAGCGCCATCTGTTTTGCTTCTAAAAACATTATCGTTAGAACCTGGAACAGGGTTGTCTTTTTTAGCCGTTTTAGGAGCTATGCTCTATTCCATTTGTGGTATTTTGCGACTTGTTCGTTTTAATGTAAAAACAGCGGAACTTAAAACAAATGCTGAAGCTTTATCTGCAAAAAAACATTTTACAGGCCTTCCCATTCCTGCTGCTGCTTTAGCTGTGGTTTCTCTGAACCTTTTATTTGCGTCTGACTTTTTCTATAACTATTTTCCTCTATCTGAAGAAGCCCATGCTATAATCTTAAGCGTTGTCATGATGATCTTAGGTTATTTTATGGTAAGTCGTTGGAAATTTCCCAGTTCTAAAGCTTTGCACTTTCGAGTTCCTTCTTTTCAATTGGTTCTTGGGACTGTTATTTCCGCTATTTTTATTTTTTATGGAACGCTTTACTTCTTTCCTATCATGTTAACCATTGTAACTTGGAGTTATATTCTTCTGGGATGGACTCTATCGATTATCCGTTTAATCGCAGGTAGAAAATCAAAAACCTTAGTAGATTTCGAACCTGAGTACGAGGATTAATGAATAAGGACCTTGTGATGATTTTATTAGCTATCACGGGATGGGGGCTTTGGTTATTTGCGTTGATGAGTCGAAAAAGACTAGAGATTTCCTTAGCTCTAGCTCGGCAAAAAGCAGAAGAAGCGTCTGCTTTAGATTTGCAATTAAAGAAAAGAGAAGAAGAGATCCTTACTCTTTTGTTACAGCAAAAAGGCTTTGAAGGAAGACAACAAGCTATGGAGATAGCAGAACAACATTTTAAACTCTTATTTCAATCTCTATCTTCTCAAGCATTAGAACACAACAATAAGCAATTTTTATCCATTGCTGAAGCAGAAGTTGCTAAATGGCGTATTTCTGCCCAATCAGATTTAGACAAGCGCAAACAGTCTATGGAAGAAATGCTTATTCCTTTTAAAGAAACTCTGCTCAAACTTGATCTAGAGATACGTAAATATGAAAATGAACGTAAATGTGAACGAGAGGTTTTTAAAGAACAGGTGCGTGCTTTAACTGACAGTGAAAAACAACTTAAAGCAGAAACAGCCAATCTTGTACAAGTGTTAAGCAATCCGCAGTCTCGTGGTAGGTGGGGAGAGATGCAACTAAAGAGAATCATTGAATTAGCTGGCATGCTTAACTACTGTGACTTTTATGAGCAAAAATATAAATCGAAAGAAGAAACGAGCATTAGGCCCGATCTTCTCGTTCGATTGCCTAGTGGAAAGCAAATTATTATTGATGCCAAAGTCCCTTTAGAGGCGTACCTAGAAGCTATGTATAACCCTGATGAAAAGATCAAGAAAGCTAAATTTCGTGAGCATGCACGTCATGTAAGAGCTCATGTCACTGCTTTGAGTAAGAAAAGTTATTGGGAGCACTTCCAACCCGCTCCTGAATTTGTCATTTTGTTTTTACCAGCAGAAGCTTTTTTTAGTGCAGCGCTTGAGCATGATCCTTCTTTAATCGAAGTAGGTGCAGAGCAAGGAGTCATCATTGCAACGCCAACAACCCTTATTGCACTTTTGCGTACAGTGTTTTATGGTTGGAGGCAAGAAAACTTATCTAAACAATCGGAGAAGGTAAGAGAGCTTGGTCAAGAGTTATATAAAAGATTGCTTGATATGACAGGACATTGGTCTAAAATGGGTAAGAGCTTAGCTCAGGCAGTTGAATCTTATAATAAAGCAGTAGGATCTTTAGAGACTCGTGTTTTAGTAACAGCACGCAAATTTAAGGATTTACAATTGCTTTCTGAAGAGGTGGATTTAGAACTGTTAGCCGAAATTGATAAAAAACCACGAGATTTGCAAATAGCTGAAGTTATGAATACGTTGTCAAATAAAGATCTAAGAAGCAGAACTAAAACCTAATTTTTAGAAAGATACCCCTTTTTTTGAGGAGTAGGGATGTATCCGAGAGATTTGTCTGATGCAGAAAGAGAAAAAAGAGAACCCGTTTTTCGAGTAGAGGAAGGACAGCAAGAGGCAAAAGATAAATGCTATATTTTACGTAGCCAAAACAGGAAGACAGAGGAGATTTCTTCCATTCGAAAAAGGCAGAAAGCAGACGTATTTGAGCGATAAAAACATCGATTAAGAAAATCGGTTAGAGCCTTGTCTGGGAGAGACGAAGAACCAAGAGCAGCAATCATGGACAGCCAGTCCATAAAAACGGCAGAAAAGGGCCCTCGAGCATTCGATAAACGCTTTTACAGGAAATTCAAAAAGGAGCTCACATAAGCTCCTTTGATTTCTTACTTAACGTCTAAAACAAAATAGGAGGGAAAAGCAAAGTTGTTATTAGGGCGTGGTGTAGCAACAAGAGACACTCTTTTGCCCACTAAATCTTGCAAATTGACAATAGTGCTATATACGTAGGCAACAGGAATATCTTTATCTCGTAGGATAAAATCGCCTGGTTTGTTTTTAACAGCGGAGTTATAAGCTTCAACAATTCCAGAGATGACATTAGCCGTTATTTTTTGTTCTTGATAATAGTCTTGCATATTTTTGTTGTAGTTCATATTAGTCCAAGTTAAGAAAAGAGCTTCTTCTACATGTTCCCACATCTTCATCTTATCAGTTTGATTAATGCAAACTGCATTATCTGCATCAGCTCTACCATCTTCTGTATCAGAGAAGGTATCTTGGGTTTGCAGAGCTTCTAAGTGTTGGATTCTTTTGTGCAGATATTTTTCTTGAAAATCTACTAGAGCATCTTTAGCTTGCTCTGAAACAGTAACAATATCTTTATATTCATGAATTAATTCATTATAGGCATCTACTCGTTTTGCAAAATCAATTTCATCTACATTTTTATGTAAGTCTGATTTTGCAAGTAGGTTTGTGGAAACTAGCTTTTGTTTTGCTGTAGCAACACGTAAATCGAATTGCTCTTTTACTTCAGGACCACCTACATATTCTATATATTGCTTTGCAATATAAAATTGTACTTGTGGTGGACAATCAATTTCAAACCACTTTTGATCTTTAGAAGAAATTGAAGGATTAGTTACAGCATAGCCATGATCGAAGAAGCCGGCACTAGGAGCATCAACATTTGGTTCTAAGCGAATATTGACGCGATTGCCTTCTATGAAATTATCCAGTACATACTTACGGGAAACATATACTTTGAAATCTTTCTGAGGAGAGACTGCCCAAAAATCTTCCTTTTCTCCAATAATGGATAAGAGCTCACCCGCTTGCATTTCTGCAACTACGTCGCTTTCCAAACTTGGATTTAATCGTAATCTAACTTTTCTTCCTCTTACTTTACCAGTAAAAGGTTCGAATGATTCTTGCTGCGTTGAGAGGGGAATTGATGGAATTTCAGAATTTTGAACAGCTGGTGGAGAATCATTAAATACATCTTCTTTTGCAAACCCATCTGCAAAAAGTGAATGGAAGGAAAAAACGCACAAGGATGTGCAAAAAAACTTAAAAGACTTAGACATGCTACTACATTCCTCCTAATCATAATAATCTAGTCGTCATTCTAGGAAGAATTTCTTTTTCCTACCACAAATTTATCGAGTATGACAAAACATTTACAAGAAAATCTATGATTTAACCTAAATTTTAAGCAATATCTGCACTTAGCACTGCATGAATATGTTTGCAACGCATTTCTCCACAAGTGCATCCAATAGGATTACCAATATATACGCTGTATTTTTCATTTGCGTTAAAAGGATTTGTTACGGAAAATAACTTATCTCCTGTCTGTTTAATATCCCAAGTTTTGAATTTTAAATCTTTATCGGATACTTCTTCTTCGAGTTCTTCTGTTTTATTTTGCACAAAACGATTAATTTGACAATAAGGGCAGTTGCAATGAGGATGTTCAGGTTTAGTAAGCAACACATTGAGCATGGAGCCATCATCTAAAGACTTTAAAAAGGAAAAAATATGTTCTAAAATATCTTTAGAGAGAAGAGGAGCATCTGTTAATTGAGAGTTATGTTGGAGAAGTAGGTCTATTCCAGGTAATATTCCTTTAAATGAAGCACCTAAGGTCTTTAAAAAGGTTGTGAGATTTTGAAGGGACTCGGGATTCTCAGCTAATTCAGAGGTATTGATGAGCTCCATCCCAGGAATAATTCCCAGTACTCCTTTTGGTAAAGCCGTTTTTTCTTTATTGAAGGACACAGAGTGTTCTTGTTCTAAATATTGAGAGTGCATAGAAAAAATTGCTTCTAGAACACAAGAGGTCAAATTAGGGATTTGCACACAGGTTCCATTGAGAAGAGCAATGTTAAGAATGGACTTATTTTGCTGAGTATCAACATGTAGAGCCGCTACATTTTTCCAGGAGGTAGATATATAAGGGGGTATATTTAGCATTTTCTGATTAATTTTCATAAATTTCTCCTTAAAGTACAAAATTCATTATAAGTGATTTTCAAGTTCATCGTCAAGAATTTAGCACTCGAAATAGTCAATTGCTGATATTGAATCCCAATCTATTAATAATGAAATACTTATAGTTTAGCTAAAAAAATTAAGTTGAGTCTAGTAAAAGAGCACGTTATGCTGCACTTTAATTTGAATGAAAGGAGAAATCAAGTGGTTCGTAAAACATTTATCATAGATACCAATATTCTTCTACATGACCCTGATGCCATTACTAAATTTCATAATAATGATGTTGTGATCCCTCTTGCTGTTCTTGAGGAGTTAGATGGAATGAAAAGGTTTTCAGACGAGTTAGGGAAGAACGCTCGTTATGTTTTGCGCTATATCGATGGGTTAAAAAACGCCTATCCAGGTCTTCTTGCTCAAGGAGTCCCTATTGAAAATGAGATTGTAGTAAAAGTGCAAATGGATACGAAATTTGTAGATCGAGGAGCTTTTCCTTTTTCTTTGGATCGAAGTGCTCATAAAATTATTTTTAGTGCTTTTAAATTAAAAGAACAGGGCGTCTCGGTTTCTATTATTTCTAAAGATTTTATTGTGCGCGTGAAAGCAGAAGCTGTAGGAATAGAATCACAAGACTACATTAACTTGCGATTTTCTTATGAAAACATCTATAAAGGGTATCGAAAATTAGATATGAGTAAGAAAGATTTAGACCTATTCTATAAAGATGGGGCTCTGCCGATTGATGTACCTGATTTGCATCCTAATGAATATTGTTTGATTCGCTCAAAAGAGCAGTCGTCTGCTGTGTGTAAATACAACTCCAAAAAGAAACAGCTAGAACCTCTATTAAAGCTACCAAGAGATATTTGGGGTATCCATCCCCTGAACATAGAACAACAATGTGCTTTAGACCTACTGTTACGCAACGATATCAAATTAGTAACCCTTATGGGGCCTGCAGGGACAGGAAAAACTCTTTTAGCTTTAGCTGTGGGTTTAAAAAAGGTTTTCGATGATGGAAATCATAAAAAAATTCTTGTGAGCAGGCCCATTATCCCTTTAGGAAAAGATATTGGGTATCTTCCAGGTAGCAAAGAAGAAAAGCTTTATCATTGGATGCAGCCTATTTATGATAATTTAGAATTTTTATGTGAGTCGACAGGTTCTGCTAATTCTACTGAAACGCAAAAATGGATTATGGAAAGTAAGAAGATTGAAATGGAAGCGGTAACCTATATTCGTGGCCGTACGCTTCCTAATATGTATATCATCATCGATGAGGCACAAAATCTAACACCGCATGAGGTAAAAACCATTATTTCTCGGGCAGGTCAAGGGACAAAAGTGGTTTTAACCGGAGATCCTACTCAAATAGACAATCCTTATTTAGATAAGGACTCCAATGCTCTGACGTATACGGTGGGCAGGTTTAAAGAACATCCTATCTACGGGCACATTTTCTTAGATCGCACAGAGCGCTCTGAATTAGCCGCTTTGGCTACAGAGGTATTATAAACCTCAGATTTGGGATTTCTAGCGAACAACAAGATCAAAACTTTCCTTATCAGACATTCTCATACGAGGTTTTTTAGGCTGCCTCATACAGATATTAAACTTTAAATTTTCATTTTATCCAGTTAAAATAGGGTCCGCTCTGTTATTCCAAATATTTGGCTTATTTCTTTCTTTGATAATCCTTGTCTTAAAGACTTTTCATCTTAAATCATGTGAATATGCCATCCTATTATGTTACCGTATCTTTATGAAAATTTAAAGTTTAATATCTGTAGCAGGGATCTATAATTGGGATCTTTGAAATTGAGATTATGCAAGAGCTCTAATATCTGGTTGCAGCAAGAATGAATTCCAAACTTGAGTCCTGGCCAGGTTTTCATTCTTGATCATGCAAGCTTTCATAAATCAATGGAGTCTAGAAAATTGTTATAGTCATGTTGTTTCTTTTTTTTTTTTTTTTCTCCTTACTCACCAGATCTACATCCTATCGAAACATATGGGGCTAATAGAAAAATGAAAATTCGAGATCTGCTTCCTTCTGTTGCTTCTTTATCCGTTGCTTTGGATCAAGTGATTTTATCAATGTAGATGTAAAACACTATACCTATGAGTTAGGTCTATCCTTCATCTAATAACAAAATAGGTTTGATTCTATTCGTATAGCCTTTTATCTCGTTCATGACAATGTCGAGCTTTTAGGAGTGTTTCCAATACTCCTCATAACAGTTGCAGTTTTAGCTGATCGTTATAGAAATAGACGGAAAAGATTTGGTCTTCGATTGAATCTCATTGCTGGAATTGATCATCTGGAGTTGTGCTAATGGGTTTCGAAAGAGCTCTATTGTCTTTAGTAGGTGCTTTTCTTTTGGTACTGCTGCAAAAGCGTGTTGCTAAATTTCCGTATATTCACAAATGTAAAGGATTTAAGCTCGAACTGAGTATGAATAGTTTCTTCAATAAAAACAATTCCATTGGGTTTGATTAAGCAAGAGCAATCAAATAACGCAAAAATCTCTTGTAAAATAGTTGTGTTAAGAGAGAGTTCGTAAGGAGGATCGATATAAGCAATATCGAACTGATATTCTTTTTTTAGCAACTGTTTTAAAGCCTGTTTATAGCTACATGAAAAAATAGAGCAGTGTTTTTCTAATTGCAGTAGTTGGATATTTTCTTTTAGACAACACGTTGCTATCGGATTGTTATCAACAAAGGTGACATGGGAAGCTCCTCGGCTCAAAGCTTCTATACCCATTGCTCCAGATCCTGCAAATAAATCAAGAAAAAGAGCATCTTCAATCTTATGATAAAGAATATCAAATACCGCTTTGCGAAGCACCGCTAGGGTAGGACGGGTTAATGGAGTTTTAGGAGATTTAAGTAGGTGACCGCGAAAATCACCACCTAGAATACGTAAACTCATTCGAAAGCTGCTTCAAAGCGGGATTTTAACACTTTTTCCGCATCGCTGAGCAAATCTCTTTTGCCTTCTTTTAAAAAATTCGTATGTGCTTTTGTCATTTTCCATTGATTTTCTAAAGAAAAATCAGCTTTTTCTGCATCAGCAAAGCAGATGTTTTTTTTAATAGCGATCCATTGGCGATATTGTTTACCTTGAATGGATAGTTCAAACGTACAAGGATCTTCTATATAACCTGTGATTGTATAAGGAGTTCCTTGGTAGAGAACCGATTGAAGAGATGGACTTAAGTCCACAAAAGAGGCAACATCAGAGGGTCTAGCAGAAAGAATCAGATGGGTTAGAAGTGGATCTTTTAAATCTAATACCAACTTAGCCAGTTTACGTGGAAAAGAAGCATGTGTATCAGAATACACTAGAAAGCCTCCACTGCTAGTACTCATAAGATTGAAAAATGTCAGATCATTTTCTCTTCCTACAGCTGCAGTGTGAAGCGTTATGTGACCTTGCTTATTTTCTAGCCATTTTTTAACTGTTTGTTGTTGTAGTGTGGAGTTAAACGTGTTTTTCCCAGAGGTTAGCAAAATGGCATTACAAAGGTTCTCTTGTCGCGATAGATCTAAAAGCAAAGTTTCTAAGTTTTTATAAATATCAGAGGAGGAAGCTCTGCTGCCAAATGTTTGTGTTTCTAAAAATTCTTCTGCTCGACGAATATTTTGTTTGGAAATTTTGAGCTCAGACGCATGAAAATACGTTACTTTTTTATCGATGATAAAAATATTAAAACTATCTTCTTCTTGCATACTTGCTAATGCTTTTAGAACCGCTCTTTTAAAAACAGCAAAGCGATGTCTGGGAACAGAGCTGGAACGATCGAGAATAAAGCAGATGCATTGTTTTAAGCGATAGTGGCTTAAATCCCGTCTGGGGAAAAGCTCAACGGAGAATACATATCCTTTATCTTGAGGAATATAACTTACATGAGTTTCAAAGAGATGATTCCAATCATTAGCAATGGCAAAAGAAGGAAATCCGTAATTTTTCAAACAAGAAATAGGAGAGATTTCAGGTAAAAAATGACGCATGACTTCCAAGTTTTCTATTTTTAAAAAAAGCGCAGGGGGATTTTTTAGTTGAGTAGCTATTTGATCCATTTGATCAGGGTCTATAATAGGGGAAGCATGTTTAGTGGGTAAGTGTATGACAGGAGATATTAGAGGAAATTGCCCATCTTCTTTATAGATGGTTGCTTTTCTATGTTCTTTAGATAAGAATAATTGCTGTGTATCGTTAAATTTCTCCAATGCTTGTGATAATGGCTGAGGAGTTAATGTAGCTTGCATTACAGGATCGATTTCCGGTTTTTTATTCATAAAAGGATCCATCGAAAGAATAGGAGAAGTTAAAGGAGGTTCGTTTTCTAACTTTGGCAAACAAACAGGAGCTAGAGAAGAGGGCTCTTCTATAGAAAAAGACAGAGGATTCTTTTTTACAAGAGATATAGAATCAACCAATTCTAAATCAGGAGCTAACTCAAGTGGGTGATGAGAAGAGAGTAAATCATATGGGATTTGATGGTTTGCAGGAGGCACTACGATTTGTTCAAAAACCTCTTGTAGAACATTTTCCTTGTTCTTTTCATCTATTTGCAAAAGATGAGGGCTTGATGATGATAGCCAAAAAAGCGCAGAGAGGTTGTGTTTTTTATGGAAAGAAAAAGAATAAAGAATACATATACACGCTATATGCATAGCAAGAGAGAAAATAAGATACGAGAGAAACATGAAACGATTCTTTAAGGACGCTGTCATAAGATGTCTTGTAGAGCCTCCTTGCTCAATTGTACTCTCATTTGTAATGAGTCATGTAGATTTTTTGCTTCTAGTTCATCAATTCTGGCAAGAGCATGGTTTTTCAATTTTTGATAAATCTGTTTACGTTGATTTTTCTTAGCTAATTGAGCCTTTACAGAGATGATCTCTAAATCAATAAAGCTTAAATAGTTTTGATATATTTGCATTTTATCTGGGAAAAGATCTTGTGTCGAGAGATAGTGTTGAACAGATGGATCCTCTATTAGAGAAAAATCATCTTTCATCTGTAAAAGTAATTCTAGCTTTCTTTTTAAAGGAGTAGGGGATATGCAGGTTTTTACCTCGATGTATTCCAAAGCAGCTTCTAAATGAAGAGGCTCTGATAAAAGGGTTTTTCTAATTTGCACTTCTTTTAACGCATCGCAAATAGCTAGGATATCTGTAGAGCTTTCTCTTTTTTCCTGGAGAGAAAGGAGAGAAAATTGTAAACGCGCTTTCTCTAGAAGAGCAGCACTTCCATAATAAGATAATACGTGTTTGGAAGAATCGATGAGCTTATCGTATACTTGAATGGCTTCTTCATAACGTTTCTGCTCTTGATAGGAAATAGCTAATTCGAACAACACTCTTCTTTGCCATTTCCATTCTATAGAGGAAACATCTTTTTGTTGCTGTGCTAGTATTTCTAAGAGAGGAACTTTTTTTGCTTTTTCTCCAAGATAATCATATAATGCGCAAAGTTTTAGTACTTCTAATTCTAACCAAGATTCAACAGGTAGGCTGTTATGACCAAGGAGTTTTTCAAAAGAAATCTTCGCTTGCTTAGCATAAACCTGTTTTTCTTCTTTTTTTGCAGTTTCAAATTGCTGATAGTAAAAGTGAGCCAGCCAATCGAGGTTGTTCAACTCTACCGGCTCGTCTATGTTGGCAAATAGGCAATTTGCTGCTTTTAAAAGAAGAGCCTCGTTTGAACTTTCAGGTATTTCTTGTGCAGCAGATAGATATAAGTTGTAAAGCTTGCGATTGCAAATGCGTCCGTATATAGACTTAGGATCAGTGATTGCTTTTTCGAAGTTTTCTGCTATTTGCAGAGGCTCTATGCCGAGATGTTCTTGACACAGAGCTGTGAATAGATATGTATCGGGTGAGCACCCATATTGCTCTACATATTTTTCAGATGCATCAAGAGATCTTTGGTACAGCTTTTGTTCAAATAGGGATTGAATGAGTAGCCATTGCATTTTTTGTTTTTCTTCATCAGAGAAAAGATCTTTTTGTTCCAAAGCTTTTGTTGCATGTGTGATGAACACAGCTTGTTTTGCAGAGTATAGATCTAAAGAAGAGTGTTTTAAATCCTGCATACAACAATTTAAAAGTTGGCGCCATGCTGATTTTGCGTAAGCAGAGTGAGGAAAGTTTTCTAAAAATGCTAAAATCTTTTGAATGGCTTGACTTAATTTTTGTTCATGAATAAGACAAAGAGCTTGTTCGTAAATCAGAGTCTCTTTTTGAGGATGGTCAGGAGATAATTCTATGAGTTTTTGTAAATATTCTGCCATTTTTCCCCAGTTCTTATCCTGTTTGCATAACTGAGTGTACATCAAAATGAGATCTAATGTTTGTGTGTCTTGAGGAAAAGAGCGGGTTAAGTATTCAAGATTTTCCTCTAAAAGAGGCCAATTTTTAGTCATTTTTGCACAAGAAATCAAAGTGATTAGAGCATTTTTTTCATAAGAGGCATCTACACTTGGGCCTTTAAGGAATTGCAGGAGAAAAAAGATAGCTTGATCAGGATTATTGGTGTGATACAAACTTTTACCTGTATAATAAGAAATCAAAGGATCTGAAATGATCAGATCGCTTAGTTTCTCGCGCATAATGAGGAGTTTGCTATACTCTTTTTGTTGAAAGAGTATTTGCAATAATAGGTGAGCTGCTTGAGATCCTTTTTCTTTTTTTAAAGAACATACCTTTTCCAAATTTTTTATAGCTTTATCCGGATCTATTTTCATTTGTAGATAACCCGCTTGGAACAAATACTGTTCTTTGTTTTCAGAGTCTTTCTCAGCTAGCATGAGATAGAGATTAGCTGCTTGCATAGGGTTCTCTAAAAGGATATTGATATAGGCTAGAGAATAGAGAGAGTTGCAAGCGTAGCAAGTGCTAAGCAGTCTTTTATATTCAGACTCAGCTTGTAAAAGCATCTCTTTTTTATAAGAGAAATCTTCGATCTTTAATGCGATTTGCATCAAGGCTTCTGCAAAAGAAAAACGCACTGTATCTAATTGTTCTTTAGTTGT
Organism: Chlamydiales bacterium; assembly: GCA_031281085.1. Classification (GTDB taxonomy): domain Bacteria; phylum Chlamydiota; class Chlamydiia; order Chlamydiales; family Rhabdochlamydiaceae; genus Rhabdochlamydia. The sequence continues at coordinate 2,696 of JAITFW010000080.1, read as the reverse complement.
GTTAACGTGTTGCATTACATGTGGGGCTTGGATCGTTACCTCTTCCCATAGACCTAGTTGATAGAGACAATAGACGTTGTGAAATAAACTGGTTTGCGATTTTTTTTCAAAAGGGATTTTTTGATAAAAATCTATGGCCGCTAGGTAATTTTTTTCTTTTACAAAAAGATCGGCTAACATTGCATATAATTGCTCTTTAAAAACAGTTGTTGGATAGGTTTCTAAAAATTGATAGATGCGCTCTTTAGCTAATGTGTATTCCTGTTCTTTCCAATAATCGGCAATTTGCCTGAGCTCAATACTTTCTCTAAAAACAGGATCATTTTGATCTGCGCATAGATAACTAGAAGTCAATAAAACAATCGATAGTAAAAAAGTATTTCCTTTCACGCGGTTTTCTCTCTCTTGAATGTTTTTTAAATTATATTCACGATACAATATTCTTCAAATGTTGAGCAAAAAAACATTTTTTCCTACGCTAATCCACCACATGGAGGAATATGGGAATACAATTGATGTTGCTAGCTTCATTTTTTGTAGCTATTAGTAACTTTTGTATGCGTCGTAGTATTGATTCAGGAGGTTCTACAAAAGGATATTTGATGATTATGCTCAGTGTCATTTCCTTCCTTGCTGTTTTGCTCAACCCTATTCGCGTGGCAGACTTTTCTTGGAGCTACTCCATGGCTTTATTTGCTGTAATTGCAGGGATGGTCCTTTCTGTCATGCTTACAGCTCTTGGCAAAACATTAGAATCAGGCCCTCCTGGGCTTACTTTTGCTGTTTTAAATGCTTCTACGGTTTTACCTATAGTAGTGATGGTACTTTTATTTGGAAGTAAATTTGGTTATTTTTACACAGTGTGGAATGCTTTTGGCTCTATTCTCATGGTGATTGGGCTATTTTGGGCAGGCTATAGCATGATTAGATCTTTTCATTTTCGAAAATGGCTCATTTTTATGACCGCTACTTTTTTCTTGCACATTTTATTTTTACTGTTTTTTCAATGGCGCGCTCTTTGCATGCATTTTCCTGAAGAAAGAGGGATTTTTTTCCCTTTTGAAAATAGTGAAGCATGTTGCCAATGGTTTATGCCCATCATGTATGTCACAGCAGCTCTTTTCCAAGCTTTTTTTTATTTTAAAACAAAGGTGAAAGCTCTTAGTCCTCTGGAATTGCAATATGGCGTTTGTGGAGGACTTACCAATGGAGTGGGCATGTTTTTTATGATTTTATCAACAGAAGCTTCTACTTCTTTAGAACATGTCGCTATTTTCCCTGTATTTGCAATTACAGTGATTATTTTTTGTAATTTATGGGGTAGATGGTTTTATCGTGAAAAAGTCAATTGGAAGGCTAATGGACTATGTTTATTGGGTATTCTCATTGGTTCGTTAGACTGGAAAACGTTATTAGCTACAGACTAAAAGATCCGTATTGAGAGAGAAGTTCAGTGGCGGTTTGTTCACTGATTTGTTTGAGTTTCTCATAGAGCTGTAGTCCTTTAGCACTTGCACCATTTTGAAAATAGAGAGTTCCCAAACGAAGAAGAATTTGCTCTTCTTTTTCTACAACAGCTAGTACTTTTTCATAGTGCTCAATCTCTTTTAAAGGCTCATCTAAACTATGATAAATCCCTGCTAGTTGCACATGTACCCAAGGATCTTCTGGAGAATAAGCATCTAAAATATGAAATTCTTCAATAGCACGGTAACAAGCTTTGGTAAACTTATTTTGTAATTCTTTAGAATCGTATTCAGGAGAGATCCAAGGTAATTTCTTTTCGCAAACTTTATCAGGATGACAATATAAATTTGCTAGATCAAGATAGGCTTTGCCAAGGCCTGCATGGGCTTGTAGATCTGTTGGATAGAATTTTACGTATTCTATGTGTTGTTTTATAATCGAAAGTAAAATCTTTTCTTTCATCAAATAGAGATCTTTCCAGTGCATCCATACACTAAATTTTTCAATTAAAGAAGTGATGGTCTTTGATTGCAAGGGTAGAGGATAATATTGGGATTCTTGGTAGGAAAAAGTATGTAAGAAGATGTGCAATGCTTGAGAGAGAAACAGGTGATATTCTGCTAAGTTATGAGAAGAAGGGATATGATGAATGCAATCTTGGATAAATTGATGATGCATGTCTTGCATTTGTTGTGGCTTTTTGGCTTGAAAATAAAAATGTAGCATGAAATAGGAAAAGGTAGTTAAAAAGATCCCCGCTAAGGTGAATGCAATGACAGTGGGTTTTATAAGAAATGTAAAAAATAGCACTAAAATAGACAACTCTATAAGAGTAATCAGAAAAAAAGTAATATGGAAAAAGGCATATTGACGGGTTATGTTTTTAAAACTCTCTTGATACTCTGAGCATAGTTTTGCTATTTCTGTATGTAATTCGTAATCAGAGTGTATATTTTGTGTCGTTGTCATACATATTTTAAGGTAAGTACATAGCAAGATTTAAAGGAACAAATGGTTTTTCTCAAGGTTTTTCGCCAAAAGTGAATTTAAAGTAAATCACCTTAAACACATACATTTTTGCTAAAGATTTTTGAAAATTTATCAATAGAGCTCTTTCGAAATGAAGCTTTTGAGTATACAGCCCTATTTTCTTGAGAGGACATTCCATGAAATTTGAAACAGTAAAACACATGGACGACGAGAAGTTTCGTCGCCTAACAGGAGTCAAG
>JAITFW010000049.1 GCA_031281085.1 Chlamydiales bacterium | reverse complement strand
TAACAGGTTTTGATCTAATTGACAATTTAGATTTTATTAAATTAGGATCATTCACTTGGGTTCTCTGTGAAAATCATCTGTGAATTTATGGTAAATGGGTTTCGAAAGAGCTCTATTATGTACCAAAACTATGGGAGCTATCAATGAATATCTCTTGCCCTAACTGCAGCTCACACACCGTAAGAAAAAAAAGATCAATTCATACAGGGAAACAAAAAAATCAAAGCGTTTCCTGCAATAAGCAATTTGTAGAAAACCCACAAAATAAAAAGATCCCAGAAGGTACAAAAGAACGTATTCGCAGATCTTAGCTAGAAAGAGATTCTTTAGAAGGAATTTGTCACATATTCGATATGAGCATGAGGATGTATGGAGAAGACATTTCAATCTTTACCAGAGAATTTGCATACAGGTTCTCTTAGATCCAAGTCTCTAAAGCAAATAAAAAAATTTCGTTTTTTACGTTTTAGGTTTGAAATATTTTTTTATACTTGAGAGATATTAGAAGAAATATATAATCTATTGCTCTATAAGTACTCTTATATAACCTCTGCTTAAAGTTACCCAAAGAGATGCCCATGCTATTAGAAGAACTCAAGGAAATCTTAGATATTCAAGAGCTCGACATGAAGATGATTCGTCTTATGCGAGTGAAAAAAGAACGCGTTAAGGAATTGTCTCAGCTTGAAGAATTGCGAAAAGATTTGTACTCTCAAATCACAGACAAAGAACAAGAGATTAAGGAATTTGATAAAAGCATCGAGATGCTCGAACAAAAAATTCACGATATCAATGCAAGAATCAAAAAATTAGAAACACAACAGAGCAATGTCAAAAAAGCCGATGAGTTCAATGCTCTTACGCAAGAGATGACCCATGCAGAAAGAGAGCGCCTTGCCGTTGAACAAAAAATTTCTGATCTAGTAGATCGAAAGATATCAGAAGAAGAGCTTTTAGATAAAATTAAAGAGAGTTTAAAAAACTCTGAAGAAAGCAGCTTGGCTTTGGAAAAAGAGATTCGGCAAAGTGTGGATTTAATCAATCAAGAAGGATCTACCATTAAAGAGAAAAGAGAGCAGCTTGCAGGTGTAGCTAACTCTGAAATTCTACGAATTTACGAAAGGTTATTGCATAATAAAAAAGATCGCGTAATAGTTCCTATTGAAAATCGCACATGTAGTGGTTGTCATATTACCCTTACTGCACAACATGAAAATTTAGTGCGTAAGGGAGGTAACCTCTTTTTTTGCGAGCATTGCTCACGTATCCATTATTGGCAAGATAGCGAGTCTACTGAAAGCACATCTGTTGCCACAAAGCGTCGTCGCCGTCGCGCTTAGAAATTTTTGCATGGGAAAGCTAAGCAATCGCTGTTTTGAATGCAGAGGAAAGTCTGGACTTCGCAGGAAAAGATACCAGTGAAAGACTGGGGGCCGCAAGGCTACGGAAAGTATAACAGAAAATATACCGCCCTAATGGGACAGGCTGAAAATGCTAGCTTTTAAGAGTTAGCCCCACTCTCAGAGATGAGAGGTGAGATAAACCCTATCTGAAGCAAGAAAGTAATGAGCATAGTTTTTTATAAACAACCTGTTTTTCCGCAGAGCTTATTAGAATAAAAATCGCTTGAGGGATTTGGTAACAAATCTCCTAGATGAATGATTGCTCAACGACAGAATCCGGCTTAATGCTTTCCCAGCTTTTCTTGCGCTAGAGGGTGTGCTTTATCATACACCTCCCTTTTCAAATGAGAGGAAACTTGCGTATAGATCGTGGTAGTGGCCAAACTATTATGGCCAAGTAATATTTGAATGGTTTTTAAATCCATTCCCTTTTCTAGCCAGTGTGTTGCAATGGTATGCCGAATCGTATGAGGTGTAATGGTAGCTGCTAAACCACTTGCCTTAAGGTATTGGGCAAAATGACGATCGATGGAACGAGAACTCAGTCTTTTACCCCACTTATTTAAAAAAACAGCTTGATGATCCTCCTCTCTTCGATGAGAAGAACTATCTCGATCTCGAAGAGAATGATTTACATAGGTATTTAACCAGTGGGCTGCTGTTTGAGTAATGGGAACAACTCTTTCTTTTTTACCTTTACCGCGAACTTTGATCAGTAAACCTTGTATATTTAAATCCTGTCTGTTTAATCCGGTTAACTCACTCAAGCGCAATCCACTGCTATAAAACAACTCCATAATACATCGATCTCTATAACCTAAATAGGTTTTTATATTAGGCTGTGCTAGCAATTGCTCTATTTGCTGATAATGTAAAGAAGTAGGAATTTTTTTTCCCAATTTTGGAGTAGCAAGCTCGTTTAAAGGATTTACTCCTAGCTTCTTGTGTTTTACCAAATAGGCAAAAAAAGAACGTAAGCAAGATAACCTGCGATGAATCGTTTTTTTAGATAGTCGTTTTTCTGCTAAAAATGCCAAATAGCTACGAATTGCTTTTTTATTTACTTTCTGTATGAAAAAGGAAGGGGCATTTTTTTTTACATCTATCTCTGTCATGAGTAAAATTCTATTTTGAAAAAATCGACCAAACTCTTGCATATCAATATTGTAGTTACGCAATGTATGCGAAGAGACCTGTTTTGCAGTAGATAGATAATGCAAAAAAAGCGCACATGCCTTGGAAAAGGCTAATTCAGTCATAACTCTTGTTCTCCTTTTCTATCTATGCTAGAATACGAAGCAATTTTCTGAAATAGGCTAAAATTATGATTACACTACGAGATATTTCTAAAAAAATAGGTGTCCGAACTCTTTTTGAAGATGTAACCATCACTTTTAACTCAGGCTGCCGCTATGGACTTACCGGTCCAAACGGAGCTGGCAAATCTACTTTGTTTAATATTATTTTAGGAATAGATGAGCCTACTTCTGGATCTGTAACACTGCCTAGAAAAGTGGGATTTCTCAAACAAAATATTGCACAGTTTAGCGAGATGAAGGTAATTGATGTAGTAATCATGGGCAATAAGCGTCTTGCAGAAGCCTTATCGGAAAGAGATGCTCTCTACGAATTGGAAATAACCGATGCCATTGGCATTCGTTTAGGAGAATTAGAAGAGATCATCGCAGAAGAAGATGGGTACAGTGCAGAATCTGATGCGGAAGTGTTTTTAAACGGCATAGGCATTCCCCCTGAATGGCATCATAAAAAAATGCATTCTCTTCCTTCGGATAGGCAGTTTCGGGTTTTGCTCTGTCAAGCATTATTTGGCAATCCAAAAGCTCTTTTGCTAGACGAACCAACCAACCATCTCGATTTAGAGTCCATCGGCTGGTTAGAGAGATTTCTACATAATTACAATGGGGTCCTGATTGTTGTAAGTCACGATCGCCACTTCTTGAATGCTGTAACGACACAAATCGCTGACTTAGATTATGAAACCATCATTATCTATCCTGGCAATTATAACGATATGTTAGCTGCAAAAACATCACTCCGGGAAAAAACAGAATTAGAAAATAAATCAAAAGAGAAAAAAGCTGCCCAACTCAAAGAGTTTGTGGCACGCTTTAGTGCAGGAACACGCGCTAGTCAAGTACAATCTCGTCTACGAGAAATCGAGCGCTTAGAACCTCAAGAGTTAAAAAAATCCAATATTCAACGCCCCTATATTCGTTTTTATCCCCCTGAAAAAGTCTCTGGACAAACAGTTTTCAAAGTCAAAGATATCTCTAAATCCTATGAGGAGAATCTTGTCTTCAACTACCTTAATTTTGAAGTAAGCAGAGGGGATAAAATTGGATTGATTGGAAATAACGGCAAAGGCAAAACCACGCTCATTAAGCTTTTAGCAGGAATACTACCTCTAGATAGTGGCTTTATTGAAGTAGGACATCAAGTGCAAATTGGTTATTTTCCCCAAAATCATTCTGAAGTAATCGATAAGAAAAGCAATATAACAGCTTTTGATTGGCTCAAAAATAGAAGAGAGGGAATCAACGATCAAGACATACGTAGCATCTTAGGGAAAATGCTTTTTTCTGGAGACGATGCTTTTAAATCAATTGCACACCTATCAGGAGGAGAAACTGCCAGGCTTATTTTAGGTGGTATTATGCTGTGTAACCATAATGTTTTGCTACTAGATGAGCCAAATAACCATTTAGACTTAGAAGCGGTATCTGCCCTATCTTGGGCATTAGAGGATTTCAAAGGCACCGTCATTATTGCCAGTCACGACCGTGATCTATTAAACAATGCAACTAATAAAATCATCGCATTTGAAACCGCAAAACCATGTGTGTTTGAAGGAAACTTAGAGGGATATCTTGCGGCTAGAGCAACTAAATAGAGCTTTAAACTATATAGAAACAGAGTTTCTTGAGCTATCTGTAAAAATGCGCCACACTTGGGCAGCTCGAGCTTTGCGCTACTATCACCTTAAAGGTAAAGACCTGCTCTACCGTCGCATAGAGTCCTGGTTAGAACTGCCTTTACTTGATATGAAAGACATCAAAGCTCTCTGTGATCGTTATCATTTTCATTTAGCGCAAATGGGCCAATCCTGGCAAGAACACCATCTGTTTGCATCTCATCAGCAATCAGATATCGATTCTGACACTCCTTTTTTACAAGTAGGAGTCTACCTAGATAACATTCGCTCTGCTTTTAATGTAGGTAGCATTATCCGAACAGTAGAAGCATTTCGCTTAGGCCCCATTTACTTCGCTAAACAAACCCCTTATATTGATAACCCCAAAGTGCAAAAAACCTCGATGTTTACTTTTGACAAGGTAAGCTGCTATCAAAACAAACCCTTGGAACAACTCCCTAGGCCTTTAATCGCTTTAGAAACCGTTCCTCATACTCCTTCCCTATTTGACTTTACCTTTCCTAAAGAGTTTACTCTCTTATTAGGAAATGAAGAATACGGACTATCTGATCAAGCGTTATCTATGGCTGATCAAGCTCTGCAAATCCCTCTCTACGGTTTTAAGCAATCACTCAATGTAGCTTCAGCTTTTGCAATTATTGCAGCCGTAATTAGTAATCAACAAAGATGTAAAAATTAAAAACTTACAAAAATCGTTTTAATAGATCATTTGTTAAAACCTTTATGGTTTTGTTAATAAATTATTTTTTTTGACAAATAACTAAATAAGTGAGATAGCTAAAAAATAAACAAAGAATGCACTTTGAAACTACTCTCTCACTGCACAATGGCCTAAACAAATAAACGAGGAGAGAAAAATAAAGAGAAAATCTTTACGCAAGCTTAAAGGAAAAAAAGAAGAGAGTGAAAATGATTAGAATTACCGGCTCCTTTCCTTCTTCTCCATTACCCTTTCAAGACCCAATCAAAAAAATACAAAAACAACTTTACGACAGTGTTGATCAATTTAAAACTAAATTGCAATCTCTAGATACTGTTAAAGCAAAAGATCCTCAATTTCTAGAAGAGTTTGCCTATGGAACAAAACAATTAAGTTCCATTATTGAAAGAATAGAAAACAGCTCTAAGACATCATCTGAAAAATTAAAAGACGCAGCCTATATTATACATAACATCTTATATCAATCCTTTCATATTTCCAAGACTACTCCATTAAAAGCAGCTACTGACTTTAAAATAGAAGAAGACTCTAATTTAAGCTCGGCTTTACATAATTTCATAAAACATCCAAATCGCCTGGAAATGCTCATTCGAGAACTTACTGTTATTATGAAAGGTCTTGAGGATTAAAGAGGATTAAAAAGGAATAACCTTCAAATCCTCCGCGACAATTGTTTTAGGAAAAATAACAGAAGCTTCTTGTAAAAACTCATTTAGGTCTTGATAACGAGCAGAAAAATGCGTCAACACTAAGGTATCTACGTGAGCTTCTAAAGCTGCTTTAGCTGCTTGTTTAGCAGTTAAATGGTGATGTTTTTCAGCTAGATGTTTGTGTGCTTCTAGATAGGTGCTTTCACAAAGAAAGAGTTTAGCGCGATCTGCGATCTTTACAAGAGCAGGACAAGCCAGAGTATCAATAGCAATAGAAACCACATCTCCTTTACGAACCCAACTTACATCTTCTAACTCGATCTTTTTTCCTTGTATCATAAGTTCTTTTTTCTGTTTTAAAAGACGTACATTGGGACCAAAAATTCCAGCTCGTTGTAGTTTTTTTTGATCAAACTTAATTTGATCTTTTTCTATAACACGCCAAGCTAAGTTATCAACTCCATGTTCTAAAAAACGCGTTTGAATCAAAAATTGCCCATCCTCATGGACAACTCCTTCTTCAAAAATAGGGTGTTCGACGACCTCAATTTGTTGGTGATAAATCGATCCATAGCGCAATCTTTCAAAGTAGGCTTGGCCACTGGCTGGATAATAGCAATGAACTGGGTGCGTGATCTTATCCAGGTTTAGGCGCATCAACATAGAACCCAACCCTAAACAGTGATCTCCATGAAAATGACTAATAAAAATACGCGTTACAGAAGTAGGAGCCACATTTGCAAAGATAAATTGCCTCTGCGTTCCTTCTCCTGGATCAAATAAAAAGCCTTCGGTTTTCCAAAGTAAAAGATAAGCACCGTGATTACGGCTGCGCGTGTGTTGCTGACTAGAGCAGCCTAAAATAACCAAGCAACGCTGACTCATGAAAGTCCTTTTTTAAACCAAGAAAGACACCCTAAAAAAGCTCCGGTAAGACCTCCTACAACATGTGCGGTATTAGCAATCTGCAAAGCAGGCGCTAGATGATAAAACAGCTTAATCCCCCAGATAACTCCATCCAATACAACCATTGCGACAACAAAAAAAAACAACAATAAAAGAGTGCTCTTTTGGATAGAATACCCTTCCCATGGAGCTTTTTTTTGGCGCATCCAAATAAACCCACCCATCCCTACTACTATCCCTGAAATTCCAATGAAATAAGGACCGCTCATGATATACTGCGCTACATTGCTAGCTATGGCGAGCAAAAATATTAACACAAGCATTTTTTTCTTACCTATTCTCAAATCTAGTTGCTTACCAAACAGAAAAAGCCAAGCCATATTAAAAAGAATATGTAAAAAATCGCGATGCAGAAAAATAGGCGTAACAAGGCGCCAAATTTGCCCTTGTCTGATTTTTTCAAAAATCGGAATTTGGCTTATCGCTTGCAATCCTTCTTTTTGTATAATGGGAAAAATCTCCAATATTCCTTTCCAAGAAGAAATTGCCTCTATTTTTTTTAATTCTAATTGGGTTTCTAAAGGTAGTTCCTCTACATCTTGAAAGGTTTTCATAGGATGCTCTTGAATAAATTGGTTTAACTTCTCAAAAGCTTTTGGATAATCAAACAGCAATTTTTGCATCAATGGCGTTAAAGAGACCTGAAGAGCTAACACTCCTTTATGTTTCATAACTTGACTTTCTTGAAAAGAATTCCATAAAAATAAAAAACAGCAGATAAAAATCAGAAGAGGAGTAATCCCTTTCCCTTTTCGAGAGGTTTGTACCTGAATGACAGAAGGCTCTATTAATTCTTCTTTTTTAGGCTTTTCTTTGATTTGAAATAAAGAGACATCAGGATTTCGCTGAAACTGCAAATACCATTCTGAAGCTTCTTTAGAGTCTTCTTCTCTTTGAACCCATACACGATAAAAAGGTTTTTCCGCAAAAGGATTATCTGGTTCATAGGAATTTGGGATTCCTTTTTGTAATAAAAAAGAATGAAAGCTCAGTGCTTTTTGCTCTGTGTCAAAAAGGCCTATTAATCGCATATTTTTTTAATTTTGTTAATGATGAAAGAAGTAGATAATCCTGGAATTTTTTCTACAATGTGCATTTTACCATTTTGCCTAATGACGGTTTCTTTTTCTATACAGTTTTGTCCATATTCAGAACCATTGACATGCACATCTGGTTGAATTTCTGATAAAATCCGTATAGGATCTATTTCATTAAAATAAGTGACATAATCAACCATTTCCAATGCAGCGATTAATAAGACTCTCTGCTTTAAAGGAATAATTGGGCGTTTTACGTCTTTATACCGTTGAATAGATCTATCTGTATTTAAAGCTACAATCAATATATTAGCTTGCAAAGAAGCTTGAAAAATCATTTCCAAATGCCCTGCATGTAAAAGATCAAAAGAGCCATTGAGCGTCGCTATGGTTTTTTTTTCTCTTCGCAAATACTTGACTGTTTCTTGAAGATTTTCGGGTTTAATTATTTTTTTACAAATGCTCTCTTCAAAGCAAGAACTACTTGCTAAACGCGACATCAAATACCTCATCATAATGCGATACGAAGTGCATCTGAATCCCTTTTTTGACGTAAGCAGGAAGCTCATCATAATCCCGTTGATTCTCCAATGGGAAAATTAATACTTTAGCTCCGGAACGCTTTGCAGCTATCAATTTTTCTTTAACGCCTCCGATAGGCAAAATCTTACCAGTGAGCGTTAATTCTCCTGTCATCCCCAAATCTTCTATAACAGGTTGATCTTTTAAAAGGGAAAGCAAAGATGTTACCATAGTAATCCCTGCTGAAGGCCCATCTTTTGGAGTAGCTCCCTCAGGGATATGTAAATGTACTTGAGCCTTTTCAAAAAAACTTCCTCCTGGAACATATCGATTCACCCGGCTATGCAAAAAAGTCCAAGCAATTTGAGAGGATTCTTTCATCACATTTCCTACTTGTCCTGTTAATTTCATTTCTGTCTTTTCTGCATGTACTTTAGTTGCTTCCACATACAAAGTAGCACCTCCCAAAGCAGTCCAAGCAAGCCCCATACATACGCCTACAGGGGTTCTTTCATAATAACGATCTGTAGTAAAAATGGGTTTCCCTAGAAAATCTTTTACATTGCTCTCAGAAATGGAAATCTTTTTAGATTTTATCTCTTTCTCTTGTGCATGGACAACAGAAACAGCTACTTTACGCATAATTTTCTTGATATAATTTTCTAAGCTGCGAACCCCTGCTTCTCGAGCATACCCATTGATAATTTGAGCAACTCCATCTTTAGTAAAATAAACATCCGTTGTTTTTAGTCCCATGTTTTTGCGATTACGAGGAATTAAATATTTTTGAGCAATTTGTATCTTTTCTTCTAAAATATAACCTGATAATCGCAATATGTCCATGCGATCTTTTAATGGCTCTGGAATTGTATCTAGGATATTTGCTGTGACAATGAATAAAATATGGGACAAATCGCAACGAGCATCCAGATAGTGATCCAGAAAATCTTTATTTTGCTCTGGATCTAGAACCTCTAATAAAGCAGAAGCTGGGTCTCCATGATAGCTAGAGCTCATCTTATCAACCTCATCTAACATGATGATAGGATTCATCGCTTGAGTTGCTTTAAGCGCTTGAACAAGTTTTCCTGGCATAGATCCAATATAGGTGCGACGATGTCCTTTGATTTCTGCCTCATCACGCATACCACCTACAGAAAATCGATAAAAAGGTCTTTTTAAAGCTCTTGCAATGCTTTTTCCAATACTGGTTTTTCCCACCCCCGGAGGACCAACTAAGCAAACAATACTCCCTTTTACCCCACCAGAGAGCTTTCCTACTGCAATGAATTCTAAAACTCTTTCCTTGATATCATTAAGTCCATAATGATCTTTATCAAGAATTTTTTTCGCAATTTTTAAATCCAGCTTCTCTTCGCTATAAATACCCCAAGGAATAATCGTTAACCAATCTAGATAATTGCGACATACCGCATATTCGGCTGATTGGATTTCCAATACACCTAGCTTTTCCATTTCATCTTCAATGACTCGCATGACATCAGAAGGAACTACTCTTTTTTTTAAACGCCCTTCAAATTTTTCTACATCACAAGTTTTATCATCCTTCTCTAGACCTAATTCTTTTTTAATGGTTTTTAATTGTTGCTTAAGAAAAAAATCACGTTGAGCTTCTGAAATATTAGCTTCTATCTTCTGATTAATACTATTTTGTAATTTGCTTAAATCGATTTCTTTTTTTAATAAAAGCAATGCTTTATCGATTCTGCCCTGTAAGTCAAAAGTTTCCAGGACCTCTTGTAACTCTTCTCTGCTAGCTGTTGTTAAAGCTACTGCAAAATCAGCTAATTTTCCAGGTTCGGTAAAGTCAGAATGCCCTAAAAAAATTTGCAGCTCTTCTTTAAATAAAGGGTTTAATTTCAAAAGTTCTTTAATCGTTGTAATAATGCTAATGGAATAAGCTTTTAGTTCTTTGGAAAGCTGTTTGACTTCATCATGATAATAGGTTACCTGTGCTTTGAGATATTTAAGAGTTTTAAAAGGTTTACGTATAGAAATGCGTTTTTCCATATTTAAAACTACTTGTGCCCCACCTTGTTCCATAGGAATAATACGCAAAACGCGTGCTAAAACCCCCACCTGAAACAAGTCGTCAAAGTCAACCTTATAAATATTTGCGTTCTCATTACGGGTTAAAAATAAACCCATACATTTATGCTCTGACTTAGCGACTAGTTTGAGGATTTCGTAAAAGGCACCTGGTTCAACTACAATAGGTGCTGCCATACCTGGAAAAAAAGGACGGCGACTAAGAGGAACTACAAAAACTTCATGAGGGAAGGACTCAGTGCTCTTGTTTCTTGTTTTTTCATTTTTTATAGATTTCTGCATAGCTTCGACTAATGCTTCTTCCATTTTCTCTTCGTTTAAAACCTCTTCCTGTTCTTTTTGACTATCCAAAAACGATCTCCTAAACTGGGATTACATCGAATACATCATTTATAAAAGGCCATCAATTTATCAGCTCTAGAAAATATGCGCAATAAAGCAAACTATTTATAGTGGAAATATCGTTTAAAAGTGGCGTATTTTTAGTCATTTTTGTTAGCATAAGTCAAATTCTTCATGAAAAAATGTATACTCTTATTTTAGATACCAGTTTCAAGATAGCCTTAATTGCTGTTGCAGAAGCAGATACAATCTGCGAATCTCATTCCTACCTACATGAAAACCAATTATCTAGGTCTTTTTTCCCAATGATTGAGCGTTTTCTTGCTTCCTATCCAAAAATCCATAAAATAGCTGTTGGTATAGGTCCGGGTTCTTATACAGGCACAAGAGTTGGGGTAACTATTGCTAGAACCTTGAGCTTTGGGTTAAAGGCTATTTACCAATCTTTTTATTCTCCACTAGCTTACTTACCCCACCATTTAGGTCGTTTCAGTTTTTTATTGCCTCATAAATCAGGCCGTTCTTTAGTTATTCAAGGAGTACAAAAGGAGAATTTCCTTGAAAGCAAAGCCCCTGAATTTATAGAAAACCAAGAAATACATAAAAAAATCATAGACAGCGATTATATTGTTTCCGACAACTTTTTTGCGCTTTCTATTCCGATCTATTTACCTACTGTTAATCCTCAGGCTCTTTTACCCTTATTAAACAGCCTCTCTCCAAACACAGAAAATCAAGAAATATTTTACCATCACACCTTGCCTATATAAGCTTATAAGATTTTTTAGATTTGAAAAATAAGCAGATTTTCCTTTAAGATGACTAAACATCAGATCTTAAAAGAGAGCCAATCCACCTCGGCTTAAAGCTTATAAGAACTTAAATTTGTAACTTAAGGAAAAATTATTCATGACAAGCGTTAAAGTTCGCACCGGAGAATCTGTTGATAAATCTTTGAGGTCTTTAAAAAAGAAAATCGATAAAGAAGGCATTATGAAATCAGCTAGAGCACATCTTTATTACGATAAACCCTCTGTAAAAAGTCGAGCAAAATCAAAAGCTGCACAAAAATATAAAAAACCCAGAAGGTTTTCAGGATCTTAGCACTTTAATGACTCTTTTGCTAAATTCTTGGCAGAAAACCAGTCCTTTATGCTACACTAGCCTTTTACGAATTTAAAATGTCCTATTTATTATGAGTAGTTCCGATTATTATAAAGAACTGGGTATATCTCGCGATGCTACCCAGGAAGAAATTAAAGCGGCTTATCGCAAAAATGCTTTTCAGTATCACCCTGATAAAAACCAAGGAAATCCTGAAGCTACAGAAAAATTTAAAAGAATCTCTCAAGCTTACGAGATTCTAGGAGATTCAGAAAAAAGGCGCCATTACGATCAATATGGGACCCATGACCCTCGAGCTGCAGGATTTGGATCGAGCACTAGTGACTTTTCTTCTATGGAAGAAGCGCTGCGTACATTCATGCATGCATTTGGTGGTAATGGTGATTCTGTTTTTGATTCTTTTTTTGGAGGAGGATCTGAAGAAGCAGGAGCTCAACAAGGTGCAAGCAAAAAAATAAGCATTACCCTCTCTTTTGAAGAAGCCGTAAAAGGGGTGGGAAAGGAAGCTAGTATTACAAATTATGTGTGCTGTAATCCGTGTAATGGATTAGGAGCTGCTTCAGCTAATGGGATTAAAAAATGCCCTGCTTGTCGGGGATCTGGTCAAATCCATCAGACACGCGGTTTTTTTAGCATGTCAAGTGTATGCCATCAATGCTATGGACAAGGAAAAACAATTACAGATCCATGCAAAACATGCCATGGAGAAGGCAGAGTAAAGAAAAAGCGAATAGTCCCTATTAAAATACCAGCTGGAGTTGACACAGGAATGCGCCTTCGTATAGAGGGATGCGGTGATGCAGGTAGAAGAGGTGGCCCTTCTGGAGATCTCTATGTTTTCATCACGGTTAAGCCCCATGATGTTTTTCAAAGAGATGGAGACGATATCATCATTGAATTTCCTATTAGTTTTGTAGAAGCTTCATTAGGATGTGAAAAAGAAATCCCTACTCCAACAGGGGAAAATACTCGCATTTCTATCCCTAGCGGAATACAAAGCGGAAAAATATTACGAGTTAAAGGGGAAGGTTTTCGTAATGTTCGAGGAAAATCTAAAGGGGATTTATTAGTAAAATTACTGATCGAAACACCCATACGCCTTACTAATGAGCAAAAAGCTTTATTAGAAAAATTCCAAGAGTTAGAGACAGACCGTAACAATCCCCTTCAAGAGAATTTTTCTGAAAAGCTTAAAGTTTTTTTTTCGAAATAATTAAAAGACTTGTAATCTTAATTCAAGATTTGATAGGTTACTTTTTTAGATCTATTCAAAGATAAAAAAGCTGTGCTTATAAGCTACGAATTTTCGAATTACAAGTCTATTGCATCAAATCCTTTAATCCGTAAAAGCCTAAAAAAGGCATCTCATTATTTAGAACATTATAACGATGCTTTGCAATTTCATAGCAAAAAACAGGCTTTGCTTTTACCTTTACTGATTGCAGAGACTAGTATTTCTCTAAAAGTCCCTTTTAGTATAACGCAATTAACTCATCTACTTAATGATCAGCCTAATTCTTTATGGATCGATTATTTACATACATTAGTCTATTTAATCAACCACCGCAATAGGCAACCTTTAAGTATCCCTGATTTATGTTTCTTACACCGTCTCATGAAATACAATTCTTCAGTTAAAGGCTCTTTAGGTGTTTTAAGAACCCAGCAAAATTGGATTGGACCAGAGGGTTGTGGTATAGAAAAAGCCTATTTTCTACCTCCAAGCCCAAAAGAGGTCCCTTTTTTAATCGATGAGTGGATCTCTTTTTTCAATACAAGTACGGCTTATCCTTTAATTCAATTAGCACTCGCCTGTGGTCAATTTCTGATTATCCATCCCTTTATGGATGGAAACGGAAGAATTGCCAGACTACTTATTCCTTGGTTCTTGCATCAACACAAATTGCTTATTAAGCCTATTTTCTGTCCTAGCGACTATTTTTCTAAACATCGCAAAGAATATGACAAAAGATTATTTGATCTCTCTTCTGATCTAGCTTGGATTAAATGGGTCCACTTTTTTCTAAAAGCAATCGCTTTTCAATCTAAAAGACAAACTCAATTAATGAATCAGTCAGCTCTCTTATATCAGCAATTAGCAAAACAACTTAATGGACAAATAAGCTTTTCCAAAATCTATCAGCTCTTAGACTTTTGTTTTTGCCAACCTATTTTTAAAAAGACGCATTGCCCTTTTATCAAAGAAATACATATACTACAAGAACTAGGACTCTTTCAACAACACAAGGATAGCTTTCTATTTCTTCCTGTAGTGTCTTATCTTAAAAAGATAACCTCGAAAAAATGTACCCCGAAGTTATCTTTCAAAAATTAACTGTAGATATGACCTAAGTTCTGTTCACCACCTGTAGTACTTCTACCCAACATGGAAAAAGAAGTTCTTTTCTTCTTCTTAGGTGTGGTTTTTCTTTTTTTAGCACTCGTGCTCTTTGTAGCTTTTCTTTTAGTAGCTTTAGCTCTTTTTGGAGCCACTTTCCTAGTTGCTCTTTTTTTAGCTACCGTCTTTCTTGTAGTCATAAAAAAGATTCCTCCTGTTAATTGTTAAGTCCTATAGCAGGCTCAATATACTAACCCCTATAATTTTCACATTCTCAAGAAGAAAATTTTTATTCAATAAAAAATCGTAATTTTATTCAATAAATCTTAATCTTTTTATGTTTTTATCATTTAAAACAAAAAAAATACATGATTTATTTATCAAAATTCATATAAAACTAATATGGAATCGTATAAAAATCATTTATTGACACTTATCTTTAATTTAAGTTAAAAAAGAAGAAATGTCATTTTAATTGCTTAATAATGAGTAGCATCGCTCATAAGGGGAGTTTCTTGTCTTTAGATCGTTTTGATGGAGAAAAAGTTCTTTTAACCGATCAAGAGTGGAGAAAAAAACTCTCCCCTAACCAATATGATATCCTTAGACAAAAAGGAACAGAAAATGCTTTCCACAATAAGTACTATAATCTAAAAAAACGCGGTATTTATTTTTGTGCAGGCTGTTCTCTCCCTCTTTTTAGTTCAGATACTAAATACGATTCAGGAACAGGATGGCCTAGTTTTTGGGCGCCGATGATAGAAGAAAACATCGGTTACCAAAAAGATACCAGTTTATTTGGCACAAGAACAGAGGTCTTCTGTAGTAGGTGTGATGGACATTTAGGACACCTTTTTGATGATGGACCTAAACCCACAGGTAAAAGATATTGCTTAAATTCTGAAGCATTGCACTTTGAAGAAACAACTAGCTAATCTGTAACGACAGCTTTTTCAAATGTAGAATTCCTTACAGATTGGAAAACCATGAACTAACCTAAAAGTAAAAAAAATGTACAAATCAAGATTTAATCTTACAGACAGCTAATTTTAAAATAGCATTTAATCACATTTCGTCAGATTTCTCTTTACTGTAGGGATCGCTGGAGATCTTTTCTATCAGTCTTTCTACACTGCTTTTCTCAGTTGGTTCTCGTTTAGGGTTCTGACCGATGGGATCTGGATACTTGTTTGGATGTTCAATATGCATACCATTCTCCTTGATTACATCATGTTTAAAGTGTTTATGTATGTCTGTATAAGAGAGGGA